>URLB01000027.1 GCA_900548595.1 uncultured Eubacteriales bacterium
AATAATGAAAAAATTCCCTAATATAACAATCAATACTTATTGTATAAGAAATGATTTTTTCGGAGAAATGATAACCGTATCGGGACTTTTGACGGGAACCGATATAATAAATCAGCTTAGAGGCAGGGAACTGGGAGAATATATAATTCTTCCCGACAGTCTGCTGAGAAACGGAGAGACGGTGCTTCTTGACGACATATATTTGTCGGATATAGAAAGAGACCTTGGGGTAAAGATTGCCTTAAACTCTGCCGAAAGCCTTGTAAATAGGATAATGAATACGGAGGAATAAAATATGAGTAAACCTATAGTCGCTGTTGTTGGCAGACCTAACGTCGGCAAATCGACGCTGTTTAACAGACTTGCAGGCGAGAGAATATCAATAGTACAGGATAAGCCGGGAGTTACAAGAGACAGAATTTATGCGGATGTTGAGTGGCTTAATTACAAATTTACACTGATTGACACAGGCGGAATGGAGCCTGACGCAGAGGACATAATACTCAGACAGATACTTACGCAGGCACAGATTGCAATAGAAACCGCAGATGTAATTATTTTCGTTACGGATGTAAAGCAGGGAGTTACGGAAGATGACGCACAGGTTGCGAACATCCTCAGAAGAACTAAGAAACCTGTTGTGCTTGCTGTAAACAAGGTTGACGACATGCGTAAGGAAAACCTTGACGTATATGAATTTTACAGTCTCGGAATAGGAGAAGTATATCCGATTTCGGCAGGACAGGCGTTAGGTCTGGGAGATATGCTGGACGCAGTATGCTCTCATTTCCCCGAAGGAGCGGAAAATGCCGAAGAGGAGGACGTTATAAAAGTAGCTCTAATCGGAAAACCGAACGTCGGCAAATCATCCCTTATAAACAGAATACTGGGCGAGGACAGGCTTATTGTAAGCAATATACCCGGTACAACAAGGGACGCAATAGATACTCCTTTTGAGCTTGACGGGCAGAAATATGTTCTGATAGACACTGCCGGTATGCGAAGAAAAAGCAAAATTAAAGAGGATATTGAAAAATACAGTATTATACGAGCGGTAGCGGCAGTAGAACGCTGCGATGTAGCGGTGCTTGTAATAGACGCGCAGGAAGGCATAACAGACCAGGATACGAAGATAGCGGGAATTGCCCACGAAAGAGGTAAAGCGGCTATTATTGCGGTAAATAAATGGGACGCAATAGAAAAAGACGATAAAACAATGAACAAGTTCTTGAAGGACATATCCAACGAGCTGGCATATATGGCTTATGCTCCCAGAGTATTTATTTCCGCCCTTACAGGACAGAGGGTTATAAAAATGCTCGATACAGTGAGAGAAGTTTATGCAAATAACTGCCTTAGGGTATCTACGGGAGTTCTTAACGACGTTCTTATAGAGGCTATGGCAATGCAGCAGCCTCCTGCCGAAAAAGGACGTCAGCTGAAAATATATTACATGACGCAGGTAGGAGTTAAGCCGCCTACATTTGTTATATTTGTAAACGACAGGGAGCTTATGCACTTCTCGTACAGAAGATATATAGAAAATCAGCTTAGGCAGAACTTTGGGTTTAAGGGAACGCCTATACATTTCGTAGTAAGGCAAAAGGGAGATAAAGATTGATATGTTTAGAATAATATGCCTTATAATAGGTTATTTTTTCGGATGTATACAAACATCATATTTTGTCGGTAAGAAAAATAATATCGATATAAGCAAGACGGGCAGCGGAAATCTCGGGACTACGAATACTGTAAGAGCTCTCGGCATAAAGGTCGGTTTATTTACATTTTTCTGCGACGCTTTAAAGGCTGCCGCGGCATTTTATGTATGCTACTTTGTTTTCGGAGAAAATGCCGTTACAGCCGGATTTTACGGTGCGACAGGTGCTATAATAGGACATGATTTTCCGTTTTTTCACCATTTTAAGGGAGGAAAGGGGATTGCGGCAATGCTCGGAATGATGCTTGGAGCATTTCCGTTTCCCGCTCTGATTGTTTACATAATAGCTATAGCGGTGCTTATGAGCGGATATGTATCGCTTACATCTTTGGTATTATCGGTTCTTATACCGATATCACTCAGCATTTGGCATTATCCTACTGAGGTTGTGGTATTGACATCGGCGTTGGCACTGTTGGCGTTTATACAGCACAGGCAGAATATAAAAAGGCTTATAAACGGTACTGAAAGCAGATTTGACATCATTGGCAAACTTAAGCCTAAAAAGAAGGAGAGGTAAACAATGAAAAAAATAGCTGTTATAGGCAGCGGAAGCTGGGGCACTGCCCTTGCCGTTATGCTTGATAAGTATGGACACGACGTTACTATATGGTCGTGGAAGGAAGAAGAGGCAAGACGTATAAGGGAAGACGGTGAGCATAAAGAATTTCTCCCGGGAGTACCCATAAGAAAAGAGATAAAAATAGTTACGTCTCCGGAGGAAGCGGTAAAAGACGCTGAAATAATAATCGCGGCAGTTCCGTCAAAGTTTGTAAGAATAAATATGATGAAATTCGCGCCCTATTTTAAAGAGGGACAAATAATAGTAAACGTGGCAAAGGGAATAGAGGACGGAAGTCTTAAAACGCTGGCAGAGGTTATAAAAGAGTGCGCTCCTATGTGCGAGGTAGCCGTTTTATCGGGCCCGAGCCATGCGGAAGAAGTAGGCAGGGAGATACCGACGGCTGCCGTAATAGCTTCTCATGATGAAGAGCTTGCGAAAATGATACAGCACGAATTCAGCAACCCCAATTTCAGACTGTATACAAATACGGACGTTATCGGCGTTGAGATAGGCGCCGCAATGAAAAATATTATAGCGCTTGCCGCCGGAATGTCAGACGGTCTCGGATTCGGCGATAATACAAAGGCCGCCCTTATGACAAGGGGCATGGCGGAAATAAAAAGACTGGGAGTTGCAATGGGAGGTCAGGAAAGCACGTTTTTCGGACTTTCGGGTATAGGCGACCTGATTGTAACATGTACAAGTATGCACTCCAGAAACAGAAGAGCCGGAATAATGCTCGGACAGGGAAAATCTCTCGACGAAACGCTCAAAGAGGTTCACATGGTTGTCGAGGGTGTAAACACTGCGCAGGCAGCTACACAGCTGGCAAAGAAATATAATGTCAGTATGCCCATAACAGAGGCTATAACAGGCGTTCTTTTTGAAGGAAAAGACGTCGGAAAGGTTGTTTACAGCCTTATGATGAGAGATAAAATATCAGAGGCATAAGTAAGGAAGTCCGAAAACCGTTCCTATAATTATCCCGGCAATAATATCAGACGGATAGTGTACTCCCGATAAAAGCCTGGAAACAGCTACAAATATCGAAACTATGAGACCGACTGAACCGAGAAACGGATGAATGTAGTACAGAGCCATAGTTATTACGAAGGAACTGGAACAGTGCAGGCTGGGGAAACTATGTCCGCTTGAATGGTTTTCCAAAGGAGTTACGTCTAAAACGTCAAACGGACGAGGACGGTCGATTTTATCTCTGAATTTTGTTACAAGAATAAGTTCGGCAAGAGGAAAAAAAGCAAAAGCTATTATCCTTATATCACGTGAAATTATAAGAACAGGCATAAGTCCGTAGAAAAGTACCATCATAATCTGCGGACTTATTTTATTTATAAAAATAATCGGTTTATGAAGAAATCTATGTTTTTGAACAAAATTGTATACCGACATATATAGTTTTGTATCCAAAAAAATCACCTCGGAAAAATACTATTTTTGATAATAACATATTTTCCGAGGTTTTTAAATAAGTTTTATATCCTTTTCTTTTTTGACGAAAGACCCAGTATATAATCGGCAGATACATCATAATATTTGCAAAGTGAAATCAAATGCCTTATCGGAAGTTCATTGGCTCCTCTTTCGTAACGCGCGTACATTGTCTGTGAGGTTCCGAGAAAATCCGCTATTTCAGACTGGGTTTTGTCAGCGTCTTCTCTTAAATTTCTTATACGTTTAGTATACTCCACATAAACACCTTCCGATAAACATCTATAGATTGATGTTATCATTTTATTTATGATATTATTGACTTTAGTAAATATATTTACTAAAATTAAAAGTGTGAGCAGTAAATTTATTTGTTTAGGAGCGTGATATTGTGAGAAGGAGTTTTTGTACTTTTATAATAGTGATATTAGCCCCGGCAGGTATAATATTTTTTAACAGCTGCAAAAGCGTGGAGATAAATGCTCCTGATATGATAGTTATCGATAAGGGGGAAAGATTTTGCGTAGACGATTATGTAAAAATAAGCGTAGGAAAGAGCGCGGAATTTAGGGATAATATAAACACAGGTAAAGAAGGAATATACAGCCTGACAGTTACCGCCGAAAGTAAAACAGGAAAATCCGTTACAAAAGAAATAAAGGTTGTGGTGGAATAAATTTATATACGAGAAAAGGCGGCTGAAATGCCGCCTTTTTTGAGGAATTTGGGGAATTATATGTTTTATCAGCTTGCTTTCTGTTCTAATCTGAGTCTGTCGGCTATAAGCGCTATAAATTCAGAGTTTGTAGGCTTGCCTTTGTGATTGTTTATTGTATATCCGAAAAGTTCGTCTATTGCGTCTATTTTGCCTCTGCTCCATGCTACTTCTATGGCATGGCGGATGGCTCTTTCAACTCTTGAGGGTGTAGTGTTGCACTTTTTTGCAATAGCCGGATAAAGTTCTTTGGTAATATAGTTGAGTACGTCCATATCGTTTACGGACATTATTATAGCCTCACGCATATAGTGGTAACCGCGTATGTGGGCAGGAACGCCTATTTCATGGAGTATTCCGGTTACTTTCGCTTCCAAGTCATAGGCGGCGGCTTTTTCATTTGTGTTTCCGACAACAACAGAACCCGAAGTCGGACCTTCACCGGCTTTTGTATACTTAAGCTGACGTAATCTTATTACGAGGGCATCCATATCGAAAGGCTTTACGATATAATATTCAGCGCCAAGCTCTATTGCACGCTGGGTTATTTTCTCTTGATTAATAGCAGATAGCATAATACATATCGGCTTCTGCATTTGGTCGGCATGTTTTTGAAGTTTTTCCAAAACACCAAGTCCGTCTAAACGAGGCATAATACTGTCTATGATAGCTATATCGGGTTTTAACTCTCTTATTTTATTGAAAGTGTCTATACCGTCATGTGCGATTGCTATAACTTCTATATCTTCCTGTTTGTTAAGATATGAACATACAACATCACAAAAATCTTTATTATCGTCCGCCAATATTACCCTTATTTTGTTTTGACTCAAAACTTATCCCTCCTGTATACCGCTTGTTTTTAGAGCGTAAAAAATACTAGAAAATATGTAAAATATTTACATTCAAGTACATTATAACCATTAAGAACGCATTTTGCAATAATATATTTCTAAATATTGGAAGAAAAGTTCGACATTGGATTTAATATATCGACAAATATATATAAATTTGGGATAGAAATAAGCGGATTAGATAAAAAACAGCATAAAAAACAAAGAAAGCCGATAATGTATATATTTTAAGCAGAGCATTATGTCAGCAAACGGAAAATTTTATTATACAATAAAATAAAACCGTAACCTATTCTTACTTTGCTTATAGAAATCATTGGCTTTCTTTAAATTTATAAAGCATAATTATTATAAAAATTTGGGATTGGGAAGACCGTAAAGAGCAAGATATGCATTGCTGTATCTTATATCAGATGAGATTTCGTCTGCAAACCATTCCGGAGGAATGAAACTATCAGCCTGCTCCAATGTATCGAATTCCACTTCCACTGTTTGCAGGTTTTCCAAATCACCGTGGTAGATGTCAAGCTCCGCAATCAATCCGCCGTAAATCGGAATTTCATATCGTGTTTTTACAATAGATGAGGTTTCCGATTTTTTTAACAAAGTTTCATACTGCTCTTTATTCAGTTCCAGTTCAAATTCCTCTCTTGCGATTTTTCCGCTGCCTTTTACAGTAAGCGTATAAAACTCATCGCTTTTTCTAACCCTTATTGCAGGGTCTATGTTTATGTAAGACTGCGATATTTCCTTTTTTCTGTATTTTTGGAGTGAATCCGGAATGTAAGAAACAAGATACTTCTTTTCGATTTCCATATAAACAACACCTTTCATTCCAATTATATCCAATAGTTCGATTAATATCAACATATTAAAACATTTATATTGTTAAATATTTATTTATGCTATATACTGAGGTTATCAAAGATTTAAGGAGAGATTGAAGATGAAGAAGGTATATTTGTTTCTGGCATACGGCTTTGAAGAAGTTGAGGCACTTACGGCTGTAGATTTATTAAGACGTGCGGGTATTCAGGTTATAACGGTTTCTGTTACCGGAAACGATATAGTTACGGGCGCACATAAAATTCCTGTAGTAGCGGATATAAAAATAGACAACGGAGCGTTTGGCGACGCGGACGCTTTCATAATACCGGGAGGACAACCGGGGGTAGATAATTTATACGAATGTAAAGAATTCCTCTCGGTTATAACAAATGCATATAAAAATAATAAGCTTGTATGCGCAATATGCGCGGCGCCGATGCTGCTTGGCAGACTGGGACTTCTTGAAGGTAAAAAGGCTACGTGTTATCCCGGATGTGAATCGGAACTTACAGGAGCGGATATTTCCGAGGACAGTGTATGCGTCGACGGAAATATCGTTACTTCAAGAGGAGTCGGAACGGCGGTGGATTTTGCGTCAAAAATAACGGAACTTCTTTTAAACGCAGAGAAAGCGGCTGAAATAAGAGCTTCGATACTTGCTTAATAAAGTTTTAAATATAAATGTTACTGAAAAGAGTCTCTAAAAGACCCTTATGCAGTTTGCATACGCCCATTGATGCGTATGCGTTTAGGACAACGTCGATATCAATATCATATATGTACGATACCTGCTCCGGGGAGTATGATTCCGTAACGCCGCATTCAAGCTGGCGTTTAAATGCACGGCAAAGCTCTCCGGAGCCGTTTTTCATTATTACGGCGAAAGAAGACGGAGTAATTGATTTTATATTATTTTCATTGAGTATTTTATCCAGCTCATCCTTTGTCATGCCCAGAATATCTCTTACTTCGGCTTTTTTGTAAGGCGGAGTTTTTGTTTTAAGGAATAAATCGATAGTTTCTAATTTGTAAACAATATTTGTGCGGTATCGGCTGAGATATGATTCGTCGTGTGCGGTTATGCTCATATAGAATGCCTCCTTGATAATTTATATGAGAAATTATATAATCATTATAAGCAAATATAAATCGGAGCGCTATATGTAATATATGGTCTTTGATTGGCAGGTGTATAAAGTGAATGCTATAGAGAAATATTTCAGGTACAGACAGGCTCTTATAGATCAGTATGCAAAAGGAGATATGACAAAACGCGAGTATCTTCAGGCTAATTATGAAGCCGTCGTATATAACGATATTAAGCCCTTTAAGAATATTGATACTGTTCTTAAGGGCTTGTTCAATTATCAGTATTATAATGCAAAAGCCAAAGAAAAAAAGCAGGCGAGTACCATAAAAGATTTATCTTATGAAGAGAAAAAAGATTATATTGACAGCTGTAATTATTATTACGGACGAAAAGATAAAGCTACTTTAAAGGTGTTACAGCTTATGGACTATAAAGGTGTTGAAGCGTATTTTATAAACGTACGCTCAAAGGAGCTGAAAGGAAAGCTGTTTGAGATAATTTTGACGGATTACAATATGATACTCCATTCAACAAACACTCTTATATTAAAAAATTTAAGGGAAGAAGGAGTTTTTTCCGAAACAGTCAAAAAATCTCTGATTGACGGATATATTAATCAGCGATACTGAAATGTTTAATATATTTGTCAGGAGAAAGACCGATAAAATGTACAGATGCTTTATATATGGAGGATAGCCGATATGAGAAAGGTTTACTATAACGGAAACGTAATAACTATGGAAAACGAAGAAACCGCTGAATATGTTTTGATAAACGGAGATAGGATAGAAAGCGTGGGAAAAGGCGATATCCCTAAGGCTGATGAATATACGGATCTTAACGGAAAAACGATTATGCCGGCGTTTATAGATCCGCACAGCCACATGACTTCCGTAGCTATGTCGTTTTTAAAGGTGCAGCTTGATGACGCCGAAAGTGTAGAGGGAGTTCTGGACAGAATAAAAAAGTTTATTGAGGAAAACAAAAAAGAGAACAGTTGGATAAGCGCTATGGGTTACGATAACAATTCTTTAGCCGAAAAAAGGCATATAACGGCGGAAGAACTGGACAGCATAAGCGGAAGCAATGCTGTTGTAATACAGCATAAATCCGGACATTCCGGGATTTTTAACACGGAAGCGGCAAAAAGACTGAATATAAGAACAAAAGACGGACTGCTTGAGGAAAGCTAGTATATAAATATATTAAAGAATATACCGATGGAAAACGGAGAAGCGCTGATGAACGCCTATGATAAGGCGCAGAACCTTTATTTTTCATACGGTATAACAACGGCGCAGGAAGGATATGCCCTCGGACAGCTGTTGCCTATATACCGAAAACTAGTTGAATCCGGCATATTGAAAATAGACCTTAATTTATATCCAGACATTGACAGCTATGATAAATGGCAGCATGCGTTTCCTTTAAGCATAGAGAACTATAACGAAAATATTAAAATTGCAGGTTTGAAAATAATGCTTGACGGTTCTCCTCAGGGAGGAACTGCGTGGGTTTCCGAGCCGTATACAGGCGGAGGCAGCGGATTTTCCGCCATGACAGATAATGATGTCGATAAGGCTTTGAAATGGGCTAAGGAAAGAAATGTACAGGTTATTGCGCACTGTAACGGGGATATGGCGTGCGGTCAGTTTATAGACGCGGTCGGAAGAAGCGGAAACAGGAATGCGGTTATGATACATGCTCAGCTTTTAAGAAGAGATCAGCTGAAAAAGGTCAAGGAATACGGAATAATACCGTCGTTTTTTATAGCGCATGTGTTTTATTGGGGCGACGTGCATATAAAGAATTTCGGAATCAAAAGAGCGTCGGCAATATCGCCGGCAAAATCGGCGCTTGACGAGAAGATTATGTTTACATTCCATCAGGACGCGCCGGTTGTCGAACCGGATATGTTTAAGACGATATGGTGTGCGGTAAAAAGACAAACTAAGAGCGGAATAATACTGGGAGAAGAAGAGCGAATTGACGTTTTAAACGCATTAAAGGCGGTTACCGTAAATGCAGCCGTACAGTATTCAGAACAGGGTGAAAAAGGAAGTTTAAAAGAGGGAAAACTTGCCGATATGATTATAATTGACCGAAATCCTTTTGAAACCGATATAGACGGTCTAAAAGATATAAAAATTTCGGAAACAATAAAGGGCGGAGTTACGGTTTACAGGGCGTAAAGCTTTTGTCGATAAAAATAATGTTCGGACGGTTTTACAGGCTTCTGTTTTAAGAAGCCTGTTTGCATAATCATTATATATAAAGTTTAAGATGAACCGGATTGAAATTTATTTGTTATAAGTTATAATATGTGTTAAAATACTATAATTAGTACTTTGCATATTTTAAGGAGAATATTGTATGAAACTGGGGTATCTTGGTCCCAAAGGAACTTTTTCGGAACAGGCGGCTATGATGTATGCCGCAAAATGTCCATATGACTGTGAATATGAAATGTTTTTGAACATAACGGATGTAATTTCCGCCGTGGGTGACGGTATAATAGATGAAGGGATAGTTCCTTTGGAAAATTCCATAGAAGGAACTGTTACAAGCACTGTCGACACACTTATATTCGACGCGGAATTGTACATAAACAGCGAACTTATACTGAGTGTAAACCAGAACCTTATGGTAAAAAAAGGGGTTTGCCTAAACGATGTAAAAAAAATAATTTCACATCCGCAGGGATTGGCACAGTGCAGAAAATATATTAAAACGACGGGAATTTCTGAAACCGTAGCCGTATCGTCTACAGCGGAGGCCGCACATATAGTGTCGCAGGGAAAAGGAGATACTGCCGCGATTGCCCCTAAGAGAGCCGCAGAGGTATACGGGCTTGATATAATCGGCGAGAATATACAGGACGACGGAACCAACTCTACAAGATTTATAGTAATATCAAAACACAAACCGGAACTTAAGTCGGGAATGAGGACAAGCATAGCGTTTACACTTGATGATGATAACTCTCCGGGAAGACTTTATAAGGTACTGGATATTCTTAATATATATGAAATCAATATGATAAAGATAGAGTCGCGTCCGGCAAAACACAAACTCGGAACGTATGTTTTCTGTATAGACCTTGTGGCGGATGACAATGAGGATCTTAAAGACGCAGTAAAAATGCTTAAAAGAAAAGTAGCGTTTTTTAAATTTCTCGGCTCGTATTCATCTATAGGATAACAGGTGATGATCATGGAAAAACATAAGAACATAATAATAAAATATCTTATTGTTATTTTTATCGCAGCTATTGTCGGCGGTATTGTCGGAGGTATAGCAGGCATTGTTATTGTGGCTGTAGTTTCAGTCGTTATTCTTGCCACAGCCTTGGCAGAGATAAGGAAAAGCGCAGAAGAGATTGTGCGTGAAAGCGTTCAGGATGATGACGAACCTGAGGTTATAGTGAAAAACGATATACCCGTACCGTATGTCGTTATTGACGGAGGGTTCAGCGTAATGGGCTGTAATGAAGAATTTTTACAGCTTATGGGACTTAAAAGCTTTTGCGGGTTTAATATAAAGGAAAAGATACCCGACTATAACGAACATCTGAACAACCAGATTGTAAAAATCGGAGAAAGAAGTTTCAGAATCTATTCTTCACATGCGGAATTGGCAGACGGAGACATAGCCAACTCACTTTGCTTTATGGATGTAACCGAAATACAGGCTTTAAAAGAAAGTTTGGAAAACGATAAAACCGTTGTGGGAATTATATATATAGATAACTATGACGAAGTAATAGAGAGCGTAGACGACTCGGCTATACCTATGCTGACAGCTATAGTTGACAGAAAATTGACCGCTATGATACACGAATGTAAAGGAGTACTTAAAAAGACCGAAAAAGACAGGTACTTCTTCTGTATTACGGCAGAAGCGCTTGCCGAGCTTCAAAAAAATAAATTTGAAATATTAAACGATATACGTTCTATAACTATCGGCGAACATATACCCGTTACGCTGAGTATCGGAATAGGCATAGGAGAGGTAACGCTTGAAGCCGCAATGAAAAGCGCAAAAGCCGCTATAGACCTTGCGTTGGGCAGAGGCGGCGACCAGGCGCTTATTAAAAACGGGGATAAATATATATTCTACGGAGGAAAGAGCGGAGAAGTTTCCCATAACGCAAGGATAAGGGCGAGAGTAAAGGCTGACGCGCTTTCGGAACTCATAGCGGAATCGGAAAGCGTTTATGTAATGGGGCATATAATGGCTGACGCAGACTGTTTCGGTTCTTCCATAGGCGTTTACAGAATAGCAAAATCACTCGGAAAGAAATGCTCGATAATACTTGACGGAATCCCTTCGACTATACAAAAAATTGCCGATAAATTTATAGGCAATCCGGAATATGACGATATGTTGACAGATTCGCAGGAAGCATGGCAGAATATCACCGAAAATACGCTTGTTATAATAGTGGATACCCATATAAACAGCCGTGTTGAGTCTGTGGATGTGTTGAATAAGGCGTCAAAGGTAGTTGTGTTCGACCACCATAGAAAGAGTACCGACTTCATTGACAAAGCGGTAATGGTTTATCATGAACCTTATGCTTCTTCCGCATGCGAACTTGTTACGGAAATGATACAGTATATAGGTGAAAAGGTTAAGCTGAAATCTGCCGAAGCAGACGCGCTGCTTGCGGGAATGACGGTCGATACCCAGAACTTCAGCATGAAAACCGGAACTATAACATTTGAGGCGGCTGCGTTCCTTAAAAGATGCGGAGCCGACGGAATAAGAGTAAGAAAACTGCTTCAAGAAGACTTGGACGTATTCAAAGCGAGAGCCATGGCAGTGGCGTCAACAGAGCCGATAACAGACGGTATATATATGTCCGTATGTCCGACAGGTAAGGGCAACGGTCCCGTAACGGCGGCGCAGGCGGCAGATGAACTTTTAGATGTGGAAGGAATAAAAGCTTCATTTGTGCTTTGTGAAGAAAACGGAGTGATTTATGTCAGTGCAAGAAGTCTCGGAGAGATAAACGTACAGGTTGTTCTTGAAAAAATTGGAGGCGGAGGACACCAGACAATCAGTGGAGCCCAGTTTAGGGAAAAAACTGTTGACGAAGTAAAAGAACTGGTGAAAAACGCCATAAAACAGTATTTAGAGGAGGCAGAATAAATGAAACTTATATTACTTGAAGATGTAAAAGGCGTCGGGAAAAAAGGCGACGTAGTAAATAAAAACGACGGATACGCTCTTAACTTTCTTATACCGAAAAAGTTGGCTGTAGAGGCTACAAAGTCCAATATAAACGACCTTGAACTTAAGAAAAAGGCCGATGAAAGAAGAAAGAAAGAAGAGTACGAGGAAGCAAAAGAACTTGGAGAAAAGCTGAAAGACAAAATCGTTAAAGTAAGCGTTAAGGCAGGAGAAAACGGCAAGGTTTTCGGTTCTGTTACAAACAAAGAAATATCAGCCGCACTGCTTCAGCAGACGGGAATAGATATAGACAAAAAGAAAATCACATTTAATGATCCTATTAAAATGGTTGGAAGAAGAACGGTTAAAGTAAAGCTTCATCCGAAAGTAACGGTTGAACTTACTGTTGAAATATCCGGAGAATAAAGGGGAATTATTATGGAGCAAAACGGTCAGATACAAAGAAAAATGCCGCATGACGCCGACGCGGAACAAGCGGTTTTAAGCTCCATACTCATGGACAGAGACGCTGCGGCGGAAGCGTTTGAAGTGCTGAAAGCCGAGGATTTTTATTCGCCTGAAAATAAAGCCGTGTTTGAGGCTGCATATCAATTATATACAAAGGGTGAGCCGATAGACGTTGTAACGGTTAAAAATCAGTTGGAAGAAAACGGTGTGTTTGCGGAAATAGGAGGCGTGGAAACGCTGGCTAATATTGCCGCATCTGTCGGAAGCTCGGTTAATGTAAAAAGCTATGCGAAAATAGTTGAAGAAAAGTCCGTACTGAGAAGGCTTATAAAACTTTCGGGGGATATTTCCGAAATCAGCTATAAAGCAGGAGACGATATAAATACCATATTGGATAAGGCCGAAAAGGGTATTTTCGACGTAATGCAAAACAGAAATACCGACAGCTTCTCGTCAATAATGGACGTTGCTTTCGAGACGTTTACCAATATCGAAAAAATCTACAATTCGTCTGAAAAAATAACTGGTATTTCAACGGGATTCGCAGATTTTGACGCAAAGACCGCGGGACTGCAAAAGTCGGATCTTATACTTATTGCGGCAAGACCGTCAATGGGAAAAACAGCGTTTGTCCTAAATGTTGCTCAACATGCGGCGCTGAAAGAGAATGTCCCGGTTGCTATATTCTCTTTGGAAATGAGTAAGGCTCAGCTTGTAAACCGTATGCTTTGCGCAGAGGCGCTTGTGGACGCACAAAAGGTCAGAACGGGGGAATTAAACAGCGACGATTGGAATAAGCTTGTAGAAGGAATGGGAAGACTCAGCGAGGCACCTATATACATAGACGATACTCCGGGTATAACGGCCATGGAGATAAGAGCAAAATGCAGAAGACTGAAGCTGGAAAAGGGTCTTGGACTTATTGTTATAGACTACCTTCAGCTGATGAGCGGAAGCGGAAAGAGCGATTCCAGGCAACAGGAAATATCCGAAATATCCAGGTCGCTTAAAGCTATAGCAAGAGAAATGGAGGCCCCCGTTATAGCGCTTTCACAGCTTTCACGAGCATGTGAGGCAAGAAGCGACCATAGACCTATGCTTTCCGACCTGAGAGAGTCCGGAGCCATAGAGCAGGACGCAGACCTTGTTGCATTCCTTTACAGAGACGAGTATTATTTTCCGGAAAAGACGGAAAAGAAAAACATGGCGGAACTTATAATCGCAAAACAGCGTAACGGCCCTACGGGAACAGTAAACCTTACATGGCTCGGTCAGTATACCAAATTTGCAAATATGACGAATTCATTTTAGCCTGTGAAAGCAGAAAAGTATGGTTAATATGAAAAAATAATAAAATATAAAAATTTATGTTGATATTTTGCTGTTTTTGATATAAAATATAGAAAGTACATTTTCAGAGGAGGTGTTTTTCTCATGGCATACAGAATTGGTGATGAATGCATCGGTTGCGGAGCATGCGCAGCTGACTGTCCTACATCTTGCATCGTAGATGCCGGTGGTGTCTTCAAAATCAACGAGGCAGACTGCATCGAATGCGGCGCTTGCGCAGGAAGCTGTCCTGTAGGAGCTCCTAAGCTTGCTTAATTATAAGATAAGATATGTAGGTCTACATAAAGACTGTTGAATAATTTCAACAGTCTTTTTTTGCGTGAAAAAAACATTGACAAAGCGTGCATTGTCTGAACTTTACAATAAAAAAATAAATTTTAATAGATATGGGGAGAGAGAATATGATGGGATTTTGTAGAATAATAAATGTTGAAAAGGACATGCTGTCGTAAAATGCAATATAATAACAAATGAATTGTGCAGTTGCCTAAAAAGCAGCGGATAAATATGTGAAAGTTGTATAGATAGCAGGGATAAAAATAACTATTTTTAAGAAAAAATTAAAAACGGCTTGTCTTTGTCCGATGTCAAGTGATATACTGTGAATGTATTAATTAGAGTTGGATATATATCAGCTCGATTGTTATACTTTTTAATTTAAGGGAGGAGTAATTTTATGAAGAAAAGAATTTTAGCATTGGCGCTTACCGCTGTTATGGCTCTCGGCCTTGCAGCCTGCGGAAGCTCAGATTCTAAAGGCGAAAGCAATGCGTCAGGCGGTGAGACTGCCGAGGGAGAAGTTCCCACAGTAGGAGTACTTATTTACAAATACGATGACACTTATATTTCAACAGTACGTAACGCTATCGAGACAGCGCTTGACGGAAAAGCTGAAATAATAATGCAGGACGGCAAGGGCGATCAGGCAACTCAGAATGACCAGCTTGACGTTATGATTGAAAAAGGTGTTGACGTTCTCTGTGTAAACATGGTAGATGCAAAGGCTGCACAGGGTGTTGCAGACAAGGCTAAAGAAGCCGGTATACCCACAATCTTCTTTAACAGAGAGCCTGATACAGAGGTAATTAAGTCATATGATAAGTCTATCTTTATCGGAACAAACGCTGCCGACGCAGGAAAAATGCAGGGCGATATAATCAAAGACCTCTTTGACGCACATCCTGAGTATGACCTTAACGGCGACGGAGCTATCCAGTATGTAATGTTCCAGGGCGAACCCGACAACCCCGAAGCTATTGCCCGTACACAGTATTCTGTAGAGCAGGCTGAAGCAAACGGATGTACTATGGAACGTATCGGCGAAATCCAGGTATGTAACTGGGATACAGAGCAGGCACAGAGAGCAATGGAAGCTCTTCTTGCAGCAAACGAAGGAAAAATCGAACTTGTTATAGCTAACAATGACGGTATGGCAATCGGATGTATCGCAGCTCTTTCAAACATCGGTTACAATGTTGAAGGCGGAGACAAATTCATCCCTGTTATCGGTGTTGACGCTACAGACGCCGCAAAAGACGCTATAGCTAAGGGAACAATGAGCGCTACAGTACTTCAGGACGGTGAAGCTATGGGTAACGCTATCGCTTCCGTAGCACTTAACGCAGCAGCAGGCGCAGATTTCCTTGAAGGTACAGAATATGCCCTTGACGATACAGGCGTTGCAGTTCGTATTCCTTATGCTCCTTACACAGCATAAGTCTAATATACTGTATTCTATGGCGCAGCGGTTTATTCCGCTGTGCCTTTGTAATAATAACACGCATATTTTATAGTTTAAGAAACGTGGTGATTTTCGATGGCAGGCAGTGGATATGTACTTGAGATGATAGACATCGATAAACAATTCCCGGGCGTTAAGGCGCTTGATCATGCCCAACTAAAATTAAAACCCGGTACCGTGCACGCGCTTATGGGTGAAAACGGAGCCGGAAAATCAACGCTTATGAAGTGTCTTTTCGGAGTTTACAAAGAAGACGCCGGAAAAATACTTATCGACGGGGTTGAAACACACTTTGCAGGACCGAAAAACGCATTGGATAACGGCGTGGCAATGGTTCATCAGGAACTTAATCAGGTTCTTAAAAGAAGCGTTATGGAAAATATATGGCTTGGACGTTTCCCGAAAAGCATGGGATTGGTAAGCCACCGTCAAATGTATGAAAAAACAAAGGCCGTATTTGAAGACCTGGAGATACCGGTTGACCCGAAAACAATAATTGGAAAACTGTCGGTCAGCCAAAGACAAATGGTTGAAATTGCTAAAGCAGCTTCATATAATGCCAAAATACTTGTTTTGGACGAGCCTACTTCGTCGCTTACGGAGGAAGAGGTTGAGCACTTATTTAAAATTATGAATAAACTCCGTGACAAAGGAGTTGCACTTGTTTATATCAGTCATAAAATGGAAGAAATTCTTCGTATTTCGGACGAAGTTACTATAATGAGAGACGGTAAGTGGGTAGCTACGGAATCGGCAAAAGACCTTACAACGGATAAAATAATAAAGCTGATGGTAGGAAGAGACCTTACCAATCGTTTCCCTCCTAAAACCAACGTACCCGGAGAGGTAATGATGGAGGTTAAAAATCTTACGGGCAAGTATATGCCGTCGTGTGTTGACGTAAGCTTTGAATTGCATAAGGGTGAAATACTTGGTGTAGCGGGACTTGTCGGAAGCCGCAGGACGGAACTTTTGGAAACAATATTCGGTGTGGCGCATAAGGCAAGCGGCGAAATATTGATGAACGGAAAACCCGTAAACAACAAAGACAGCAGTGTTGCCATAAAAAACGGTTTTGCTCTCCTTACAGAGGAAAGACGCGCTACGGGAATATTTCCCGTAATGAATATCAATTTTAACTCTGTAATAGCTAATCTTAAGGCATATAAAAACGGCCCTCTTCTTTCCAATTTAAAAATGTCAAAGGATACAGGCTGGGTTATAGACAGTATGAGGGTAAAAACCCCTTCGCAGAAAACTCAGATAAGGACGCTTTCCGGAGGAAATCAGCAGAAGGTCATATTCGGAAGATGGCTTCTGACATCGCCGGAGGTGCTTCTGCTGGATGAGCCTACAAGAGGTATCGACGTAGGCGCAAAATATGAGATATACCAGCTTATAATAGAACTTGCCAACCAAGGCAAGGGCGTTATAATGGTATCCAGTGAAATGCCCGAACTTTTGGGTATTTGCAACCGTATTGCCGTTATGTCCAACGGACGTCTTGCAGGCATATTGGACGGCGAGACGGCTACACAGGAAGACATAATGCGTCTTGCAGCCATGTATATTTAAGGAGGGGGAAACTATGGCTACAATTGCTAAAGATAAAAAAACACTGAAAGAATTCCTGCTGGATTACGCGCTTTATATAATACTTATAATAATGATAATAGGCGTAATTATCGCAGAGCCTTCTTTCGTTTCGAAAAATAACTTCTGGAAAATACTTGCCCAGGCTTCCACAAGAGGAATAATGGCATTGGGTGTAGCGGGACTTATCGTACTTGCCGGAACAGACCTTTCTGCGGGACGTATACTCGGATGCGGAGCCGCAATATCAGCGTCTCTTTTACAGAGCGTTACGTATGCTTCGCGTATGTATCCGCAGATAACAGAGCCGCTTCCGTTATTTATTCCGCTTATTATATCGATAGTTGTATGCGTTGCATTCAGTTTGCTTAACGGCTTCGGCGTTGCAAAACTGCATATGCATGCGTTTATCATATCTCTCGGTACGCAGCTTATAGCATACGGCGTACTTTGTCTTTATATCGACAGCCAGGCAGGAGGCGCTCAGCCTATAGCTACTCTTGACCCTGAATATATTGAATTTGTAAACGGCGAATTATTCGGAGAAATACCTCATCTTGTTATTTTCTTTGCAATCGCCGCA
>URLB01000028.1 GCA_900548595.1 uncultured Eubacteriales bacterium
ACTTGCATGTGTTAAGCACGCCGCCAGCGTTCATCCTGAGCCAGGATCAAACTCTACTGTTTAATCTCTCGTCAGTTTTGCTGACTTTTATTTGTTTCCCTTATTACTTTGGTTCGTTACATCTTTTTCTTGTAACTCGTCTCTTGACTTGGGTTTAATTTTTTATGCTGTTCAATTTTCAAAGCTCACAGTGCGTTATTGATTATAGCAAAGCACTTTGCGTTTGTCAATACATTTTTCAATATGTTTTTCAAAAAATTTATAATTTTTTTATATTAGGGCAATATTCCTTTAAATATCGGCGTTTTAACTGTTTACAAATTTAAAACTTCTTTAAAAACTTCTCCGATATTTTCTCTTATTATAAGGTTTGCTCTCCTATCATACGAAGTCTCACTCTTGTTTATCAGCACAAGCTTATTTTTTCTGTAATAATCTATAAATCCGGCAGCTGGATACACATTTAACGATGTTCCGCCGACAATAAGTACATCTGCGTTTTCAATTACCGATACCGAATCATATATAGTCTTGCTGTTAAGTCCCTCTTCATATAAAACAACATCAGGGCGCACTATTCCTCCGCATTCATCACAATGCGGTATTCCTTTGCTTTCCATTATGTAATTTATATCAAATTTCTTATGACACTTAACGCAGTAATTTTTATATAATGTTCCATGCAGTTCGTATACATTCACGCTGCCTGCCATTTGATGAAGGTTATCGATATTCTGAGTTATAACAGCCTTAAGTTTCCCCTGTTTTTCCAGTTCCGCCAAACCTATATGCGCATAGTTCGGTTTTGCTTCCGGGTAAATAAGAGTAGTCCTCAAATATTCAAAAAATATTTCAGGATGAGATACAAAAAAGCTGTGGCTTAACATTGTTTCAGGCGGATAACCGTACTTATTAACCGCATTATATATACCGTTTTCACTTCTGAAATCAGGAATATTACTTTCTGTTGATACTCCCGCTCCTCCGAAAAACACAATATTGTCGCTATTGTCAATCAGTTCTTTCAATCTTTCCACTTCAGGACTCATCATTTTACCTCTTTTCACATTATATCAGTAGGGTAATATTATAATTATTATATTTAACAACCGATATATTTTCAATCCCTCTTCGTTAACTCTTTATTATAAATATCCACGAAAAGCACCCTCCTGCGTAATTATTACACAGAAGGGCGCTTTTATGTGTTGCTGCATTACTTGTTCCTTAAAATATTAAGCTATAGCCTCTTCTTCAACATAAGAAGGTGTGTAGCTGTCTTTAGCGTTATTAACAGAGAGTCTCATCATTTCGTCATTTGCATATATTGCAAATATTGTTCCGGGATAGTCGTGTACAACTTCTGCAAAAAGTTCATAAGCTCTTTCTGTGTTTCCATTCATTTTTTCTTCACAAGCTTTGTTAAATATTTTTTCGCACTTCATAATAAAACCTCCCCTAAATTTTATACAATCAATGACTTTATCAGCATTTCCATGTATCTCTTTATCTTGTTTTTCCTTTTCTTTATGGTTTTATTGTATATCATTTAACAAAGTTTGTCAAGAATAAAACAAATAAATGCTAAACAAAAAACCTCTCTATCATTTAGAGAGGTTTCACATCATTACATAACAACGTCATTAATACTTAATCAACATATATTTCGGCTTCGGAGTACAGAGCAGCCTTGCCGCAAAGTTTTACCCTGCCTTCTTTGAACATTTTACAGTAAACAGTTCCGCCTCTTTTCGATACCTGCCTTGACACAAGTATATTTTGACCAAGCTTATCTTTCCAATACGGCGCAATATAACAGTGTCCGAGACCGCACACAGGATCTTCGTCAATTCCTATTTTAGGCGAAAACGATCTTGCAACGCAGTCATACTCGCTTCCTCTGGCGGTAACATGGGTTATAAGACCGTCTAACTTGCTGAGTTTTTCCATATCGGGTTTCATATTAACTACATCTTCTTCGTTTTTCATAACAAGCAGAAGATCTCTTCCCAAAAACGCCTCTTCGGGTACAACTCCGACAGCTTCTGACATTTCGTCCGTAACATTTATTTTTTCAAGGTTGTATCTCGGAAAATCCATTTCAAAAACATCATCGTTTTTAACGACTGTTATTTTTCCGTCAGACGTATTAAATTCTATTATATCTTTGGTTTTTTCATAAAAATTAAGAATAACATACGCAGCAGCCAAAACCGCATGACCACACATGTCTATCTCACCCTTTGAGGTAAACCATCTTAGGCTGTAATCATTTCCTTTTTTAGTAACAAATGTTGTCTCGCCGAATCTGTTCTCAATAGCTATTTTCTGCATCAGTTCATCGGATATCGGACTGTTAAGCATGCATATAGCGGCAGGATTTCCGCTGAACACCTCATCTGTAAACGTATCGACCGTATACTGTTTTATGCATTTATTTTTTTTGCTCTTATTTTCACGTTCTTTAAGATATGCTATGTTAAACTCTTCACCCGTTATCTTTTTATATTCGTCAGATGTAATCAGGCCCTTTGTAACTGCGTCTTTAACCTGATTAGCAGACCACATACCGTGTTCAAAATAGCATTTTACCATTCCATATTTGTTTGCCATCAGTATTTTCCTTTCTAAAACTATAATCCGTTGCAGAATATTATATCAGCCTAAAATTCTAAGGTCAACAGCTCTGTTATTGTACAATCTGAAGTACATTAATAAGAAGAACCCATACTATTCCGTAATAAGCAACAACAGCCACAAGGTCGTTTACTGTTGTAATAAGCGGACCGGACGCCACAGCAGGGTCGACTTTTATCTTCTTAAAAAATATCGGTATTGCGGTTCCGACAAAACTCGAAACAACCATCGCTATAATAATAGCCAGACCTATGCAGCCAGAAACGGCAAAAGAAAACGTGGGACTTGAAGATTTTGCAATAAGTATATAGGCTCCTACCAAAACAAACGACAGCGAACCCAATATAGCTCCGTTTATAAATCCGACTCTCATCTCTTTAAACACAAGTCCTCTCTGCTGTTTGCCCGATAAATTTTCGTCCATAAGAACCCTGATTGTAACAGCCAGCGACTGTGTGCCGACATTTCCCGCCATATCCAGTATGAGAGACTGAAAACATACAACAAGCGTAATTTGTGAAACTACAGCCTCAAACAGACCTACGACAGATGAAACCAGCAGTCCTAAAAACAGCAGTAAAACAAGCCACGGCAAACGTTTTTTTACACTTTCTATAAAAGGCTCGTTTAAATCCTCTTCCGCAGTTAAACCTGCTAATTTAGCATAATCGTCGCCCATTTCTTCATCTACGGCTTCAACTATATCCTGAGCCGTTATAATTCCTATAAGCTTTTTATCTACATCCAATACAGGTATGGAATCTTCGGAATATTCTTTAAGTTCTTCAATACAGTCCTCGGTTTTCTCATCCGCATATACATAAGGATATGACGTTACAACAAGTTCGTTAAGGTCAATATAATCTCTGGCTATTATCAAGTCCTTTAAATCTATAGCGCCGTAAAAAGTATTATCATCGGTAACAACATAAATTGTCGATATATTGTCATTGTCAGCCGCTTGTTCGACAAGAGATTTCATAGCCTGTCTTATAGTGTAATCTTTTTTTATAACTATGAAATTCGTCGTCATCCGGCTTCCGATGGAGTCCTCGTCATATGACAAAATAAGTTCAATATCCTGTCTGGACTCTTCATCCATGAGCTCTTTGATTTCTCCGATTTTATCTTCTTCAAGTTCATCAAGAACGTCTACAGCGTCGTCGGCGTCCATCGATTCGATTATATCGGCGGCTTTTTCCGGCGCCAGCTCTTCGATATATTTTACAACATCTTCTTCCAAATACGAGAATATCTCGGAAACCTTTTCGACGCCCAGTATTTTGTAAAGTCTCAATCTTTCCGTCTTAGTAAGCCTATCAAGGACAGCAGATATATCGTTTTCATGGTAACTCTCCAATCTGTCTCTGATTTCCTCATCGGATAAGTTTCCCTTTATTATCTTTATAAGTTCGTCATCATAATCCGGTCTGGTCGGGACATCTGTAATCATTTTTTTCTTTTCTTCATCCATCATCTTTTACACCTCCTAAATTTCTATACTCCGCAAATTAAAAAAAGGCATAAAAAAACATCGCCCTATTTATCCAGCGGATACGGAATATATCAGCTTTAATTGCAGGTCAAGGCGATGGGCATAATAATATATTAAAAAGAACGCAATGCGATACTCCGCGATCCTTCATTCAAACTATGCCTGTCATCTTTACTTTGCCCACAACTGTCGCAGTAATCCATTACGTTCTCACCTCTCTTATAAATTGAATAATAATTACAACCCTTAATAATTTTAACACTATATATTTTTTTAATCAACAAAATTTAATTATTTTAACCTTGTTCATTATTTTTGGACAATTATAATATATCACGGAATAGAGGTATGATAATAATGAAATCGACAAAAAAGCTTCTTACAGCCATTATAGCCGTTTTAATATTTATTTCTCCGCCTGTTGCAATTTTGAGAAGTATGGCTGTTTTGTCTGCATACAACGCTTTAAATTCAAAAAATTCCGTTATGGAGAAGAACGGATTAAAAATAAAAATTCCCAGCGGTTTTTCGACAGCCGAAAATGATTGGTATCCGTTCGTCAGTACATTTAACGATAATGCGGGTATTAGAAAATTCACCGGAAACGAAGATTTATCGCTCTCCATAATGTATAATTTTCCGTCATACTCTCCTCTTAGAGGATGCAGTAAAATTTTTGACCCTTCATCGCCATATTGCAGCGGATTTTACGGTGCTTATGCGGTACAGGATAAAAACGGTATATACGGGTTCAATCCCGACGGGTCCGTAAATTTAGAAACCGCTTCTCAAATTCCTCAGTTTGATATGCAGAATCTTGTATTGGGCGCTATGGGACTTGACCGTAAAAACATGGTTTTTGACTGGAAAATAACAAATGCCGAGGATAATATAACCTATGCCGGTTCCGAAGGATGGAGCAGGATAGATTCCGACTTAAAGGTGAACAGCGTATGCCATAACTACGAAAAATTTTCCATATCATATTTGCAGTACGGTATACCCAACTATGATATAACCCGAGATTTTACACCGATACAAATGTACGGCAGAGTGTATGCAAAATATTTTAAGGAATACGACAGCAGTATTTTTTTCTATATTATGGTTCCCGATAAAAATGTTCTGGAAAGCTGCGACAGAGATATTCTCTCCAACAGTAAAATATATCCGTCGGATTCCGAATAATATTTCTTATACTGCATAAAAATTCCCGATGAAATTCATCGGGCGCTTTGTTCACATTAATTTTATATCTACCTTGTTATCGTTCATAGTTGTAGCCGCACCCAAATCCGACAGTCTGTCATGATGCAAAGCATTTACGCCAAGTCCGTTCATCGTCTGAGACGATGTATAAACCCCTACGGCCGCAACGGCTCCGACGGCTATATTATCCGTTACATAAGCTTCAAAGCCTACCTCTGCCAAATCGTTAAAACATAAAATTTTATCTCCCGATTTTATATTTCTCTCGCAGGCGTCTTTGTAGTTTATTATAAGCTGCATATTTCCTCGTTTTTCAACCATATCGTCTCTTTGTGTAAATATGGAATTAAGCGTATGGCTGCTCGGTACGGAAACAAGCGCCAGAGGATATTTCCCGCCGTAACATTCCGTATATCTCGGTATTTTTTCTTCGAGCTTTTCATTTACTATTTTTATCTTTCCGCTTTTTGTACGCCACTTTGTATGTTCGGCAAACGGCATACTTATGGAGCCTCCGTCCCTAAGCGTTTTTCTGTCGTCATCCGAAATTTTTCCCAATGCCTCGGTTGGATTATCAAGCACTATATCGAGCATCTCTTCCTCGGTTCTTTTAAAATACTCATCGTCATATCCCATTCCTTCGGCAAGAGCTTTAAATGTATTCCAATTACTTCTGCACTGTCCTTTCGGTTCAACTATCTTATATGCCGTACTGAGTGTACAATATCCGTATGCCTCATATATATCGCTCTGTTCCACCGAAAATGTCGCAGGCAGTATTATGTCCGCATATTTTGCAGTATCTGTCATAAATCTTTCATGTACAACGGTAAACAAGTCATCTCTTTTAAGTCCCTCGACTACCGCCGTTGTATTGCTGACAGAATTAACCGGATTTGATCCGTAAACATATAAACTTTTAATATTTTTATCATTTACAGCGGCTCCCAGTTGATTTATATTTATTTTTTTATAAGGCTCTTTTCTGAAATCAGGTCGTTTTATAAGAGAAAGATTTATATATGAAGTCTCAATCGGAGTACATCCGCAAAGTCCTCCTCCTTTCTTTTTCCACGCTCCCGTGAATAAAGAAAGAATTGTTATAAGCCTTACCGTCATGGCTCCGTTTCCGTACCTGGAATTTCCACTTCCCAATATTATCGCCGGTGCGGAAGCCTTTCCGTATTCCAAGGCAAGTTCTATTATAGTTTCAGAGGCAATGCCTGTTATATTTTCAGCCCACTTAGGAGTGTATTCCGACAAAGTTTCTTTAAACTCCCTGTATCCCTCGGCATTATTATCCAAAAACTCTTCATCTGCCGAACCTTCTTTTACAAGGACATTCATCATTGCCAAGGCTAATGCCCCGTCGGTTCCGGGTCTTATAAGTATAGTCTTATCGCAGTATTTTGACATAACTTCCCCACATACGTCAATAAGTACTATTTTCTTTCCCGACTTTCTCGCATTTATAATTTCCGGCATAGCTTGAAGCCTTGTTGCGGCCATATTACTGCCCCATATTATATAGTAGTCGCTGTCTTTTAACTCTCTTGGGTCAAGACATCCGGTTCTTCCCATTACATTGGCATAGCCTACTCCCTTTGCGGTAGAACACAGCGTTTTTACGAGTTCGCACGCCCCCATATAGTTAAAAAACGCATCGCCGCAGTTTCTTTGTATGTCGCTCATAACTCCCGAATATGTACAGTAAGCGATTGATTGCGCTCCGTTTTCCTTTATAATGTCTTTCCATTTTCCCGTAATGATTTCTATGGCTTCATCCCAGCTTATTTCCTCAAATATACCTTTTCCTTTTTCACCTTTTCTTATAAGAGGCGTCAGTATTCTCTTTTCGGAATTTACCGATGATTCATAGTTTCTCATCTTTCTGCATATTATGCCGCCTGACGCAGGATTATCTTTGTCTGCCCGTACCGACAATATTTTATTTCCGTTAGTCTCAACTAAAAATCCGCATGTAGCCGGGCAGTCGTAAGGACATACGGTTTTCTTAACAGTATTCATAATCTACCTCCTTATAAAATCAAGTATATATTCCGCAATTTCTTTGATATCATCACGCAAAAACTTCGGAGAATTTTCGCACTCTCCTATCCATGCTATTATATTTTTTATATTATCAAACTTTTCATCCGAGCACATCCATATCTTAGGATATTCGGAATTTTTGAATCCCTCTAAAAAAACTATATCTGCGCCCGAAAAAATTTCTGTTATTTCAGAAATATTTGTTGTTCCTCTTCTTACAATCTGGACTTTATCCTCGTCAAAAACCGCCGTTCCGATTGCACCGGAATCATAAAATCTTTTGCTGTCGCTGTTTTCTCGGTCGGGCGCAAAGTTATGTCCGTCGTGTTTTATAGCTGCCGTTTTTATACCGATTTTATCATAGTATTTAATAAGTCTTTCTATCAAAGTGGTTTTTCCGGAATTTTTCGCTCCGCTTACGGCTATTATATCAGACAAGCAAAACCACCGCCTTATCTCCTGCGGAAAGATTTTTGCTCCCTGCGGGAATATCAACAAAACAATTACAGCCTACTGTAGATTTCATCGAGCCGTTACCCTGAGATGATTGTATCGTAACCCTGCCGTCTTTCTCAACGCCTTTTATAAACCGCCTGCTCTTTGAAGATTTTTCAAAGCCGTTATTGAGAACCACTTCACGTCTTTTGGGAAGTATACTCATATCTCCCGAAATAGCGGATATAATATATCTGCCTATGACTTCCAAACCAACCGCCGCGGCAAAAGGATTTCCCGACAGCGACAAAACAACTGTTTTTTTATTCAGAACAGCCAGCATAGTCGGCATTCCCGGTTTCATATCCACACCGTGAAATATTATTTCGGCGCCGATATCTTTTACAGCTTCATGCAGCAAGTCCTTTTCTCCTACCGATACCCCTCCGGTTGTTACAACTAAATCGGAGTTTTCCGACGCTTTTCGTATAGCCTCTCCGATAGTTTCCGTATCATCACCTACAGAATCTTTATATAAAACACTGCATCCGAGTTCAGTAAGTCTTGCCGACGTATAGATCATATTTGTATCATATATTTGTCCGAGTTCCAGATTTCTATCTGGTTTTACTATCTCGTTTCCCGTTGATATTACTGCCGTTTTCAGTCGTGGATATACATTCATTCTGTCCACGCCTCCGGCAACGGTCAACGCCATCTCCGCAGCGCCTAATTTTGTATTCTTTCTAAGAAGAATACTTCCTTTTCTAAAATCTTCCCCTTGTTCGATAAAATTGTCTTTTGGATTATACTTATCAAATACTGTTACATACTCGTTTCCCCTATCAGTTGCTTCCTGCGGAACAACACAGTCCGCTCCGTCCGGTATAAATGCTCCCGTCATTATTTTTACAGCCTCTTTGTCGGATATTTTACATACCGACGGTTTTCCTGCATAGTTTACTCCAATCACTTTAAAAATACCCGATGTATACTTTGCTTTCAAAGCATACCCGTCATACGGCGACCTATTAAAAGGAGGATTATCCACAACTGCATAGATATCATCACTCAGCACTCTTCCCAATCCGTCTCCTATAAAAATATTTTCACATTGTTTTGTTATTATATTTTTCTTTATGAGTTCAACTGCTTCTTCAAGACTTATTCTCATTATAAATCTCCGCTACTTTCATATAATCTTCAGGTGTGTTCATGTTTATAAACTCAATTTCATCGCATTTAATCATGTCCGTACCGACATATTTTACATTCAGTTCATACAACGCCTCTTTCAGAGAATACCTTTTATCTATAATGGCTTTTTCAAAATATTTCATGGCGCTTTTTTTGTATACGGCAAACAAAGGCTCCGTTTTTTGCCCGTGTTTTAAAACCATCGCGTCAAATCTATCGTCAAAAAAACTGCAGAACTTTATAACCGTATCTTCTTTTATCATCGGCATATCGCAGGCAGTAATAAATATCGCTTCGGATTTACAATTTTTAAGTATTGTATAAATTCCTCCCATAGGTCCGCAGTTTTTAAAAATATCGCTGCAAATGCCGACTTTTTTATCCGATATTTTATAATCGTCGGAAGAAACTATTATTTCGTCAAATTCTTTCAATTCTTCAAGTATTTTTTCAACAGCCGTAACTTCGCCTATTTTCAGCATAGCTTTATTACGCCCCATTCTTCTGCTTTTTCCTCCTGCCAGCACCGCCGCTCCTATTTTCATTTTCCCACCTCTGTCCTATGTATCAATTATACTATTAACTATAATCTCATACAATCAAAATCCATATCAGCCCGCCAAATATACTGTTTTACGGCATAAAAAACTGCCGCAACAAATTTAATGTTACGGCAGGCAATTTTTTATTTATTAAATTCTCCGTTAAGGTATGCTATGGCATAGTCGACATAAAGATTGCATGATATAAGCATTGCCTTTTCATCTATATCGAAATGTCCGTTATGATGAGCCGCTCCCGTGTCCGGATTATCGGGGTTATGCGTTCCTATAAAAGTATAAACACCCTTTGTTACAGCTAAAAAGTCTGCAAAATCATCAGCGCCGAGACTCTTTTCCTTGTCATGTATAATATCCTCCGCAGGAAGTATTCTCCTTGCTATTATATCGGCCTCGTCAGCCGCCTCTTTATCATTAATAAGAGGAGCGGCAAAGTCATCAAATTGTAATTCTGCCTTAGCGCCGTATGAGGCTGCAATTCCTTCGGCTATTTCTTTTATTCTGCCGTTTACATACTTTCTTGTTTCAGGAGTAAAACATCTCGTTGTACCTTCAAGTTCTGCGTTTTCCGCAACTATATTATATGCGGTTCCTGCCTTGCATAATCCTATTCCTACAACAACAGTGTCGACGGGGTCAATGTTTCTGGATACTATGGACTGTATATTGACTATTATCTGAGCCGCTATGTAAAGAGCGTCTACAGAAAGATGAGGCTTTGATACATGGGCTCCCTTGCCTGTAATTTTTATTGTAAAATGGTCGCAGCTTGCGTTTGTCGGACCAGCTACAACCGCAACCTTTCCGCTTTCCATCTGAGAAAGCACATGGCTTCCGTATACTCTTCCCACGCCTTCAAGAAGTCCCTCTTTTACAAACAATCTTGCGCCGGCTCCTATTTCTTCGGCCTGTTGGAAAAACAACCTTACCTGTCCGGAAAATTCACTCCTTTTACTGTTAAGAACCTTTGCTGCGGCCATCAGCACTGCTGTATGCGAGTCATGTCCGCACGCATGGCAATATCCGTCGTTTTTAGATTTATATTCAACAGTTTTCAGATCCTGCATTTTAAGCGCGTCCATATCGGAACGTAATGCTATAACTCTGTTTTCACCGTTTTTTTCACCGTTAATCCATGCGTAAACTCCTGTTTCTCCGACACGTCTGTGTTCTATCCCCGCCTTATCAAGTTCTTCCTCTATTTTTTTACATGTATTGAACTCCTTTAGGCTTTCCTCAGGATGCTCATGGAAATACCTTCTTAATTCAATCAGATATTTTTCTTCGTTTTTTATATAATCTTTAATTGCCATACTACATTACCTCCCAACCGCAGCTGCGTTTTAAATTTTATTCGGCTTTCCAGCTGCATATAAATGCGCCCTGGTATTCTTCCTCAATAGTCTTTGCCGTTTCATCACTCTGATATGCTTCTACAACTTTTTTGTAAGTTTCATTATCCTTATCAGCCGTTCTTGCAACTATTACGTTTATAAGTTCGGGCACGGCTTCATTTGTTTCGGGATTTACATCTTCCGTAAAAATTGAATCTGTTAAAGGATTAAGTCCTGCTGTAAAAGCGTTTCCTCCGTTGATTATAGCTGCCGCACAGTCAGGGAGAAGATTTGCAAGAGTTGCAGACTCTGCCTCCAAAATTTCTACCTGGACATTATATTTTGTAATGTCGGCCTTTGTTGGAACAAATCCCTTTGCAGGATCACATTCAATAATTCCCGCCTTTTCAAGAAGTTTAAGAGCTCTTCCTCCGTTTGTAAGGTCGCTGGGGATAGCTATTATATCTCCGTCTTTGATATCCTCTATGCTGCTGATTTTATCCTTGTTATTGTAGATTGAAAGAGGCGCGATAATTGTATCTCCGATAGCTTCTATTTCATATCCGCTCTGTTTGATATCGTTAGCCAAAAATGCCTTATGCTGGAAAGCATTTAAGTCTATTTCACCATCGTTCAACGCTCTGTTGGGCGCTGCATAGTCCGTAAATTTTACAAGTTCAACCTGAATGTTGTCATCGGCAAGAAGTTCATTTACAGTGTCCCACTGTGTATTGTACTCTCCTACAACGCCTACCTTTACGACTGTTGTACCGTCAGCCGTTCCTTCGGCTTTCTCCTCTGATGTCTGGCCTCCGCAAGCTGTAAGAGCTGCTGCTGTTAATAATGCTGTTACTGATAAAATTAATTTTTTCATATTCCTTTTCTCCTTTATATTTAAATTTTAATTACTTGACATTAATCAGTGCGTAGTTTTTTTGATTATTATATTTCCTACAATCTGTACGATACTTACAAGGAAAAGTATCAATATTACCGTTACCCATATCATATCTCTATATTGCAACTGGTAACCGTATCTTATGGCGAAGTCGCCGAGACCTCCCGCTCCGACTGCTCCGGACATAGCCGTAAGTCCTATAAGGTTTACAAGAGTAATCATGCTTACTCTGGCTATACTCGGTATACTTTCTTTAAGGTATACGTCCTTTATTATTTCCAACGGCGAAAATCCCATTGCCTGGCTGGCTTCTATAAGCCCTTTATCTACTTCTGCTATTGCCGATTCAATTTGTCTGGCAAAGAAAGGTACCGTTCCGCAAATCAGTGCTACATAAGCGCCTTTTACTCCTATACTCGTTCCGACTATTGCTCTGCTTAAAGGAATAAGTATAAAAATCAATATTATAAAAGGTATCGAACGTATAACGTCTATTGCTTTATCTATTATCGTATAAATAGGAGTACATTCCATTATTCCGTCTTTCTTTGTAACCGTAAGAAGTACTCCGAAAAACAATCCGAATATAAAAGCTACTATTCCGGCAACAGAACACATCTGAACCGTCTGGAAAAAACATTTAATCAATTCATCCTGCAATCCTTCAAGGTGAGGCGCTAAACTATATAAAAAACTCATTCTTTAATTACCTCCACATCTATTCCGGCTGACTTTAGATAATCAATTGCCGAACCTATATTTTCTTCCTTTCCTCCCATAATTACAACCAATTTTCCGAGAGGTTTGTCTTTCAGAATTTCAACATTTCCGAAAATTATGCTGGCGTCCACGCCGTAAGTTCTTGATAAATGCGAGATCATAGCTTCCTTTGTATTCACGTTGGAGTATGTAAGAATCATCATCTTTTCTCCAGGCTTAAGTTCCGTAAAAGCGTCTCCGCTCTTAATCAGATCGTAAACCTTGCTTATATTGCTTGCCGTCTCTATAAAAGATTTTGTTACAGTCTCTTTCGGTTTAAGGAATACGTCGGCAGTGTGTCCTGTTTCCACAACCTCTCCCATATCCATAATAGCTACTCTGTCGCATATATCCTTCACAACTTCCATCTGGTGAGTGATAATAATAATCGTTATTCCCAGTTGTTTATTTACTTCTTCAAGCAGCTTAAGGATTGCCTTTGTAGTCTGCGGATCCAGCGCCGAAGTAGCTTCATCGCATAAAAGGACCTTTGGATCGTTTGCCAACGCTCTGGCGATTGCAACTCTTTGTTTTTGACCTCCCGATAACTGAGACGGATATGCGTCTTTTTTATCCTCAAGCCCGACCAGTCTTAAAAGAGAAGTTATCTTTTTATCTTTTTCCTCTTTGCTCAATCCTCTTTTCTTAAGAGGAAATGCTATATTACCGTAAACCGTCCTCGATCTCATCAGATTAAAGTGCTGAAAAATCATTCCTATCTTTTTTCTTTCTTCCCTCAGCTCTTTATCGCTCATCTCCGTCAGGTCTTTCCCGTCTAAAATAACTTTTCCGCTTGACGGTCTTTCCAGGAGATTTATACATCTTACCAATGTGGACTTTCCTGCGCCCGAAAAACCTATTATGCCGAAAATTTCGCCATCATTTATTGTCAGGCTGACATCTTTAACAGCATGAATATTTTCTTTTTTAGAGTTAAAATCTTTTGTTATATTTTGTAACTCTATCATTACTTCGCCCCCTTGAAACAAATAAAAAAGCCTTCGTCCTATATTAACTAAATAGGACGAAGGCATAAAATCCCACGTGTTACCACCTAAATTCATCCATAGCTCACACTATGAATCTCATAAAGTACGCATACATTTAAGTATTTAATACTCTGCCGCTGTTACGGGCGATCCCGTCGTGGCTTATCCTTTCGGTTCATCCACGCGACTCAGAGGCCATATTCGGCAGTTTTGTTCTTATCCCCTCTCAGCATACAGGGACTCTCTGGTAAGTCTTCCACTGCTTACTCTCCTCATCAACGCCATTTTGTTGTTGTTAAGTTGATGTTTTGTATTGTAATCCATTATAATAATTTTGTCAATAGCTTATTTTCAAATTTTTATATTTTCAATTCTTATATTTTTAAGTTAAGCGTTTCTTAATCTAATAAAGATAACAAAATATTATTCTGTAAAATTTTGTAATATATAACTAAATCTATGTAAAGTATCGCATTTTTAGATGTCGCAAATCTAAATATAATAATAATCCATAGAATTTTTCAATGCAATTGTAAGTTTAATAAATATATATTTTTTTCTTAAAATTTTTCTAATACCTATGGATTTCGCTTGTCTTTTATTAATTTGAGTTGTAGAATTATTTTCAATTCACAATACTAAGTATCGTAATATGCATTATAAACCTATAGTTGTTTCCCTACAAAAATCCTATTGTATTTTGAGAGAAATATAATACGGCAAATTTTAAAATAAGCAAGGAGTATTTTATATGAAAAAATTTTTTGCAGTCAGTATATCTTTAATTCTTATGTTAAGCGCAGTAGGCTGTGGCAAAAGTCAAAATGCCGACAAACAGAATTTAAACAATCAGGACTTAACATACTCAAATTTAGCAGGTGATGCTTCTCGTTCCGAAGTTACCGATATTTTAGAAAGTAATGGTCTTAACAAACAGGCTATTGAAACCGTAATGACCTGGGCTGATGACTTCAATTCAAATTCTCAAGGTTATGAGTTTAAAGAAGGATTTCAGCCTCTTCCCGAAACAGGCATGGATTATAGCTCTCTTATGTTAGATGATACTTCTGAAGCCTATTCTTACTTGCAATGGTTAAACTGCCGTTTAACAGCATTTTCATTATTAAAAGACCAAATTAAAACCGCAAAAACCGGTTTTGATACAGATCCATGGCTTATGTTTGATATTGAAGCCATAGATACAGTACAGGAATTACATCTCAATGAAGATGAACGTGCGAATTTTATTACTCTGTTCAATCAGATATCTGTAGAAGGAACCTCGACTTTAGAAGAGCATGAAAAGAAAATTAAAGAAGCATGGGAAGAAAGGAAAATAGAAATCTCAACCGATACTGTTTCTCTGATTTGTATTTATTTACATTCTCCTGAAGATAACGTTAGATTTGTCGGTCATGCCGGTGTATTATCAGAAACTGATAATGGACTGCTTTTTATAGAAAAATACAGTAGCCTTGATCCATTTCAAGCAACCTATTTTCAAAATAAAGAAAGTTTAAAGCAGTATCTGCTTTCAAGATCTGATTTATATGGAGATACAACTGAGTTAGATCCTATAATTACCGAAAACGGAGATATAATTTAATCATATTAATCAATGCGTTTTTAATAAATATGTTGCTACTTTAGCTTTCATCTCTATTCCTCATGATATAATTCAACTAAAGTTGATATAGAAATACTTTTTACAAAACGGTTTGTATTATAATACAAGCCGTTTTCATATTGTACTACTCCTTTAAATAATATATACGTTTTTTATGTTTAATCATTATTTCCATACTAGGACTACGCATCTTATAAAATCAAATAGAACGTCTGCAATACTTGTTATCAGTCTTATTCATTATTAACACTTAAAAACATGCCCAGTCAGCTTCATTTGCCCGTAAATTTTGTTATTAAGCATAATTATCTTTTTTATATCAATAAGAATTTGCAAATATCTTAGATTTTAAATACAAATTTTTATTCACATATTCAACTGACAAAATTCATAAAAGCATTTACTGAATAGTTAAAATTAATGCTTTCAACAGTATTTAATATACAAAAAAACCCGAGAAATTCTAATTTCTCGGGTTTTGAAAACATCTCGATAAAGTTTGAACAGCAGATTATCTCTTGCTGAACTGAGGCGCGCGACGAGCTGCCTTGAGACCGTACTTCTTTCTTTCTTTCATACGAGGATCTCTTGTAAGGAATCCTGCTTTCTTGAGAACCGGTCTGTAGTCAGCGTCTGCTTCAAGTAATGCTCTTGAAATACCGTGTCTGATTGCGCCTGCCTGTCCTGTGAAGCCACCGCCTCTAACGTTTACAAGTACGTCAAATTTAGCTGATGTCTCTGTAGCCTCAAGTGGCTGACGAACGATTAATTTAAGAGTTTCAAGACCGAAGTATTCGTCGATGTCTCTCTTGTTTATAGTAATTTTACCGTTACCGGGTACAAGATATACTCTGGCTACGGATGATTTTCTTCTGCCTGTTCCGTAATATCTGGCTGCTACCATTTTGCTTCCTCCTTATCTTAATACTTAATTTCTAAAACTTCAGGTTTCTGAGCTGCATGAGGATGCTCAGCAGATGCATAAACGAAAAGTTTTCTCATCATAGCTCTTCCGAGTGCATTTTTGGGAAGCATACCTTTAACGGCATGAATAAGCACATCTTCAGGCTTTGTTTCAAGCATTCTCTTAAGAGGAGTTTCTTTTAATCCGCCAATCCATCCGGAGTTGCGTCTGTAAATTTTCTGATCCATCTTTTTGCCTGTTACTTTGATTTTGTCAGCGTTGATAACTATTACGTAATCGCCTGTATCTATATGTGGTGTATAGATAGCCTTATTCTTTCCACGTAATACTTTTGCTATTTCTGATGCAAGACGTCCTAATGTTTTATCAGTTGCGTCTACAACATACCATTTCTTTTCGATATCGGCGGGTTTTGCCATGTATGTTGTTCTCATTGTTAAACCTCCCTTAAATTTCCAAAAAACAAATGTAAAATATATAGTCAAACTCGGGGCTAACGAGTTTAAAAGTGGCATTGCAACAGTTTTTATTATATTATAAACGCAATATTGTGTCAATACTTTGTTAAAAAAATCAATACAGTATTTTAACCAGCGTAAGTCCTGAAGGACCGGCTGTTTTTCCTGCTTTTGTCCTGTCTCCCGATTTTATTATTTCTCCCATATCGGACGGCTTTATTTTTCCGTTTCCGACGTAAATCAGCGTTCCGGCTATTATCCTTACCATGTTGTAAAGAAAACCGTTTCCAATAACCCTTATTACAACAAAATCACCGTCTCTTTGCACCGTCATTTCGTATATTGTTCTGACGGTCGTTTTGGAACTGTTCCCCGATGAGCAAAATCCTTTAAAGTCATGTTCGCCGATAAACGCTTCGGCTGCTTCCGACATTTTTTTAATATCAAGCTTTTCTCTAACATACTCACTGTAATTTCTGCATATAGGATTTCTGACAGGATTATTATAAATCCTATATTCATAGATTTTTCTTTCCGCTTGAAATCTCGGATTAAAATCACCGCTTACATCTTCGGCACAAACAATTACAACATCGTTCGGTAAAAACGAGTTTATTGCCAAATGGATTTTTTCCGTCGGGATCGATGTATCGACATCAATAACGGCGCGCTGTCCAACAGCATGAACTCCTGCGTCCGTCCGGCTTGCCCCTATGCTCATAATTTCGGTTTTAAACAATTTTGTGCAGGCTTTATTGAGTTCGCCCTGTACAGTTCTGATATCGGGGTCTTTTTGTACTTGCCAGCCGCTGTAATCTGTTCCGTCGTATGAAATTGTAAGTAATATTCTTCTCATATTATTAACCAATCACAAATCTTATTCCTATCAATACCGCAAAATAGCATATAAACAGCAATGATGAAATATAATCCGTTGATGTTATTTTCATAACATTCATGCGGGTTCTTTCTCCGCTTCCGTTATAACATCTTGCCTCCATCGCCATCGCAAGCTCATCGGCTCGTCTGAATGCGGATATAAAAAGAGGAACAAGAATAGGAACGAGAGCTTTAGCCTTGCTTACAAGGCTTCCTGTATCAAAATCAGCTCCTCTGGCCTGCTGAGCTTTTATTATTTTATCGGTTTCATCAAGTAATGTCGGTATAAATCTAAGCGCTATTGTCATCATCATCGCTATGTCGTGGGCAGGCACACCGATTTTTGCAAACGGTTTCAGCAAAGACTCTATTCCGTCGGTAAGCTTTATAGGTGTTGTCGTCAGTGTAAGCAATGACGAACCTATAATCAACAATACAATTCTTAAGCACATTTTTATGGCAAAAAATAAACCTTCCAACGTAGCTGTAAAACGCCATACGGTAAACAGCACCGTGTCGCCTTTCGTTGTAAACAGGTTAATTACAGCCGTAAAAACAATAATAAATATAAGCGCTTTAAGACCT
>URLB01000029.1 GCA_900548595.1 uncultured Eubacteriales bacterium
CGCACCTGTGATTACAATAATTCTACCTTGATTCATCTATATTTTACCTCCACAACTTCATAGTTTTTATTATACTAACATATTTTACAAACATATACAACGATTGAAACTGAAGTGCAGAAGAAAGTGGTTGAGGTTAGGAAGAAAACGGAAGATCTTTATTTGAAATGAAAATAATGTTATGCTATCATTAAACGGAAATAACTTTTGCGGAAAAGGGGAAATAACTATGACGGCCAAGGCAACTGTAAATGATGATATACAGGCTGCAAAGATAAAGAAAATGACGGAAGAGCCTGTGGATAAACTTATACTGGAAATGGCTGTTCCTACGATTGTAAGTATGCTTATTACATCAACCTATAATATGGCAGATACGTATTTTGTAGGAAGAATAGGAACAAGCGCAACGGGAGCGGTGGGAGTTATTTTTCCGCTGATGACCTTAATACAGGCTGTAGGATTTTTGTTCGGACATGGCTCTGGTAATTATATATCGAGAAACCTCGGCGCTAAAAAAATAAAGGAATGTAATGAAATGGCGTCAACAGGCTTTTTCTGGGCACTTTTCGGCGGATTGGCAATTATGATACTGGGACTGATCTTTAGGAAAGAGTTTGCGATAATGTTGGGGGCAACCGATACTATACTTCCTTATGCGGAAGCATATCTGCAATACATTCTTTTCGGTGCGCCGATAATGACGGCTGCTTTTACGCTTAATAATCAGCTGCGTTTTCAGGGAAACGCCTTTTACGGCATGATCGGTATTATGACGGGCGGTATATTGAATATAATTTTAGACCCGATTTTTATATTTGTTCTGGACTTCGGGGTTGCGGGAGCGGCTATTGCAACTACACTGAGCCAGTGCATAAGCTTGATTATTCTTATTGTTTTTACGAATAAGAAAAGTATTCCTCTTACCGTTAAAAATCTGAAAATTAATTTTTATTATATAAAGGAAATATTCAGAGGAGGACTTCCGTCGCTGTTCAGACAGGGATGTTCCAGCATATCTTTCGTATTTCTTAACCATGCGGCTGGAATATACGGCGACGCCGCAATTGCGGCAATAACGGTTGTACAGAGAATTATGATGTTTGCTTCATCGGCTATGCTCGGATACGGGCAGGGATTTCAACCTGTATGCGGATTTAATTATGGAGCAAAGAAGTTCGACAGGGTTAAGGAAGGCGTAAAGTTTTGTGTAAAATCGTCTTTGATCGTTCTTATTATTCTTGCCTTGGTAGGCATTATATTCGCTCCCGAACTGGTTGCGCAGTTCAGAAATGATGCGGAAGTTATTGAGATAGGCGCAAGGACATTAAGGTGGCAGTGCATTACATTCCCTCTTCTGGGCTGGATTATAATATGCAATATGATGACGCAGACTATCGGTTATACTGTTCGTGCGTCAATACTGGCGGTATCAAGACAGTTTTTGTTTTTTATACCTATTCTTTATATTTTTTCCGCAAGCTTCGGTCTTTTCGGAATAGAAGCGACTCAGGCTGCGGCTGACGTAGTTACGTTTATTCTTTCGCTTATTATAGGAATAGATATTATGAAAAAAATGAAATAAAAATATATCATGATATGAGAGTGATATTTTATGATAAACATAGTTGAAAATCTTGAAAATGCAGCCGGTCTTTTCAATGGTTGGAGCGAAACTATGATATGGTCGTGCGTTCAAGGAATTATGGGCAGCGTATATTCCGATGATAAGTACAGAACAGCCGTTGCCGCCATTGGAGATTTTTGCTTTTTTGCGGGAAATCCCGATATATACGCAGTAAAGTATATTATTGAAAACAGCGGCAGAGAATATACGATAGCAGTTCCGCAAAACGAATTATGGGAAAAGGCAATAGAGGAGGCGTATCCCGATAAGGCTGTAAAAATCGAAAGATATGCCTTTAAAAAACATTGCGATTTTGATGTTAAGAGGCTTGCGGCGGCAGTTAATTCGTTGGGAAAAGAATATACAATAAAAATGATAGATGAAAATTTGTATAATATGTGTAAAGCTTCAAAGTGGAGTAAAGACCTTGTATCGAATTATAAAGATTTTGACAATTATAAAAACAATGGCATAGGATATGTCATTATGCATGAAAATAAAATTGTATGCGGAGCATCGTCGTATTCTTCATACAAAGGCGGAATAGAAATCGAAATAGATACAAGGGAAGATTTTAGGAAAAGAGGTTTGGCATATATTTGCGGAGCTAAACTTATACTGGAATGTTTGAAAAGAAATATTTTTCCGAGCTGGGACGCACATAATACCGCTTCGGCAAGGCTTGCCGAAAAATTGGGCTATTATTTTGATTATGCGTATACTGCCTATGAAATATAAAAAATTCCTCAGAGAAAACATTTAGTTTCTCTGAGGAATTTTTTTATTATTTAAGAGTTTCAAGTCTTTCTTCTATTTGTTTAAGTTTTTCTCTGTATTTTACTCCCTTTGCCTTCTCTTCTTCTATTACATTGGCAGGAGCTTTTGCGATAAATCCTTGGTTGGCAAGTTTTTTCTCAACACGTTCAACTTCTTTAACCATTTTATCACGCTCTTTTGTAAGTCTTTCTATTTCTTTTGAAATGTCAACAAGCTCTGCAAAAGGCATGTACAATGTAGCTCCCGGGATAACAGCCGATACTGCGTCTGAACTTATTCCTGTTTTATCAGACTGGATTATAAGCTCGCTTGCATATGCGAGTGTTTTGAAGAACACACAGCTTTTGTCGAACATATCGGCAATTACACTGTCCTGAGTAACGACAAAAACGGTCGCTTTTTTACTTGGAACAACGTTCATCTCCGCTCTTATATTTCTGATTGCTCTGACAGCCTCTTTGATAAGGTCGATTTCCTTTTCATTTTCATCAAAGTTCCACTCTGCTTTAAATTCAGGCCATGCCGAAAGCATTATTGTTTCTTCATCACTCTGAAGGTGAGTGAATATTTCTTCTGTTATAAACGGCATGAAAGGATGAAGAAGCTTAAGCGCATTTATAAGAACTGTTTTAAGAGTCCATAAAGCAGCGTCTCTGGTGCTGTCCTCTTTGTTATATAAACGAGGCTTAACCATTTCGATATACCAGTCGCAGTATTCATCCCAGAGGAAATCTCTTATTTTCTGAGCCGCAAGACCAAGCTCGTATGATTCGAGATTATCGGTTACTTCCTTTGTAAGCGTATTAACCTTGCTTAATATCCACTTGTCTGCGCTTGTCAGATAGAGGAGCGTATCTTCATCGTTTTCGTCTTCAAGGTTCATAAGAACAAAACGAGAGGCGTTCCATAATTTGTTATTGAAATTACGACAGTCATCAAGTCTTTCCCAATAGAAACGCATATCGTTTCCGGGTGCGTTTCCTGTAATAAGCATAAGTCGCATTGCGTCCGCGCCGTATTTATTTATTACATCAATCGGATCTATTCCGTTTCCGAGGCTCTTTGAGAATTTACGACCCTGGTCATCACGGATAAGTCCATGGATAAGAACGTCGTGGAAAGGGCATTCTCCTACCTGTTCCAGTCCGGAGAATACCATTCTTATTACCCAGAAGAAAATAATATCATATCCGGTTACCATTGTACTTGTAGGATAGAAATGCTTAAGTTCTTCCGTATTGTCAGGCCAGCCGAGAGTTGAGAACGGCCATAAAGCAGATGAGAACCATGTGTCAAGCGTATCTTCGTCCTGTTTGAAATCCGTACTTCCGCATTTGGAACATGTAAGGCCGGTAGGGTCTTTCGTTACTTCTATATGACCGCATTTCTGGCAGTAATATGCAGGTATGCGGTGTCCCCACCAAAGCTGTCTTGAAATACACCAATCGCGGATATTTTCAAGCCAATGCATATATACTTTTCCAAATCTGTCTGGTATAAAACGGAGAGAATTATTTTTGTAAACTTCTATGGCAGGCTTTGCAAGTTCCTCCATTTTAACGAACCACTGAAGTTTAATCATAGGCTCAACTACTTCGTTACATCTTTCGTGTACGCCGACTGAATGGGTAATGTCTTCGACACGCACAAGCAGACCAAGCTCGTCAAGTTCTTTTACGATAAGCTTTCTTGCTTCGTATCTGTCCATTCCTTCGTATTTTCCGCCGTTTGAGTTAATTGTTCCGTCGTCGTTGAATACGTTGATTTTAGGAAGGTTATGACGTTCTCCTACTTCGTAGTCGTTAGGGTCGTGTGCAGGAGTTATTTTAACAACGCCTGTACCGAATTCTCTGTCAACATAAGAATCGCCGACAATGGGAATTTCTTTGTTGACTAGAGGAAGGATAACGCTTTTTCCTATGAGCTTGTTATATCTTTCATCTTCCGGATGTACTGCAACGGCAGTATCGCCGAGCATTGTTTCAGGTCTTGTTGTAGCAAGTTCCAGGAACTGATCCGTTCCTGCTATGGGGTATTTGATATGCCAGAAATGTCCTGCCATATCAACATGGTTTACCTCTGCGTCCGATATTGTTGTCTGACATTTCGGACACCAGTTGATAAGCTTTTCGCCTCTGTAGATATAACCTTTGTTATAGAGACGTATAAATGTTTCAAGCACAGCCTTTGAACAGCCTTCGTCCATTGTAAAACGTACTCTGTCCCAGTCGCAGCTGGAGCCGAGCTTTCTAAGCTGTTTAAGAATCTCCGAGCCGTATTCTTCTTTCCATGCCCATGCTCTTTCCAAAAATTGTTCTCTTGTTATATCGTTTTTGGTTATTCCTTCTTCAGCCATTTTTTGAACTATTTTAACTTCTGTGGAAATGGAGGCATGGTCTGTTCCGGGAATCCAAAGGGCGTTATATCCGCTCATTCTCTTCCAACGGATGAGGATATCCTGGAGAGTGTTGTCAAGGGCATGTCCCATATGAAGTTTACCCGTAATATTGGGAGGGGGCATAACTATTGTAAACGGCTTTTTTGACTTATCAACTTCGGCATGGAAATATTTTTTATCAAGCCATTTGTCATATATACGCTCTTCGATACTGGGATCATACGTTTTTGCAAGTTCGTGTATCATGTATTTCTTCCTTTCCTGATAGTTTTCTGAAACAAAAAAAGACTTTTGCCCCTGTAAGGGCGAAAGTCCGCGGTACCACCTTATTTTCCGTATTGTTACATACGGCTTTAAACCTTAACGCGGCCGACGTTTTCGGCTAATGAACCTTTCTCACCGAAAATGCTGACGGACTACCTTCCTCCGAAACTGTACCTGCCAAATTTTTCAGCCTGTGAATTTGACTCTCTTTAAGGTGTATACGGAGTACTCCTTCCGCTTCACTGCATAATAATTATTAACATAAAGTAATATAATAATAGTTAAAATAGATTGATTTGTCAAGGTTTGATTACTGAAAATACCTGTTTGTTAAAATTGATTATTTATATAATATATGTTATTATGATTTTATCCATAAATCTTTGGATTATGCAATATGACAGACGAGGAGATGATTATAATGCCCGGAATTTCATTGACTTTAGTATGGTTTATACTGTTTGTTATTTTTGTTGTTGCGGAAATTGTTACAGCGGGAGCGCTTGTATCGATATGGTTTTGTTTCGGCGCTCTGGCAGCTATGTTTGCAGCTATGGCAGGTATGTCGTTTACAATTCAGATGGTTATTTTTATCGCGGTTTCAGTCGTTCTTCTGATTTTTACAAAGCCGTTTGCCAAAAAGCTTCTTAACGGAAGGATAGAAGCGACAAACGCTCCGGCGCTTATCGGAAAATACGGGATTGTTACCGAAGAGATAAACAATATAGAGGCGGCCGGAGCTGTTAAAATAGACGGAAAAATTTGGACGGCAAGGTCGTCGGACGAAAGGGAAATAATTAAGGAAGGGGCTGAGGTAAAAATACTTGATATTCAAGGCGTAAAACTTATAGTTAAGACAGGAGAGTGATGATTTTGCTTATATTTATTGTAATTTTGCTTATCATAATCATAGTTATATCCAATATTAAAATAGTGCCGCAGGCGCATGCCTATGTTGTTGAAAGACTTGGCGCTTATAACGCAACATGGTCTACGGGACTTCATCTTAAAATACCCGTAATCGACAGGATAGCGAAAAAAATAAGCCTGAAGGAGCAGGTGGCGGACTTTCCTCCTCAGCCTGTGATAACAAAAGATAATGTAACTATGCAGATAGATACGGTTATTTATCTTCAGGTTACCGACCCGAAACTGTATACCTACGGAGTCGATAACCCTATCAGAGCAATAGAAAATCTGACGGCTACAACACTGAGAAATATTATCGGCGATTTGGAACTTGACCAGACGCTGACTTCAAGAGACATAATTAACTCAAAAATGAGAGCTATACTTGACGAAGCGACAGACGCATGGGGAATAAAAATAAACCGTGTCGAACTTAAAAACATTATGCCTCCTAAGGAAATACAGGACTCGATGGAAAAACAGATGAAAGCCGAACGTGAAAGACGTGAGAAAATACTTCAGGCCGAGGGTGAAAAGAGAAGTGCGGTTCTTGTTGCCGAAGGTGAAAAAGAGGCTGCCATACTGAGAGCGGAAGCGGAAAAAGAAGCCGCTATTAAAAGAGCCGAAGGTGAAGCTGAGGCTATTCTTAAAATTCAACAGGCACAGGCAGAGGGCATAAAAATGCTCAACGAGGCTAATCCCGACGCACAGGTAATAGCCATAAAGAGTCTGGAGTCCCTCCAGAAGGTTGCCGACGGAAAATCCACAAAGATTATTATTCCTTCTGAAATACAGGGATTAGCCGGACTTGCAACTTGTTTTAAAGAATTGATAAAAGATGATAAAACAGATATAAAGTAATATAAAAAAGCCTTATCAATAGTGATAAGGCTTTTTTTTCGTAGATTTTAAAATTAGTATTGACAAATTAATGTCTTATTGTATAATTGTATTAAATAATTAGTACAATAAGCAAATCGAGGAGGGATAATATGGCATGGACATTTAAGGAAGACAGGCCGATATATTCGCAGTTAGTCGAACAGATAAAAATGGGCATAGCTTCCGGAAAATGGACTCCCGGTGCAAAACTGCCATCTGTGAGAGATTTGGCGGAAGAAGCCGGAGTTAATCCGAATACAATGCAGAGAGCGTTGGCTGACCTTGAAAGAGACGGTCTTGTGTATTCAAAAAGAACGAGCGGAAGATATATAACGGAGGCGGTTGATATGATTGAACATGTAAGAGACGCCATAGCGTCGGAAAATATAAACAACTTTATCGAACGTATGAAACAGCTCGGTTTTACACCGGAGCAAACACTCAACGCATTTAAACAAGCCGTGGAGGGAGAGATAGTAAAATGAATGAAATTGTTCTTGAAATAAAAGGAATAAGCAAAAGTTACGGTAAAAAAGAAGCTCTTAACAACATAAATTTAAGCATTGAAAGAGGAAAAATAATAGGCCTTCTTGGACCGAACGGAAGCGGTAAAACAACGCTTATCAAACTTATAAACGGACTTCTTACTCCTAATGAAGGTGAAATTACAGTAGACGGAAAAAGAATAGGAAATGAAAGCAGATTGGCGGTATCTTATCTTCCGGATAAAACGTATCTTCCGGATTGGATGAAAGTTTCGGATATATTTAAAATGTTTACGGATTTTTACAGCAATTTTGATATAGAAAAGGCAAGGGATATGCTAGGACGTCTGAACATAAGCGAGGGTGAAAGATTAAAGGCGCTTTCAAAAGGAAATAAGGAAAAGGTTCAGCTTATACTCGTTATGAGCAGAAATGCAAAATTATATCTTCTTGACGAGCCTATAGGAGGAGTTGACCCGGCGGCAAGAGATTATATATTGAACACAATAATAACAACTTATAATCCAGACGCAAGCGTTATAATTTCAACTCATCTTATATCCGACATAGAAAAAGTACTTGATGAAGCTATTTTCATAGATAGGGGACAGATAGTTCTTCATGATACGGTTGATAACATAAGAGAAAATATGGGTAAATCAGTTGACGGATATTTCAGGGAGGTATTCAAATGTTAAGGAAATTGATTAAATATGAGTTTAAGGCAACGGGGAGAATATTTTTTCCCTTATACCTTGCACTCATAATAATAGCTTTTATACAGAGACTGTTCTTTCAGTTCAACATTGAAAACATGGGGAGCATAGTTATCAATATACTCTCTTTGATTGTTCCGTCTCTTTTCGGAGCAATAGTAATGGCAATATGCGTAGTTACATTTGTAATGACCATACAGAGGTTTTATAAAAATATGCTCGGAAGAGAAGGCTACCTTATGTTTACGCTACCGGTAAGCGTATCTAAACTTATATGGAGCAAACTTATTGTAGTTATGGTATGGATAATATTGAGCGTTATTGTCGGAAGTGTAGCGTTTATGATAGTTATATTTAACTTTAACGATTTGAAGATTGTATTTTCCGAATTCGGAAATATGATGTCTCAGATATTCAGCGGCGGAATAGGATTTATATCTATAATGATTGAGGGCATATTACTGGTCCTTGTCGGATGTGCTTCAGAGGTGTTAAGCATATATCTTTGTATGGCAATAGGACAGTTGTCAGACAAGCATAAAGGGTTGTGTGCGGTCGGAGCATATATAGGAATAAGCATAATAGTCGGAAATGTTGTTTTTGCAATAATAGCCGGAGCGGGCAGTACTCCTTTTGTATTAAATCTTGTGGAGAGGTTTCTTATGCCGATGGATCCTATACAGGCAATGAATGTAACATTAATAGCAATGCTGCTGTTCTGTTTAATAGAAGCTACTGTTTACTTCTTGGTAACTAAGTACCTGCTTACAAAAAAATTAAATCTTGAATAACTACTTAAATTGTTTTCTTGACAGCCTCGGGTGTTTATATATGCCCGAGGCTTTTTGCTGCTGTGAAAAAATTAGAGAAGTCCTCTTGATTTAAGCGGAATTAAAAACTGAAATTTGAAAGTAAAATGACAGCATAAGTGATTTTTTTGTGGGTGAAGCATATAATATTATTAGGAAAATACTGAATATGAATACAAAAATAATAAAAAACGTTTAGAAGTTTAAAAAAAGCGGACATGTATGATGACTGACGCTAGTTCAGCCGATGTATAACAGTATCGTACAAATGTTATATTTAACTCACAAAATTAATAGGGGATAATTGGCAATATTGCATGAATAATTTTGTTTTAATTTGCGAACTGTCGCTGTATAGACCGTTTTTTGTTAAAATAGCCGATTGAAAAAATCATTGCAGTAGTGTAATATTATGACATGTTGAAAACGAGCCTACAGTTGACTCGGGATCAATAGGGCGGATGGGGAATCCGCAAAAAAACAGCCGGAATGCAGATGGCCATCTTCAAAGAAAAGCTGTGCAGGTTAATCAGATAAGTCAGCAATTGTACATATTAATTATAATCATTTGACTCCTGCTGACCTGCAAAACACTTGTTCCTTTATAATTAAATAAAATGGGGTGTGAATTAAATGTCAAGTGATGTTAGTAAAAAAGTATCATTAGGTACATGTTTCTCAGTTGCATCCGTATGGTTCGGCTCACATGCCGGCGGTGGATTCGCTTCTGGTAACCAGGCTACTCAGTACTACGTACAGTACGGCTGGTATGCTCCTATCATGGCTTTCCTTTCAATGGTAGTTCTCGGACTCGTTCTCAGAGAAGTTATGATCATGAGCGCAACTACAGGACTTACATCTTACAAAGAGATCTTCTCTCACCTGTATGCTCCTTACACAAAACTTGAAATTCTTTTCGAAATTTATTATTTCATTATAGTTATCTGTGCTGTTTCTGCATGTTTCGCAGGTGCAGGTGAACTTTTTGCAGACTATAACATTCCTTACATGGCAGGTATAGTTGTTGTAGGTGTACTTACACTTATCCTCGTTATGTTCGGCGCTAACCTTGTTGCAAAAGCATCAACAGTAATGTCAATCATCATCATCATTGCTATTGCTATCATCTACATCTCAGGTATCGTCGGAAGACCCGAAGGCGTATCTCAGGTATTCACAGAGATGAAGTCAAACAACCTTGGCGGTGCTATCTGGAAGGTATTTGTATACGCTGGTTTCCAGTGCGTTGTTGTTCCTGCTATCATCGGTACATCAGGTATCCTCAGAAACAGAAAAGCTTGTACAAAAGCAGCTACAATCGGTATCTTAATGAACGGTATCGCATTAGCACTCAGCTGTGTAATGCTCCTTGCTTGGTATGACACAGGTGCAGACAGCTACCTTGCTACAAACAACCTTGCAGTTCCTACACTTTATGTTGCTAAACAGCTCGGTGTTGCAGCTCTTCCTATCTGCTATGCAGTTGCACTTTGCATGTGCTTTATTTCAACAGCAGTTACATCAATTTATGGACTTATTCCTCGTTTCCAGAAAGGTCTCAAAGTATTCCAGAATATGGATTCAAGAAAGAGTTCGTTTATCATCGCTTTAGTAACAATCGTTGTAGTTATGCTCTTCTCAACAGTTGGTCTTACTAACGTTATCAAGTATGGTTACAACTACTGCGGTATTGCAGGACTTTTCGTTGTTGTTATTCCGTTCCTTACAGTTGGACATAAGAAGAACAGCGACTTCATCAAAGAGCATCCTGAATACAAAGGCGAATAATTTGTATCTAATTTTGCAGGAAACCTTTTACAGGTTTCCTGCTTTTTTCATTATTGTTAAAAAATGAACGGCTTTTGCTTGTCCGTTAATGTAAAATAAGTATAAATAATGTATACAAAAATTACTGATAACAACAAAATAAAAACATAGTATTGTAAAGACAAGCGATTAGAAAATACCGTTGGTATTGCGGAATATAAGGGTTTTTGTAAAAATGTACAAATTTAGTCATTGTAAACAATACCCAATACATTGCTCTTAATGACAGGCAAAATTTTATAGTCAAATTATATAAATTTAACCCTTATTTGATTGACAATTAATAATCAAATGATTAAAATGTATTGTAGAGTATATATTTTGTAGATTTATGTACTCTTATAGAGAAAATCGCTTTAGGCAACATATAAACCATATTTTGCGAGGAACTTATGGTTTATAAGGATACATTTGCGGGTTTCCGCGTAATGCCTTAACTGAGTTTAATCGATTGCTTGGCGGTTATTAACTGGAGGAGGTATTTTTATTATGTACACCATGGGTGTTGACGTAGGTTCTGCATCATCAAAAGTTGTTATTCTTGAGGACGGCATTCGCGTCGTAACAGAAAAAGTTGTTCAGCTCGGTACAGGTTCATCAGGTCCTCAGCGTGTTCTTGAGGAAGCTCTTGAAGCAAGCGGACTCAGAATGGAAGATATGGCCAGAGTAGTAGCTACAGGATACGGCAGATTTTCATTTGAAGGCGCCGATAGACAGGTCAGCGAGATAAGCTGTCATGCAAAAGGTATCTATCATCTGGTTCCAAGCGCTAGAACAATCATCGATATCGGCGGACAAGATGCTAAAGCTATTAAGCTTGACGAAAGAGGCGGAGTAGTCCAGTTCTTTATGAATGACAAGTGTGCAGCCGGTACGGGAAGATTCATCGACGTTATGGCGAGGGTTCTTGAAGTTACAACCGGTGAAATGCAGGATTATGATGCAAAAGCTACAGAGCCGGCTCCTATCAGCAGTACTTGTACAGTATTCGCCGAGTCTGAGGTTATTTCTCAGCTTTCACAGGGCACTTCAAAAGAAAACATTATTGCGGGAGTTCATGCGTCTGTTGCTGTTAAGGCCTGCGGTCTTGCACACAGAGGCGGAGTTACTCCGGACGTAGTAATGAGTGGCGGAGTAGCGCAGAATGCCGGCGTAGTTCGCGCTATCAGTAAAGAACTTAAACAGCAGGTAATAGTTGCTCCACATCCACAGGTAGCAGGCGCTCTCGGTGCGGCTCTTTACGCATACGAGGATGCTTTAAAAGCTATGAAAAAGTAAATAGATAATAAAGAAAGAGGGATTTTAACATGAGCGAAGCAGTAGATTTCAGTACAATGACTTCAAAACAGTTATTGGGTTATTTCCAGGAAAAAGCTTATTCCGATTCTTATCGTGCACATGAAAACGGACAGCTTGTTTGCTGGTCATCTTCAATTGCACCCGCAGAGTTCTGCGAAGTTATGGATATAATTATGCTTTATCCTGAAAACCACGCAGCTGCAATCAGTGCTAAGAAGTATGCTGAGACAATCATCAATATAGCAGAAGGTAAAGGCTATGATGTTGACCTTTGCGCTTACTCAAGAGTAAACCTTGGTTACATGGAACTTCTTAAAGAAGAAGCTAAGACAGGCGTAACACCTGAAGCTCTTAAGGACTGTCCTGCACCCAGAATGCCGCTTCCCGACCTTGTAATTACATGTAATAACATTTGTAATACACTTCTTAAATGGTACGAGAACCTTGCAGTTGAACTCGATGTACCTTACATCGTAATCGACGTTCCTTACAACCACACAATGCCTGTACAGAAACATTGTAAAGAGTACATTGTTGATCAGTTCAAGTACTGCATCAAACAGCTTGAAGAAGTTTGCGGCAAACCTTTCGACTATGACAAGTTTGTTAAGGTTCAGGAGCAGACACAGCGTTCAGTAGCAGCTTGGGACAGAGCTATGGCTATGTGTGCTAACAGACCTTCACCTATGAATGGTTTCGATATGTTCAACTACATGGGACTTATCGTTTGTGCTAGATCAAAACATGATACAGAAGTTACATTCAACAAACTTTATGAAGAACTTGCTGAGCATGTAAAGAACGGTACATCAACATTCAGAGGAGAAAAAGAAAACTACCGTCTTCTTTGGGAAGGTATTGCAGTATGGCCTTACCTTGGTGCTACATCTAAGCCTCAGAAGGCTGTCGGCGCTAACATGGTTGGTTCTACATATCCCGGAGCTTGGTCAATTCACTACGAAGTTGGCGATCTTGAAGGAATGGCTGCTGGCTACTCAAAGATGTACAGCAACACAAACCTTGCTAACAAGGTTGACGTTATCAGTACAGCTATTGAAAGCACACATTGTGACGGTGCTTTATACCACCTCAACAGAAGCTGCAAACTTATGGACTTCCTTAACGTTGAAGAGGCTGAACTTGTTAAGGAGAGAACAGGTGTGCCTTACGTAAGCTTTGACGGCGACCAGGCAGACCCTCGTGCATTCTCACCTGCTCAGTATGAGACACGTTTCCAGGCCTTAACTGAGATTATGGAACAGAACAAACAGGAAGCAGCAAACTAAGGAGGGGTTTATAATGAGTAAAGTTGATACAATAATCAGTGAATTACAGGCAATTGCCGCTAATCCTAGAAAAGCTATGGAAGATTACAAAGCAGCAACAGGTAAGGGCGCTGTAGGTATGGTTCCCGTTTACACACCTGACGAACTCGTTTATGCTGCAGGTCGTTTACCTATCGGATGCTGGGGCGGACAGCTCGAAGTATCTAAAGCACGTGCTTATCTTCCTGCATTCGCATGTTCAATCATGCAGTCAATAATGGAACTTGAGTGCAACGGCGTATATGATGATCTTGAAGCTGTTATCTTCTCAGCTCCTTGCGATACACTTAAATGTATGGGACAGAAATGGAAAGGCAAATGTCCTTCAATCCAGTTTGTACACCCTCAGAACGTAGTTGTTGAAGGTTCTACAAAGTTCCTCGCAAAAGAATATGAAATCGTTAAAGAGAAACTTGAAGGTATCTTTGGCGAAAAGATTACAGACGAAGCTATCGAAAAAGCAATCGTTGTTTACAACGAGCATCGTGCTGTAATGAGAGAGTTCTGCAAAGTTGCTGCAGATTACCCTCAGGTAGTTGACCCTATCAAACGTCATGCTGTAATCAAATCAGGATTCTTCATGGATAAGGCTAAACATACAGAAATGGTTAAAGAACTCATTGCTGAATTAAAGGCTATGCCTGTTCAGCCTTGGGACGGTAAGAAAGTTATCCTTACAGGTATCATGGCAGAGCCTAATGAACTTCTTCAGGTTCTTGTTGACAACAAAGTTGCTGTTGTTGCTGATGACCTTGCACAGGAAAGCAGACAGTTCAGAGCTGACGTTCCTACAGAAGGCGGCACAGTTCTTGAAAGACTTGCTATGCAGTGGACAAAGAATATGTATGGATGTTCACTCCTTACAGACCGTAAAAAAGGCAGAACACAGATGCTTGTTGACATGGTTAACGACACAAAGGCTGATGCAGTTATCCTTTGCCAGATGAAGTTCTGTGAGCCTGAAGAATTCGACTATCCTATCTACCTTAAGAAGTTCAATGAACTTGGAATCAAGAACCTTAAGATTGAAATCGAGCAGCAGGCTAACTCATTCGAGCAGGTTGCTACAAGAATCCAGGCTTTAGTAGAAACTCTCTAATTTATAAGAGTTACTTATCCCCGATGGAAACATCGGGGATTTTTTTATGTTCAAAAGTGTTTTAGGTATTGTAAAGACTTTGTGATGTATGATAATATGTAGTTCGTAGAATATTTAGTGTTAATTTGACAAAAATCGTTATTGAAAAATATTTATAAGGAGCATTGAAATGAAGAATAAGTATGAAAGTCCTTTAAATCTTAGATATGCCAGTGATGAAATGTCATATTTGTTTTCTGCCGACTATAAATTTTCGACATGGAGAAAATTGTGGATAGCATTGGCAGAAACGGAAAAGGAACTTGGTCTTGATATTACAGACGAGCAGATAGCTCAGATGAAGGAACATATTTATGATATAAATTATGCCGAGGCTGAGGCTAGGGAAAAAGAAGTACGTCATGACGTTATGAGTCATGTGTACGCTTACGGTCTCCAGGCTCCGCTTGCAAAACCTATCATACACCTCGGAGCTACAAGCTGCTATGTTGGTGATAATACAGATATAATTATTATGACAGAAGCAATGAAGCTTGTAAAAAAACGTCTTGTAAATGTAATAAATGAGCTTTCAAAGTTTGCTATGGAGTACAGAAGTATGCCTACTTTGGGATTTACACATTTCCAGGCTGCGCAGACCACTACTGTCGGTAAAAGAGCTACATTATGGATACAGGATCTTTTAATGGATTTGGAAGACCTTGACCATCAAATTTCAAAGGCGAAACTGCTTGGCTCTAAAGGAACAACGGGAACGCAGGCGAGCTTCTTGGAGCTTTTTGAAGGCGACCATGAAAAATGCAGAGAGCTTGACCGAAGAATTACAGAGAAAATGGGATTTAAAGATTATTTTAAGGTTTCCGGTCAGACATATCCAAGAAAGCTTGATTCTCAGATACTTAACGTACTTTCGGGAATTGCCCAGAGCGCATATAAGTTCAGCAACGATATAAGACTTTTACAGCACCTTAAAGAAATAGAGGAGCCGTTCGAGAAAAATCAGATCGGTTCTTCGGCAATGGCATACAAGAGAAATCCCATGAGAAGTGAAAGAATAGGTTCGCTTTCAAGATATGTTATAGCTGACGCCATAAATCCTGCCGTTACTGCTTCAACACAGTGGTTTGAAAGAACTCTTGATGATTCCGCAAATAAGAGAATTTCAGTGCCTGAGGCATTCTTGTGCATAGATGCCGTACTTATCCTTTACAGAAATGTTGTAGACGGGCTTGTTGTATATCCTAAGGTTATAGAGCAGCATCTTATGAATGAACTTCCTTTTATGGCTACAGAAAACATTATGATGGATGCTGTAAAGAAAGGCGGAGACAGGCAGGAACTGCATGAAAGAATTCGTCAGCATTCTATGGAAGCCGGAAAATCCGTTAAAATGGAAGGAAAGAAGAATGACTTGCTTGAACGTATTGCAGCTGACGATATGTTCGGACTTACAATAGATGAACTTAATAAAATTATGGAGCCTAAAAACTTTGTAGGAAGGGCTCCCGAGCAGACTGAAGAATTTATAAACGGATATGTAAAGCCTGTTTTGGAAGAAAATAAGGGTATTATTGAGGAAAACGGACAGTCTGTAAGAGTGTAAAATCATTTGGCGTTCTGAAAGGAACGCCTTTTTCATTGTGTGATAAAGGTATATTATACCCGGCATAAAAAATAGTTATTTTACTTTAGTATAAGTATAGCTTATAATAAAGTGTAAGTTGATTTTATTATTATATATCAAATAGGAGTGGTCAACATGATAAAAGCAATAGTAGGAGCTAACTGGGGCGATGAAGGAAAAGGTAAGATAACTGACTTGCTTGCTGCCGATGCTGATATAGTTATCAGATTTCAGGGAGGAAGCAATGCGGGACATACTATAATCAATGATTACGGTAAATTTGCCCTTCACCAGATGCCATCCGGAGTGTTTAATGAAAATACGGTAAACATTATCGGAACAGGCGTTGCTTTCAATATTCCCTACTTTGTAAAGGAGCTTAACTATATTAAAGAAAGCGGCATAAAAAATCCTAAAATTATGATTTCCGACAGAGTTCAGATACTTATGCCTTATCATGTGGATTTTGATACATATGAAGAGGCCAGACTTGCCAATAAACAGTTTGGCTCTACAAAGAGCGGAATAGCTCCGTTCTATTCAGACAAATACGCAAAAACTGGAATTCAGATATGTGATTTGTTCTATCCCGAAATACTCAGAGAAAGAATAGAGAACGCATGTACAATAAAAAATGTTCTTTTGGAAAACCTCTATCACATGCCTAAACTTGATCCCGAAAAAATTTATAATGAAGTTATAGGTTACAGAGATATTGTTGAACCTTATATAGCAAATACAGAGGAATATCTTTTTAATGCGGTAAAAGAAGGAAAAAATATACTTCTCGAAGGTCAGCTTGGCGCACTTAAAGACCCTGACCACGGCATTTACCCTATGACAACATCTTCATCAACACTTGCAGGCTTCGGAGCCGTAGGAGCAGGACTTCCTCCTCATAAAATTGAGAAGGTTATAACTGTTGCTAAGGCATATTCAAGTTCTGTAGGAGCAGGAGCTTTTGTAAGCGAAATATTCGGTGATGAGGCGCAGGAACTCAGAGTCAGGGGCGGAGACGCAGGAGAATTCGGAGCGACAACAGGCAGACCAAGAAGAATGGGTTGGTTTGACTGTGTTGCCACAAAATACGGTTGTATGCTTCAGGGAGCAACTGACGTTGCCTTAACAGCTATAGACGTACTCGGATATCTTGATACAATACCTGTTTGCGTAGGATATGAAATAGACGGAAAGATAACAAAATCATTCCCTGTAACGCCTATGCTTGAAAAGGCAAAACCTGTTCTTGAATACTTACCCGGTTGGAAGTGCGACTTAAGAGGAATTACAAAGTACGAGGAACTTCCCGTTGAGGCAAGAAACTATGTTGAATTTATAGAGAAAGAAATCGGATTCCCTATAACGATTGTTTCAAACGGACCTAAGAGAAGCGAGATTATATACAGATAATAAATATTTATAAAAGGCCGCGAAAACTGATGTTTTCGCGGCCTTTTAAGATTTTCTTTATTTTCGTATACTCGCAAAAAAAGCACCTCCACAACTTCAAATTTATCACTTTTTCATATCCATATTATAACATTCTAATATCAGCACCACAATAAAATTT
>URLB01000030.1 GCA_900548595.1 uncultured Eubacteriales bacterium
ATTCCAGTTTTTCCGAAAGCACGGATTCAACGGCGCTTTTTGCCTCGCTGTTTCCGAGCTTTGCCTTTGTCTGTCCCTCAAACTGCGGCTCGCTTATCTTTATATTGATGACAGCCATTATTCCCTCTCGTATATCGTCTCCCGTAAGGGATTTATCGCCGTCTTTAAGCAGTCCGAATTTTCTTCCGTACTCGTTTACGGTCTTTGTCAGTCCGGATTTAAAGCCTGCCAGATGCGTTCCGCCGTCCGTTGTGTTTATATTGTTTACAAAGGAGAATATCGTCTCGTTATACTCGTCGTTATGCTGGAAAGCTACCTCAACATAAACTCCGTCCTTGCTTCCCTCCGCATAGAATATTTCGGGATAAAGCGGCGTTCTTGTCCTATTGGCATACTGTACAAATTCCTTTATGCCGCCTTCGTAATGGAAATGATACTCTCTTTTTACATCCTGCTTATAATCGTCATGGTCTCTTTCCTCGTCGCTTCTTCTGTCGTAAAGGTTTATTTTAAGTCCCTTTGTGAGGAAAGCGGTCTCTCTGAAGTGATATGCGAGGGTTTTGCACGAATATACGACGGTCTCGAATATTTCAGCGTCGGGCTTGAACATTACAAGCGTTCCGTGGTCGTCCGTATCTCCCACAACCGTAAGGGGCGTCATAACCTTTCCCCTTTCGTATCTCTGGGAATACATCTTTCCGTCAACGGCAACCTTTACCTCCAGCCATTCGCTGAGGGCGTTTACAACCGATGCGCCTACGCCGTGGAGTCCTCCGGAAACCTTGTAGCTGCTTCCTCCGAATTTACCTCCGGCATGGAGTATTGTGAAAACGACTTCTACCGTAGGTATCCCTTTCTGATGGTGTATACCGACAGGTATTCCTCGTCCGTTATCCTTTACGGAAATAATGTTGCCCGGAAGTATTTCCACATCTATCTCCGAACAATAGCCTTCCAACGCCTCGTCAACGGCATTGTCCACTATTTCGTAAACAAGATGATGAAGTCCCTTTGATGAGGTCGAACCGATATACATACCCGGTCTTTTTCTGACAGCCTCAAGTCCTTCCAGTACTTGTATTGAACTTTCGTTATACTCTGTCGACATTTTATAAATCTCTCCTTAAAACCCCTAAAGGTTCTCTATATTTTATACACGAAAAAACTATGTGTCCTCGATTCGTAATATAAGTCCATTATAGCACAAAAAGCCTGTTTTTACAAGGAAACAGGCTCTTTAAATTAAAAATAAACTATGAAATTTTAATAAAAACATACTATTGTTTTTAACAAAAAATTATCGGCTCACTTTTTTAAAATCTCCGTTTTGCACATTATATAAGGTGCAGTCTTTTATATATTTACCAATGCTGTCCTCCACACCCGTACACGTTATAAACGTCTGAAGATTTCCTATATTATCCATAAGATATGTCTGTCTGCTTTCGTCCAGCTCGCTTAAAACATCGTCCAGCAAAAGTACGGGTTCTTCGCCGGTTTCGCTTTTTATAAGCTCTATTTCCGCCAGCTTTGCCGAAAGGGACGCCGTCCTCTGCTGTCCTTGGGAACCGTAGTATTTTGTATCGTTTCCGTCGATAAAAAACAGCATATCGTCCTTATGCGGTCCGCAGGATGTGGAACCAAGCGCAATATCCCTCTGTCTGTGATATTTCAGCCTTTCCTCCATACTGCCCTCTTCGCAGTTGGGTTTGTACTCCACAGAAAGACTTTCCTTACCGTCGGTTATGCTCGAATGTATCCGTCCGGAAATATCGCACAGCCTTTTTACAAAGTCCGCTCTTTTTGCCGTTATTCGCTCCCCACAGGCGCAAAGCTGCATATCCCATATATCCAGAGTATCCTCGGCGCTTCTGTCCTTATACAGCGTTTTAAGCAGGTTATTTCGCTGTTTAAGTATTTTGTAGTAGTCCTGCAAATCATGACAGTATAAACGGCTCAGCTGGCAAAGCTCTATATCCATAAACCTTCTGCGTTCGGACGGGCCTCCCTTTACAAGACGAAGATCCTCCGGCGAAAATATGACCGCCGTAAGATTTCCGAAAAACTCCGACATTTTCCTGATAGGAATGCCGTTTACTGCCATTCCCTTTCTTTCGTCCCTTTTTAAATGGACGTCTATCCTGTCCGAGGAATTTTCCCGAATTACAAAAGTACGGATATGCGCTTGGTCATATCCGAACTTTATAAGCTGGCTTTCACTTCTTGTCCTTTGGGATCTGCCGGTGGAGCATATATAAACGGATTCCAGCAGGTTTGTTTTCCCCTGGGCGTTGTCTCCGTAAAATATGTTTATGCCCTTTCCGAAATCTATGGTCGTATCCTTTATGTTTCTGAAACTCATTAAGGAAATATTTTTAATATACATACTTATTCATGCTCCACTTTAACGGAACCGAATTCCTCCACTTCCACAAGATCGCCGGGATATATTTTTTTGCCGCGTTCCAAAACGGTTTCGCCGTTTACGCTCACATAGCCGTTTACTATAAGCGTTTTGGCGTCAGACCCCTGGGATACGAGGCTGGCAAGCTTTAAAAGCTGTCCCAGTTTTATATAATCCGTATTTATCAATACTTTTTCATCATCCATCAAAAACTCGCCTCCGTTTCTTATGCCGTTTTACATTCTCAAAGGAAGAACAAGATATTTATAGCTGTCTCCATCTACCGGCTTGAAAACGCACGGGCTGAGCTGCGTATTGAAATGGATATAAACTTCCTCATCGTCTATGGCTCTGAGAGCGTCAATAAGGTATTTGGGGTTAAAAGCTATAAGAAGCTTGTCTCCGTCTATTTCCGCCGAAACCTCCTCATAAGCCGTACTTGTTTCGGCATTGGACGTAATTATTATATTGCTTCCCGATATTTCCATTTTAACGGGTATCTTTCTTGAATCCCTTGCAATAAGAGAAGCTCTTTCCAAACTGTTGAGCATTTCATTTTTGTTAATTTTTGCCGATGTTTTATAGTCGTTTGTAAAGCTCTGCTGATACTTGATAAAATCCCCCTGGATAAGACGTGAAACAACGATATTTCCGTCAATATCAACCATTATGTGGTTATCGGTAAAATATATAACGGCCTTTTCGTCTTCATCTGCTGAAAGAATTTTGGCAATTTCACCAAGAGATTTGCCCGGCACTATGGCGCTTTTTGTTCCGGAAGATTGAACAAGCTCCGACTGTTTATAAGAAATACGATAACCGTCCACAGAAACAAAATCTATCATATTTCCTTCGATTTCTATATATTCGCCTGTTAATATCGGTTTGGATTCGTCCGGAGAAACCGAAAAAATAGTCTGACGTATAAGATTTTTCAATTCTGTTTGTGAAATTACATACTTATCGTTTTTTTCAACTTCCGGTATGGGAGGGAAATCTTCCCCATTCTGTCCGGAAATTTTAAATTCGCTTTTTCCACAAGATATTGTAGCAACAAACTTATCATCAACGGAAATATTGACTTCTTCACCGTTTACTTTTCTTATTATATCGGAGAAAAACTTCGCTTCGAGAGCAACGTTTCCTTCAGTTTCTATATCGGCGTCTATGTATGCCGATTCTATGGCAAGTTCCATGTCGTTTGATGTAAGTTTAAGTCCGTTTTCGTCCGCTGTCAGAAGAATACATTCCAATATAGGAAGAGTAGTTCTCGACGATACGGCTTTTGATACTATATTAATGGCGTTTAACAACGAATCTTTTGAACAGCTAAGTTTCATTTGTTGATAACTCCTTTCTGTATAAAACATAAATATATAAATAGTTCTTCCCGTAGTAGTAATAGTAGAGGCTGTTAATATGTTGAAAACAGAAGTTATCCCCAAAAACAGTGGGATTTCGGCTGTTGGAAAGCATGTTTAAAACTCCTGTGGAAAATTAAAGTTATACACAGTTTTAACATTGACGATAAAAATATAAAAATAATCCACAATATAATTTTTTCATAAACATGTTATCAACATGGTTTTCAACCGCTGTTTTTTGTCAAATAAAAGCGGTTATTCGCCTTTTATTCTGTTTTCCAGCTCGAATATTACGCTTTGGAGATTTTTATCGGTTTTCAGGCTGTCCTGGATTTTATTTATGCCGTGGATAATAGTAGTATGGTCTCTGCCGCCGAAATGTTCGCCCAGCTTAGGCAGTGAAAGATCCAGAAGCTGTCTGGAAAGATACATGGCGACCTGTCTCGGCTTCGCTATGGAGCTGTTCCTTTTGGAGCCGATTATATCTTCCGGACGTATATTGTAGTACTGCGCCACTATTTCCTGTATTCTTTCCGGCGTTATTTCTATGGCTGCCTGCTCGTTGAAAATATCCTTTAACGCGCTTTCCGCCAAGGATTTCGTTATCTGCGCCTGGGTAAGCTTTGCGTATGCCACTACCCTTGTCAGCGCGCCTTCCAGCTCTCTTATATTGGAGCTTATGTTCTTTGCTATATATGCCAGAACCTCGTTGTCTATTTCCAGATTTTCGTTTTCCGCCTTCTTTTTAAGTATGGCAATCCTTGTTTCAAAATCCGGAGGCTGTATATCGGCTATAAGTCCGCCTTCAAAACGGCTTCTGAGCCTGTCCTCCAGCGTTTTTATCTCCTTGGGAGGGCGGTCGCTGGATATGATTATCTGTTTGTTGGCGTCATGCAGGGCGTTGAAGGTATGGAAGAACTCCTCCTGCGTACGTTCTTTCTGCGATATAAACTGTATATCGTCGATTAGAAGAACGTCGATATTTCTGTATTTTCTTCGGAATTCTTCATTATTATCGTCTCTGATTGAGTTGATAAGCTCGTTTGTAAATGTTTCGCATGAGGCGTAAAGTACCTTTGTATTGGGGTTTTGATCCAGTATGTAATGCGCTATGGAATGCATAAGATGCGTTTTACCAAGACCTACGCCGCCGTAAAGGAAAAACGGGTTATACGCCTTTGCCGGAGCTTCCGCTACAGCCAATGAAGCCGCGTGCGCCATGCGGTTGCTGTTGCCCACAACGAATGTGCTGAAAACATATTTCGGGTTAAGATTGCTGTCAAACGCCGTTTTTGACTTCGGTTGTTTTGTTTCTTCCTTAATAACCTCTTCGATTTTTTCGTCCCCGGAGATGATATGTACCTTATATTCACAGCCCATTATATGCTTTACGGAATTTTCTATAAGAGACAAAAATCTTGTCTCCACCATGCTTTTTATAAAACTTTCGTCGATCCTCAAAACTACCGTGTTTCCCGAAATTTTTACCGGAACTATCGGTTCTATCCATGTTTTGAATGATATCGGAGATATTTCAGGTTCCAAAAGGGCGAGCGTGCCTGCCCAAAGTTCCGATATATCCATTTAGACTACCTCCCTGATTGTTAATAAATTATCTGATTTATACACAGCCTGTCTGTTAATTATGTTGATAACTCGATTTTAATATGAAAATTTTGTCGTTAATTAACATTTTCAAGATTTAACTTATCAAAATAATTAACAGACACGTTTTTTCCTTAAAAACAGCTTGTTTTATTTATATTTTAAAAGTTATTCACAGACTTATCAACAGTTTGTTGATAACTTTCCGCAAAAGTTTTGATGTTAATAACTTCAGTTTTGCACAGATGTGTATTCTGTTCATTAAATATAACAAAAATATAAATTTTTATCAACACGAAAGATTACCAAACATTGACCGTTACCGTATATGCCGTTTTATACTGTGATAAAAAAACAACATATTGATTGGTTTTTAAAAGAACCTACTATATTATTGAAAACATAAAATTAATTATAAATTTTCTTGACGATACGGGCTTTATTGAATATAATGATAACAGTGCTTGCCCATGAGCAAGGATTTCTTATGCAATAAAAAGGAGGTGCATGCGGGTATGAAAATGACATTCCAGCCTAAAAAGAGACAGAGAAGCAAAGTTCACGGCTTCAGAAAAAGAATGGCGACAGCCAACGGAAGAAAGGTTTTAGCTGCAAGAAGAAAAAAAGGCAGAAAAGTATTATCAGCATAATTTTGAAAATCTTTAGCATATACAGATATAATAAGACCGCTGAGAGTGGTCTTTTATATTATGCGGCGCTTTTTTGGAAAAATCCTGAAGAGAGGGATAGATTGTGGAGTTTACGGAGTCACTCAGAAAGAACTTTCAGTTCAGACACGTATATAACAGGGGGAAATCGCTGGCGAACCGCCACCTTGTAATGTATGTAATTAAAAACGGAAAAAATATAAACAGGCTCGGTATTTCCGTAAGCAAAAAGGTCGGTAAAAGCGTCGTAAGGAGCAGAGTTACCAGGCTTATCCGCGAAAGTTACCGTCTGAGCGAGAATACGGTCGCAAAGGGATACGATATTGTCGTTATAGCAAGGGTGTCGGCAAACGCGGCGCAGTATGCGGACATATACCGTTCGCTGAACCATCTTCTCAGAAAACACGGTCTTTTGACGGATAAAGCCCATATTTCCGAAAAGAGCTGATTTATTGATGAAAAAATTGCTGAAGAAATTATTTTTGGCGCTGATAAGGTTTTATCAGCTTTGTATATCGCCTCATTTTCTTCCGACATGCCGCTTTACGCCGACATGTTCGCAGTATGCCTTTGAGGCTATTACAAAATACGGCCCTTTTAAAGGGTTATACCTCAGTATAAGACGGATTTTAAAATGCCACCCTTTCCATGAGGGAGGATATGACCCGGTTCCGTAAAAAAGATTCTTATTTTTCGCAGTCTTAAGGAGGACAACAAAAAGTGTTCAATTCATTTCTTGCCGGCGCGCCGGCACTGTTGGCGGCTAGAGGCGTCGGAAGCCCCGGATTCATAGTCGGACCTATCGCCAAGCTGATGGGTATTGTTTACAACTGGTTATTCAACTTCATTTATTCGTTTACACAGACAGGTACACTTGTACTGGCAATCATACTTTTTACTTTACTTGTAAAACTTATACTGTTCCCGTTGTCTTATAAGCAGATAAAAGGCTCGTACAGGATGCAGATGCTCCAGCCTCAGCTTAACAAAATCAGGGCGAAATACGCAGGTAAGACAGACGAGGACTCTCAGAGAAGAATGGCTTTTGAAATTCAGGAGTTCCAGAGGGAAAACGGAGCGAGCATGTTCGCAGGATGTCTGCCTATGCTCATACAGCTTCCTATACTCTATGCTCTTTACTATATCTTCAATCAGCCGTATGAATACGTAGGCGTAGTAAACGATGTTTACACAAGTATAACACAGGGACTTTTAAACATCGACGCCGCTACAAGGGTAGAGGTTTTAAAACCCATAATACTCGCAAAAAATATGACTGTTGACGTTTCGGTATTCGACCAGGTAATGGGTCTTGTAAGAACCATGTCCGCAGCAGACTGGAACGGAGTGCTTACAAGTCTAGGACAGTCGGCGGGAGAGCTTTCCGCAATACTTGCACAGAAACATTCGATAGAATATTTCTTCGGTCTTAACCTTGTATCTTTTGCGGGACTCAGGTTCCCCGGTGTTCTGGTTCCCATATGCGCCGGTCTTACTACATATCTTTCGACATGGTATATGCAGAGAAAGCAGAAAGTTATCATGGGCGGACAGGAAGACCAGATGGCTGCCGGAATGACAAAATCAATGAACATAGTAATGCCTATAATGATGGGCGTTATCACAATAAACGTGCCTATAGCGCTCGGTATATACTGGACTCTTTCAAACCTTTTCTCCGTAATACAGACATGGGGAACATACAAGGTGCTTGAAAACAAAGAGAAAAAGGGAGAGCTTGTTTTCAAAGACAAGAAGAAAAAGAAAAAAGACGAACCCGAAGCGCCTAAGAGCACGATAGTAGACAGAAACAAATTTACAAACCAGAAGGGAGCGGGCGACAGTGGACGCAATACAAAAAACAGGTAAGACGGTTGACGAAGCTGTAAACGCAGCCCTTGCAGAACTGAAAATATCAAAGGAAGACGCCGAGATAGAAATTATCGAGGAAGGTTCCAGAGGATTTTTGGGAGTATTCGGAGCGAAAGACGCCGTTGTAACGGTTAAGAAGAAATTTAATCCCGAAAAGACGGCAAAGGATTTCCTTAAAGAAATGTTTATTGCCATGGGACTTATCGTAAATGTGGAGACAAGCCTTACCGACAAACATCTGGAAATAAAAATAAGCGGCGACGATATGGGTATAATAATCGGAAAAAGAGGACAGACCCTCGACGCCATACAGTATCTTGTAAACCTTGTCGTAAACAAGGGAACTGCGCCTTATATAAGCGTTACGCTCGATACTGAAAATTACAGGGAAAGAAGAAAGGAAACCCTGGAAACCCTTGCCCATAACCTTGCCAGAAAGGTTAAGCATACGGGCAAAAACGTCGTGTTAGAGCCGATGAACCCCTATGAAAGAAGAATAATACATTCATCGCTTCAAAACGACAGATACGTTACTACATATTCCGAGGGAGAAGAACCTCACAGAAATGTCGTAATAGCGCTTAAAGAAAAAAAGAAAACAGCAGAATGATATTTACGCCCGATAGTTTCTATCGGGCTTTTTAGAATAAAGGGGAAATATTATGAAAATCTATTTGGACGACCCCATAGCCGCCGTATCCACCCCTGTGGGAAACGGAGGCATAGGAATAGTAAGAATAAGCGGAAAAGGCTGCGTGGATATTGCCGATAAAATATTCGTATCAGCCGACGGAAAAAAATTAGCCGAGAAAAAATCCCATACAATATCCTACGGAAAAATATGCGACCCCGTAACAGGCGCGGTAATAGACGAGGTTCTTGTTATGCTAATGCTTTCTCCCAGAACATATACGAGGGAGGACGTGGTGGAGATAAACTGCCACGGAGGTATGCTTGTAACAAACAAAGTATTGGAAACCGTCCTTAACAACGGGGCAAGGTCAGCCGAACCGGGCGAGTTTACAAAAAGAGCATTTCTTAACGGCAGGATAGACCTTTCTCAGGCGGAAGCCGTAATGGATATCATAGATTCAAAAACTGAGCTTTCCAGAAAAGCCGCCGTCAGCCAGCTGGAGGGCGGACTGAAAAACAAGGTGCATGAACTGAGGGAAGAAATACTGGATATGACAGCCGCCATAGAAGCCGCCATTGATTATCCCGAACACGACGTGGAGGAGGAAACCTATTCCGTTATGGCGGAAAGGGTAAACAGGCTGAAATCGGAGATAAACAAACTTTTGGATACAGCCGACATGGGCAGGATAATAAGAGAAGGAGTAGAAGCCGTAATTTTGGGTAAACCCAACGTCGGAAAAAGTTCTCTGCTTAATCTGCTGCTGATGGAGGAAAGGGCAATCGTTACCGATATACCGGGCACGACAAGGGATACCGTTGAGGAATATATGAATCTGGGCGGTATTCCCGTAAAAATAGTCGATACGGCAGGTATAAGGGAAACAGGAGACACCGTTGAAAAAATAGGCGTGGAGAAGTCCAGAACAAGGGCGGAAAACGCCGATATAATATTTTTGGTTCTGGATGCTTCCATCGGAATAACAGACGATGATAAAGAAATATTGGAATTTATAAAGGGAAAAAACGCCATTATACTTGTAAATAAAACGGATATAGCCGTGAATATTGATACGGAGCTGTTATGCCGTTATACTGATAGAGAAAATATAATTTTCGTTTCCGTTAAGGAAAACGAGGGAATGGACAGGCTGACGGAAAGATTTAAAGAAATGTTCCTCAGCGGAGATGTGGAAGCCAAAGAAAGCGTTATGATAAATAATGTAAGGCATAAAAATATGCTTGCCAAGGCGATAGAGGCTTTGGACAGAGCTTCCGTAACCATAGAGACCCGTATGCCCGAGGATTTTATATCCATGGATCTTCAGGACGCTCTTACAGCCCTCGGTGAAATAACGGGAGACAGTGTTGATGATGAGATAATAGACAGGATATTTACAAGATTCTGTCTCGGCAAATAAGGAGGAAAAGCAATGTCTTATTTAGCGGAAGAAGCCGACGTTATCGTAGTCGGAGGAGGACACGCCGGTTGCGAGGCCGCCCTGGCGGCTGCCAGAATGGGACTGAAAACCATAATATTCGCCATAAGCCTTGACAGCATAGCGATGATGCCGTGTAACCCAAGCATAGGCGGAAGCTCCAAAGGACACCTCGTAAGGGAGATAGACGCCCTCGGCGGTGAAATGGGCAAAAACATAGATAAAACATATATACAGACAAAAATGCTCAATACGGGAAAGGGCCCTGCCGTATATTCACTGAGGGCGCAGGCCGATAAGGGCAGATACCAGCGTGAAATGAAAAGGACTCTGGAAAAAACCGAAAACCTTTATATCAGACAGGGCGAGGTAACGCAGGTTCTTGTGGAGGACGGAGCCGTTACGGGAGTAATGACTTCCTCACAGGCGGAATACAGGGCAAAGGCTGTTGTTCTCTGCATGGGAACATACATGAAGGCAAGATGTCTTTACGGTGAAACCATAGTGCACAGCGGCCCCAACGGACTTATGCCGGCAACGGAACTGAGCAAATCTTTATTGGATTTGGGAATAACATTATATCGTTTTAAAACGGGAACGCCTGCCAGAATAGACGGAAATACAATAGATTTTTCAAAAATGACTCCCCAGTACGGCGATGAAAATATTGTTCCGTTCTCCTTTGAAAATACTCCCGAGGAGATAAAGCGCGAACAGGTTCCTTGCTATCTTGCATATACAAATGCGGACACACATAATCTCATAAGGGAAAACCTTCACCGTTCGGCAATGTACGGCGGACTTATACACGGAACGGGCCCCAGATACTGTCCGTCCATAGAGGATAAAATAGTCAGATTTGCCGATAAAGAAAGACACCAGATATTTATAGAGCCTGAGGGAGAGGATACATGCGAAATGTACATACAGGGTATGTCCACATCTCTTCCCGAGGAAGTACAGGTACAGATGTACAGAACGATACCCGGCATGGAAAACTGCCGAATAATGCGAAACGCCTACGCCATAGAATACGACTGTATAGACGCCACGCAGCTGAAGCTGAGTCTGGAGTTTAAGAAAATAAAGGGACTTTTCTCCGCAGGACAGTTTAACGGAAGCAGCGGATATGAAGAGGCTGCCGCACAGGGACTTATAGGCGGAATAAACGCCGCCAGATATGTGCAGGGCAGAGAACCTCTTGTTCTCGACCGTTCCGAAGCATATACGGGAGTGCTTATAGACGACCTTGTAACCAGGGGAAGTAAGGAGCCGTACCGTATGATGACATCAAGGGCAGAATACAGGCTGCTTTTAAGACAGGATAACGCAGACGAAAGACTTACGAAAAAGGGCTATGAAGTCGGCCTTATTACCGAAGAAAGATATGAAAGATTTCTGAAAAAGCAGGAAATGATTAACGAGGAAATAGAGCGTGTAAACCATGTGGGCGTTACGCCTAAGGAGGAAACGCAGCTTCTTTTGGACAAGTACGGCAGTACAAGGCTGAAATCGGGAGTGAAGCTTTGCGACCTTATAAAACGTCCCGAGTTGGATTATTTTAAGCTGGAGGAAGCCGACCCCGAAAGACCGGAACTGCCCTTTGACGTAAAGGAAGAAGTCAACATAAAAATAAAGTACGAGGGATATATAAGACAGCAGATGAACCAGGTGGAACAGTTTAAAAAAATGGAAAACAAACTGCTGCCGCCCGATATAGACTACAACGAAATAAAAAACCTGAGAATAGAGGCAATGCAGAAGCTGAACAATATACGTCCTTCTTCCATAGGACAGGCGTCCAGAATAACGGGCGTTTCCCCTGCGGATATTACGGTACTGCTTATTTATATGGAACAGAACAAAAAAAGGAGCGAATAATATGTCCGATTTGGAAAAGCTGCTCTTTGACAGCTGCCGCAAAATAAATATCGAATTGAACGACAGACAGATAAAACAGTTTATGGATTACAAGGATATGCTCCTTGAGTGGAATGAAAAAATGAACCTTACAGCCATAACCGATGAAAGGGAAATAATGCTGAAGCATTTTGCCGACTGCCTTATAATAAATTCCGCAGTTGAAACATCTGGTAAAAATATAATAGACGTCGGTACCGGCGCGGGATTTCCCGGCGTTCCCGTAAAAATAGCCGACCCGTCGGTAAAAATGACCCTTTTGGATTCACTTAACAAAAGGATAACATTTTTGAACGAGCTGACAAAAAAACTGGAACTGGATAACGTGGACTGTATACACATGAGGGCAGAGGACGGGGGAAGCGATAAGAAACTCCGTGAAAGCTTCGATATGTGCGTATCGAGGGCGGTTGCGAACCTTGCCGTACTATGCGAATATTGTCTGCCGTTCGTAAAGGTCGGAGGACAGTTCATATCAATGAAAGGCCCCGACGTATCGGAAGAAATAGCCGAGGCCGAAAAGGCGGTAAAAGTTCTGGGCGGAGAAATAACGGAGGTCAAAAAAGCCGTTATACCTGAAACGGATATAACCCACAGTCTTATAATAATAAAGAAGGTAAAGCCGACTCCGTCCAAATATCCGAGAAAAGCCGGAAAAGCGAAGAAAGAACCGATAATCTGACAGATTATTTGTATTATATTGACACAATTTTGTATGTATAAATAAAACTTCCTCTGGAAAAATATGTTATAATTTTGGCAGAAATTTCAAATTAGCTTATTTTTATGAGGAGGTTTTTTTATGGCAGTGCAACTTTTAAATGAGACGAATGTAATGGCTTTACCTATCGACGACATAAAACCGAATCCGTATCAGCAGAGAAAATATTTTGATTTCTATTCCCTTAACAGGCTGACGGAATCCATAAAAAAATACGGCGTTATACAGCCTGTAACCGTAAGGCTTGTTAACGGCAAAACATACGAACTGGTGGCAGGCGAAAGACGTCTGAGGGCGGCAAGGGCGGCAGGACTGAAAACAATACCGGCTGTTTTTATCGACGCCGACGAGGAAGAAAGCTCCGTTATTTCTTTTATAGAAAATCTCCAAAGAAAAACACTGAGCTATATGGAGGAAGCGGAAGGATATAAGGCGCTGACAGATGATTTCGGTATGGATATAGATGAAATATCGACAAAAACAGGCGTCAGCTGTTCATTGATAACAAACAGACTGAAAATACTGGAACTGCCCGAAGAGGCGCTGAAAATAATATCCGAAAACAGCCTCAGCGAACAGCATGTGAAGCCTGTATTGAAAATACCCGACGATAAGCTGCGTACAGAGGCTGTTAAAGAAATAGCCGAAAGGGATATGTCTGTGAAAAAAGCTGAGGACTATGTGGATAAGATTTTATTTTATCTGAGATTTGGGGAAAGAGGACAAAAAATAAAAACCTCCTTTAACGATATGAAGCTGTTTACAAATTCCATAAAACAGACAGTCGATACCGTCAGAAAAGCCGGAATACCGGCATATTATGACATAGCGGAGACTGACGGAAGTTTGGAGATTAATATAAAGGTAATATACGGTTCGGAAAGCTTTGCAAACAAGGAATGAGTTGTTGTGTAAATTACGGAAATAAAAAATCAGGTTGTGTAAAAAAGCCGTTTGGTTTATATATTTTTTAATTCGGTTTTAAATAGTAAATAAAACAGGGAGACACTTTGGGCAACGCCAGATAAGGAAGTATTTAATATAAGATACGGTATAACTCAGTATAATGGGTTACGCCGTTTTCTTATATTCAGAAAATGTCAATATAATTTCCCTGCTTGTTATAGTATGAGACATCGCAATTCCCGTTCCGTAAGTTGTAGTCTTTACTATAATGTACCGGATTCTCACCGTAGTGTCGTTATGCAGATACCGTACAAACTTTGTATCGCTCATTTCCACGCAATGCACGAAAAGTTCACTCACGCTGTTGCTCCTCCTCTTCCTAAAAAGTCGGTTGCCTTTCGAGGCTCTGACAGTTTTGGAAAAATATTTTTGTGAAGCTTTTATTTTCTATATGAAGCACTATTGCAAATAAGTTGTCTAATTTGACTGTGTGATTTTTGGTGTGAATTTTAACGCAAGTCAAAATCGACAACAAAAGTTGTCTTAAACGACTACTAAATTCAAAAACACTGTGCTATAATATAAAATTATAAAGATTATGAAGGAGAAATTATGGGGAATTTGAAAAACAATATCGACCACCATATGAAATTAAAAGGAATAAAGATGTATAGCCATTTGCTCGTTGATATTGCTCATGAATTAGGAATTAAAGGGCAAGAAGCATATATATTTGCAAAAAGAGAAAAATCCAACTTTTCAAAAATGTTAAAAGAAGAAAGGCCACTTAAATACGACTTTATTATCCCTTTGGAAAAAATATTCGGTGTTTCATTAGCCAGATTATTAGAGGAAGATGCGTATAAATTTCCTGTAGAAAAAGATAATGTGCCGTTCAATAAAGGATTCAGATATTACGCATATTTAGATGATCCCAAATTATATAAAGAAGACTTCGACTTATTGCTTTCGAAAGATGGGAAGTCCATCCTTACTAAAACCGATGAATTTGAGAAAACATTTCTTGATTATTTGGTGGAATATCACTCGGTAAATGGTGTTAGATATCTTCACGACGAATATGGGATAAAATTGAAATGGTATCACAATCAATTTGAATTTACAAAAAACAATAAAGGTATACTGTGGGTTCATTTTGAAAACTGTATTGAGTTTGCTCGTCTTGTTGCAAGTTTAAATGATGTGGAACTGTTCAATGATATTTATGATTCCTACAATATGTTTTTTACAAACGGTCATTACGGTCCAGAGGATTGTATTTTTTGCCAAAGTGAATATTTAGAAATAATGCTGGACAATGATGGCTTGTTCCATTCGATATTTGAAACAAAACCTTATGAGCTTAAGCTTGGGAGCATTGGTAGAAGAAAGAAACAAGTTGATTCTATTACATATCGTTCTATTAATCCGATAATCAACAACTGCTTAAGATATGCTTTAAAATATTTGGATAGATATAAGCATAGAGCAATAGATATATTAAGGTTCGGAATTGACCATAATAGAAGAATAGCCAGCAAGATTGTTTTTAACGATTGTTACATTTGCAATGAACTTGGTGGATTAAAAGATTTTAAAAAAGAAGATTACTATGATATTGTTGTTTTTGCCGATGTAAAAGTAAACGATGAGGAAATAGAATGTTTAATTAATCAATTGCCGAAATTCAAAAAATTGTCTTAAGATAAGGAGAAAGGAGTTTATATGTATGAGCAGAAATTTTTTTGATTATGATGACGGGGATTTTGCATATACCATTTCCAATAATATGGCAATTGACTCAGACGGCGATTTGCTAATGCGTATGGGAGACAATATGGCGATGAATATGGTGTCAGGTGATTTGCATTTTATTTCAGGTTGGTCTGATGATGATGACTAAATTTGATGGTATCATGGATTATTCCTGCCGACATTGTTTCCTTATTCCACCGTTTATATTGCAGCAATGAATTTTAAGATAGATGAATACGCGATTTTATTTTTGAACATAAAGAAAGACAGCGCAAAAAGCATTTCCGCATTTTACGCTGTCTTTTTGCCTTTGCAACGCACATATAAAGTTGTATTTCAATCTTGTTTTCCATTACTGCCCTATATGGCGTTAGCTTTTTTGCGTCTCCCTGTTTTTTATATTTGTTTGGGTATTCCCATTCTTTTAAGCTGTTCTTCATCAATTGCGGCTTTGTATACGGCGACATATTCGTCAAATGTAACGGGATTGTCGAATATAAGAAGCTCCATGTCCGTATCGTATATGTCGGCGTGTATGCCCGATTCTTTCATACCGTTTCTTAAATAAAATGCCTTTCGGCTTACCCTTTGGGCGTTATTTTCCGCATTTTTATCGGGCGTTTCTATTTCAAGAAAAATTTTGCTGTCTTTATATCTGTCGGATATAAGTTTCAAAGCCTTTCCGCCTATACCGCCGTTTCGCTTGCTTTCATCTACCGCAAAATAGTCTATAAGAACCTTATCTTCATATAAGATAGTTATTACAAGACCGAGAAATTCTCCGTCCTCGTTTTCCAGCGAAAGTATTTCCATACTGCCGTTATCCGCATTTTTTTCCATAAGGTCGAAGGGTTTCCTTTCGCTTTCCGGAAACGCCCTTATATACAGTTCTTTAAGGTTATTCAAATTTGCGTCCGCTTTTTTCAGTATCATAGTTTTTACCTTTTATAATTCTACCTTTCTGTCCAATATCATAAATGATGTCTGTGATGTGGCGATAAGCTTGTTCTGCGTTACGTCGAAAACCTCGCCGTTCATATTAACTATCGTTCTTCCGTGGGATACGGCTTTTGCGGTAACGTGGATTATATCGCCCAGCTTTCCCGGTTTTAAAAACGTCGTATTCAGGCTGATTGTGGAAATGAAGTTTTCGCCTGCGAAATAGTGGCACAAAAAACCGTATGTGTTATCCAGCATTGAAACCATTGCTCCGCCGAAAAGTATTTTTTCGGGATTTATCATCCAATCCGCCACCTTAAATTCCAGAGTGAGGGAGCTGTCATTGTGGCTGCACGATACGAATTTCGGCGCCAGTTTCGGCACAAGTCCTTTTTTGCCCTCCGCAAGTATCGTTGACATAAGCTCCTTGTAATAGCTTTCCATTTCAGCCTGTTTTGTCATATTTTCCGTCAATTTTTTATTTCTCCTTATTTCAAAAATTCCTTTACGAGCTTATTAAACTCCGTGGGGTTTTCATAATTGGGCATATCCGCCGTATCTTCAAAAAGGGCGTATTCTGGTTTACCCGTCATATATTGCAGTTCCTCGAAATTGTCGATTTCCTTTGAATATTCTCCCCATATTATTAGCATTTTCTGTTTAAATTCCTTTAGAAAAGGCTTTATATCCATATTCATAAAGTTTGTTTTGTATGACGCGAAAACGTATCTGTTTTTACTGCCGCCATAATGTGCGGAGGAGTAGAAGCAGTCTGTCAGAATTTTTGTTTTTTCGCTGTTGTATATCATATCCAACATTCGTTTTTTAACGGACGAAAAAGAAACCTTCATCAGATAGAGGCTTTCTCCGATTATGGGCAGTTCGTAAAGCATACGGATTCGTTTATCTTTTTTTGAGGCGAGTCTGTCGTTTATGCCTTTCGGACATACGAAAACAAGTTTTTTATAATTTGACGGATTTTTCATACATGCAGCTGCGGCAAACACAGCTCCTTCGCCTTGGGCAATAACCGCCGCAGGCTTTCCGATAACGTCCGTTACAAAATCGTCTATCATAGAAGCGTAGGTGTATGC
>URLB01000031.1 GCA_900548595.1 uncultured Eubacteriales bacterium
TTTCGGAAATATAATCGTAGTTTTCCACTGTTATCGCTCCCTTAATATATCTCGTCTCCCTCGGTAATTTCAGAGGTATTTGTGATTATCTTATCGTATGCCTTCAGTGATGATTCCGCAGCGTCGGCTATTGTATACTGACTGTTTTGTCCCAATACGGATATAGACGCAAATTTTGCGTAAGCGCTGTTTGCCGTAAGAACTCCTACCTTTGTAGAAACCTCGCTCAATTTATATTCGCTCGCATTTTCTCCGGTTCCGTTTAATATTACATCGCCTATTTTCAGATTTTCAAAGTCCTGTCTTATATATGCAAACTCTTCATCCTGCGATTCTATCTCTACATTTATAAGGTCATCCTTACCGTCAGTACGTTTAACCACGCTGTACCCGTTAAGACTTTCCATTACGCAACTTGCCGGAATCTTTATAAATGTTTTTTCGACAATAGCCGAATTCGGTATTTTTAGTCCCTCATACGAACTGTCTGTTATATAAAATTCGATTGAGCGCTCGCTTAAAAAGTCTTGTACATTGCTGTTTGTTTTAAATACAACGCAGGTTTCCGTCTCACCTGCGGTCATAGAATCTATTGTAACGTCAACAGCCTTTTCCGTCTTATCCACTACGGCTCTTATGGTTTTTGTGTCTCCTATTTCCCACTCGGAAGCTATGGCGTTGTCTATATAAGCGCATATATACCATGTATTGCTTCTTACTATTTTGAATGCGGGGCTTCCTTTTTCAACTGCCGTTGTTTTAGAAAGATAAGTTATATCATAGGATGTCGTTGTATCTTTTTTAGTAACGGTTTCTAAAGTATCAGGCGTAAATTTCTCCTCGTTTCCGTCGCATGACAGTACCAGTATGCCACTGTCGGCGGCAGTCAGGTTTTCCGTATTTTTGGAGATCTGCGTCTGATATGTGCGTCTCTGGGAAGCAAGAGAGTCTGAGCTTTCACTGTTCTCGTTAATCCATATATCAGTTCTTATATCCATCTGCGTCTGGACGGCATTTCTCATCGTGTATACATCATTATAGCTTCCGGCCGATATTCCTGCCTGAGCAGATTCAACCGATGATAATATGCTGTTTTCGGCCTTTGTAATATCGTCCTTGTATTTTGAAATATCAACCCTGTTTTTTTGAGTTTCTATTATACTTTCATCTATAGTACGCAGTCTGTCCTCCGCATTATCGGCAGTTTCGCCTTCTCTCACGGTACATACAAGCGCGTTCTTTTTTACTTTGTCGCCTTCACCATAATTAAATGTAGGTTCTCCTCCGCTTTCGGAAGTTTCGACATATTCGTCTCTTACAATAAGACCGTTAAAGGCATTAGGTATATCTATCGTTCCGTAGTCCACTGTCTCTATGGCAACGGTTGTGCTTCCCGTTGCAAAGTCAAATGCATATTTCACCAGATATATCATAATAATAGCGAAAAGAACTACAGTAAGCACATTTATGGGAGAGCCTCTCCTTTTTTTCTTCTTAGGGCTCGGACTGCGCTCTTCCGCATACGATACGCTTCTGACTTTACTGCCTTTGACCTTTACGCTTCTATTTTTTTTACGCTTTGCCATTGGCCTCTCTCCTCATAAATATTACATTCATATTACAAATTTCAATTATACCGTATTTCTTCTGTTTAGTAAAGAAATTATATCTTAAAAATATCCGTATAATAAAAGACCGACCTTTTTATCAGCCGGCCTTTCGTTATTACATTTTTCTGTCGAGTTCTATTCCGTCCAAATCAAAAATACTTATTGCGTCTATGCTGTTTTTCTCTTTGGAAAGTTTTCCGTATTTATCAACCTGCGTAACATCTTTTGGTCCATGCGAAAGCGAAGCCGCTCCGCCTATACAGCCGCACTTACAAGCCATTCCTTCGATAAAGTTGCCGTCTAATTTTCCTGCCTTGGCAAGTCTGAGTATTTTTGCACAGTCATCAAGGCCGTCAACCTGCACCGCCTTAAAATCAACATCTATTTTTTCATGTTCTACAATCTGTTTTACAGCTTCGCTTACTCCGCCGCTTCTTGCAAAAATCCTGCCATAAAACGACGCATTATCCAATGCGCTGTCCTCGCACTCTTCCAGATTAATATTCATTGCGTCAAGCATAGCCGCAAGCTCTTCAAATGTTATTACAAGGTCTACGGCGTCTTTTAAATCTTCCTGCTTTATTTCCATTTTTTTAGCTGTGCAAGGGCCTATAAATACTATTTTGGCTGTCTCATCAGTACTTTTTATCAGTCTTGCCGCAGCTATCATAGGCGAAACCGTATTTGAAACATTGCCCATAAGTTCCGGGAACATCTTTCTTACATAGTCTACAAAGGCAGGACAACAGCTAGTCGTCTTCCATTTCATTTCTTCTACCGTCTCCGCAAATTCATGCGCTTCATGATATGCAACTACATCGGCGCCGAGGGCGGCTTCAACCGCATGGAAAAATCCTATTTTTTCAACACCGGATATTACCTGTTCTATTCTGGCATTTGTAAACTGTGAAGATATTGCCGGAGCTATTATCGCATATACTTTATATTTTGTATTGTTCTCGGAATCTTTCAAAAGTTTAAGCACATCCAATACAAACGGCTTGTCTACAATGGCTCCGAACGGACACATATGAACGCACGCTCCGCACGATACACACTTTTCATCATCTATGTATGCTTTTTTATCCTCGTCTATTTTTATGGCTCCTATAGCACAAGAACGGACGCATGGTCTTTTAACATCACTTATAGCGCTGTATGGGCATGCACTGTGGCATCTTCCGCACTCTATACAAAGCTCCTGGTTTATATATGCATGATGGTTTACCATAAATATTGCGTTTTTAGGACAAACCTCCTGGCATTTGTGTGCAAGACATCCTCTGCATGCGTCGGTTACGACAAATCTGTTTACGGGGCATTCATCACATGCGTCAGGCAAAATATTTATTACATTGTTGCCCTTAAGAGGCTCTATCGCATTTTTCGCTCTTTCCTTTATAATATGCCTCTCTTTATAAATACAGCATCTTGTCGTCGGTTTCGGTCCGGGAACAAGCTTTTCCGCTATGTTTTCAAGCGAATCCAGCGAACTGTCCAGCGTTCCGTTTATAAATCTTTCCGTTATTTCTCTGTTTACAAGATATTTTGTAAACTGAACGTTACTCTCAAATTTTTTAATATTCATTGAGTTATACCTCTGTCGTAATAAATTTTATATATATGTTACTTCAACGTCCTTACCCATTTTTTCCAATAACTGCGTCAATTCGTTCATTTGGTTTATTTTGTAGGTAAAGTCCATTTTAAAAGCAAGATCCTGATGAGCCGGGTTAATGGCCGTACCTTGATATATTTTCACACTGTCGCAGTCTTCTATCAGCAGTCTTGCCAACATAGACGCCGCATTGTTTTCGTGCAGTCTGTTTTCCAGTTTCGGATTATAGTCGGGCTTTACATATTCCCTTAAAATATCAATTGCTTTTGATAAAGTTATAACGCCTTCCGTTACAAGTTCTATACCGTCTATCACTCCTATCGGAGGTATATCCATTGTCATGGTTTCCATGTCGAAATCCATTTCCTTATCGAGCAATCTGGCAGCTATCTGGGCAGTCGTTCCTCCGCAAACCACCGTTTTTTCCCCCGACCGAAGCACTTTTTCAAACACTTCCGTATCATTTTTTCTGTCTCTGGGCGGTCCGAAAAACAGATTTACAACCTGCTGTTCCTTTATTTTTACAGCCAACACAGACGTATCGTCGCCGGGTTCGTTTTCGTAAAGCTCGCTACAACAGTCCAATATATTTTTTACTACTTCTTTTGTTGAAGCTTCTGTGTTTGACATATCCCTTAAATATGTATTTACGTTGACCCATTCCCAGCCTAAGTCAAGGGAATGTCCTACTCCGGCATGGACAACACCGTCGCTTACGGCTACAAGCACCGTGTCCTTGTCCATTTTAAATCGGCTCTCATAAATATTTTTATCCCCTATAACTTTCAATGTTTTTGTAATGGGAATATCTTCTCCGTTTTTATGAAGAAAAATTGCGGGGTTGTCAAACTCCGCCGCATAGGCGTCCCCGTCTTTATATATTTTTATAAGAGTAAAAGTAGAGTATGCCAGATGTCTCTGCTTACAGACGGGAAGCGTATGCACTATCGTATCTATAGTTTCTTCAAGCGTAGCTCCTTCTCTTAACATCGTTATGGCAATTTTTGATGTCAAAGTAGACAGTATATTAGCCTTTACTCCACTTCCCAATCCATCGGCAAGAACAAATATTTTGCAGTCCTTAAGATTAGCCTGTTGTATACAGTCTCCGCAAAGTTCCTCGCAGTGTTTTTTTAAACTGTTATGTGAAGCGTCTATAAAATACAACTTATTCACCCTCTTCAAGAACAACTTTTTTCAATCTGTTCAACGCAACCTTTGTCTCTGCCGTTGTTTCTCCGAGCAATGAAGCTATTTCCTGAGCAACCGTCATTTGCTTATCTATGACTTTCTGCGCTATATCTACGGTATTCAGCTTCAGTTTATCCAGTTCCGCACGTCTCTTTTCGGCTATGGTTATATCCTGTATGGTTACCATAAACATCTTTTCTTCTTTCATATACATAAGGTTCATAAGCCCGTAGAAATTAAACTTTTCTATATTTATTTTTTCACCGACAATATCGTTACCGTTTTCCATTACCTGTTTAAAATACTCTTCCGATACAAATTCTCCTACAGGCATACCTATCGCTTCTTCTTCCTTTATATTTGCTATTTTTTCAAACGCCGGATTTATTTTAAGTACTTTAAAATCCATATCCGTAATTATTATTGAGTTTCTGGCTGCTATAAATATGGCGCTTGTCATTGTCTCGGCTTTTCTTTTCATATACGGCATACACATATCAACCTGTGCCATTCCCATAAGTACTGCCACAGCTTTTTCACGGCATGAATTATATCCGCACGCTCCACAGTCCAACTCGTCGGCTCTGCTGTTTTTACCCATTTCTTTAAGTACTTCTTTTATCTGCCTGTCGGTAAACACCTCTTTTTTAATCTTCATGGGGTGAAAGCTGTTTTTAAAACCGACTCCCGACCAGTTAATAACCTCGTCATTTTCCTCTCCGCCCATAAGCTTTTTACGAGTATCAACATGTTTTCTTAATTTTTGCAGACTTAAAAACATATTTGTATCATTCTTGTGCATAAACGGACCATTGAGACATGAACCATGGCACATAGCCAAATCAGCCATAGTTCTGTCGAGTATGCCGTCCTTCATAGCCTCCAGCAGTTCTTTTACCTGTTCTGCGCCGTCTATGGAAACAACGCTATAGTTTAGACTGGACGCCTTTACAGCCAGCCTGTCGCATGTTTTACCCGGCATAGCGTAGTTTTTTCTTTCGCTTCCGGATACAACATCAGGGAGCAATGGGTCCAGTTCCGTATAATCTATAAAATTAACCTTCATCATTCTTACGGCTTCCGAAAAGCTTATTGCCGCATCAAGTTTGCTCTGCTCTGCGTCAAGAGTTTCATATCTTCTGCTGAGACACGGCCCAATATAAACCGTGTATGCGTCAGGCTGTACTGCCTTTACTTTTTTAGCCATAGCTATTGCAGGCGATACGACCGGTATCAGATATTTTACAAGTTCGGGATAATATTTGCACACATACAAATATACGGACGGACAGCTGGCTGTAATCATATATTTAAGAAATCTGTGATCCTCCATATACTCCATCTGTTCCTCCGTTATTTTCGCAGTGCCTGCCGCTATTTCCTGAATAGAATCTATTCCCAGCTTTTTAAGTCCGGCAATAAATCGTTCAGGTTCGTCGAACATGGCAAGATAAGATGAATCTATAAGTCCGACCACCTTTTCGCTGTTTTTTATCCTTCCCGAAACATTAGCGTAATCATTATCCATGTTTCTGACATGTTTCGGGCATACAACAAAGCATTGCCCGCAGGCAATGCATTTCTCCATGTCTATTTCGGCTTTTCCGCTTTCAAATCGAATGGCTTTGACCGGGCAATATCTGATACATTTATAGCAGTTTTTACAGTTATCGCTCTTAAAATCAAACATCCTTATCATTAAATAGTCTCCTTTATAACAGAGTTATAGAATTCCTCTGTGGTAGACGGCTGCAACGAATACATTTTATCGTCATAAGTAACCGCAACGGCTCCTTCGCAATTACCGAGGCAGAACGACGCCTTTACATTTACCTTATCGGAATTTCCGTCTCTTTCTATAGCTTTTTTAAGAATATTTATAATTTCGTAAGAGCCTTTTAAATGACAGGCGCTTCCGATACATACTTTTACAGTCTTCATAGGAAAATAACCTCCTTAATATTTTTTACGATTATATTATAACAAATCTGAATGTCTTGTCAAAGGGTTATACCCTATTAATACTAACAAATCATGCGTATATAAAAGGTAAAAGTTTTATTTATTTTTAGTCATTGCAGCGTTATTTTCAATATAAATTTTCGGTCTGTTCAGTTAATGCGTAACTTAGGGCCGCATTATAAATTTATATCCAGTTCCACAGGGCAATGATCGCTTCCCATTACATCGCCGTGTATTTTTGCAGATATAAGTTTATCCTTCAGTCTTTGGGATACTATAAAGTAGTCTATACGCCATCCCGCATTCTTTTCTCTCGCTTTAAATCTATAGCTCCACCATGAGTAGGCTCCTGTTTTGTCCGGATAAAAATATCTGAACGTATCAATGTATCCAGATGAAAGCAGTTCTGTCATTTTTTCTCTTTCCTCATCGGTGAAACCTGCGTTTTTGCGGTTAGTCGACGGATTTTTAAGGTCTATTTCCTCATGAGCTACGTTAAGGTCTCCCGTAAGGATAACAGGTTTTACGGCGTCCAATTCGTTAATATAGTCTCTGAAATCATCTTCCCAATTCATTCTGTACGCCAGCCTTGCGTTCTCACTCTGAGAATTCGGAGTATAACATGTAACGTGGTAAAAATCTTCAAATTCAAGAGTTATAACTCTTCCCTCATGGTCATGCTTGTCTATTCCTATACCGTACGATACGGAAATCGGTTTTTTCTTCGTAAATACCGCAACGCCCGAATATCCCTTTTTTTCGGCATAATTCCAGTATGCATAGTATCCTTCAGGAGCAAAATCTATTTGTCCTTCTTGAAGTTTTGTTTCCTGAATCGAAAATACATCCGCGTCGACATCGTTAAAATAGTCTGTAAAGCCTTTTGTAACGCATGCCCTAAGTCCGTTTACATTCCATGAAATCATTTTCATCTGCAATCACCTCTTATTGAAAAGAAAATTTAAAAGTGCTAAAATATTGAAAAAATTATACTATGGAGGTTTCTTTTATGAAAATAGCCCTCGCACAAACCGATACAATTTGGGAAAACAAATCCTCAAACATGTCAAAGGCCGAAAAATTTATATCGGAAGCCGCAAAAGAACATTGCGATATAATAGTTTTTCCCGAAATGTCTCTGACAGGTTTTTCACTTAATATAGATAAAATATCCGAAGCAGAACAAAACTCTCAAACAATATCGTTTTTCAGCCGCCAAGCGTTAAAAAACAAAATATATATAATGTTTAACGCCGCTCTGGCAGATGAAAACGGTAAGATTTTTAACAAAACAATAACTGTTGACGACTATGGAAATGTCATATCATCTTATGCGAAAATACATCCTTACTCCCATGGAGTTGAAGCAAAATATTTTACAGGCGGAGACCGTATTGAATGGTTTAACCTGAAAGGAGCTACTGTTTCTCCTTTTATATGCTATGATATGCGTTTCCCTGAAATTTTTCAAATAGCTTCTCAAAAAAGCCGTCTTATTATAGTATCTGCTTCGTGGCCTGATATAAGAAGTCCTCAGTATGACATACTTATAAGGGCAAGGGCAATAGAAACCCAGTCATTTATTGCCATTGTAAACCGAGTCGGTCATGAAATGAAGTACAATTATAACGGCCATTCTCAAATAGTATCTCCAGACGGAAACGTTATAAGTACTATTTCAGAAAGCGAAGCTCTTATAACTGCCGAATTCGATATAAACTATGCCGATGTCTGCCGACATAATTTCAGCGTTAAATCCGACCGCCGCCCGGATTTGTATAAAAAATATTTATAAGCATCTATACTTAATATACAAACAACAGGTAAACTCAATGTATAGTATCAAGTTTGCCTGTTGAATCAATCAATATCTTATGTATAGTCATGCTTAATGTCAGTCCATTTTAACAAGCTCTATACCTGCTTCGTTAAGCATCTTTACCGCAAGCTCATCGGGGTAACTGTCTTTATAGACTATTCTTCTTATTCCGGCATTTATGCACATCTTTGCGCATATTACACACGGCTGATTTGTTACATATATTGTTGCGCCGTCTGTTGTGTTTCCTATTCGTGCAGCCTGGATTATAGCATTCTGCTCCGCATGAAGCGCTCTGCACATTTCATGTCTTTCCCCCGAAGGAATATTATGCTCCTGTCTGTAGCACGTTCCTATTTCGGTACAATGGCGGCATCCGGAAGGCGCGCCGTTATATCCCGTAGTTATTATTCTGTTGTCCTTTACTATTACCGCGCCTATCTGACGTCTCATGCACGTAGATCTTGTCTTGACTATTTCCGCTATTTCCATAAAATATTCGTCCCAACTTACTCCTCCGATTTATTCTGCGTTCCGATATATAAATAATCAGCATTTATGTAGTGTCTCATTATTGTTTACGTTCATTTAAAGCCTAAATTAATTTTATTTTTTGTTGAACTATGTTTAAATATTTCAGTTTAGAGTATATCACACAACCGCTCTTTATTCAAAAGCAATTTTATCTAATTATAAAAGTAAAATTTACTTTTTATCCGCTTTGTATATTAACGGTTTTTGCTGATATTCCTTAAAAATTTTAAATCGTATATACAAAAAAATGACGACTAATGTCATCATTTTAATGTTTCACTGTGATTCAGAACCGATGAGCTATAAAGGAACAAAACGTCTTTATCTTCAAAATCTACAAGCGTGCCTAACGAATAACTAGGCAAATATCTTATATCAAGAAGTGTTATTTTGCTATATCCTTCTGCCAATAAAGGCGCAATTGAACTTGTAAAAGAATCTCTGAATATTATAAGTTCTTTTTTATTATCAGCCGATGGATTTTCAATAGTAATATATGAAATAGGTCCCGAAAGATACGCTTCATAAGGATCGCGTCCTTTTGCTTTTTCCGAATCATACATTCCTATTTCCTTATTATTCTGATAATCATAAACCTTACATTGATTTATGACTTCGTTTTCCAAACAATACATCTTCTCACTCGGCAGAGGTTTTGCTGCCTGTCCGCAGTATGTTCCGTAGAACTCATCTTGTATTTCTATCTTTTCATATTTATTTCCGATATGCGTGTTCATTGAATCAGCGAGATATTCTGCCACATCTGTAATTTTTTCCTGTCTCCAGTGAGGGTCTGTTTTATAATAATCGTCCAATTCAAGCAAATGAGTAATATCTATATATTCCATATAATCCAGCTCATTTTTAAGCTTATCAAACAATTTATCATAATCCATAGACAGCAGAGAATTATTTTCTCTGAGAAAATAATTTTTATCAGGTATTACGGAAAAATATATATTTTCGCTTTTTCCTTTTAAATAAGATTCATATATCCTGTTAAAAACACTTACCGCATGGTCTAAAGATTTATCATTCAGAGGATATTCTTTAGCTACTGCCATATCGTCAAACAAATATAAACCTTCCATATCCGACTGACAAAATACTTCCGTAGTTACATCTGCATATAGCCTTCTAAAGTATTCTCGAAAAGGAAACTGGTCTACGGCATACTCATCAAATTCTTTCATAAACTTTCCTGAAAGCAAAGCGCTTTCACTCACTTCCGGCAACTGCTGTAAAGGTCTTCGTTCGCTCAGAGAAATTTCATTAGGTTGTTTGATTAAACAGAAAGAAAATAGTCCGAAAACAATTGTACCGGCGAGGAGAATTACAATTACGTTCTTTATTTTATCTGACATATTGTATCCTCCTTAAAATCTAAAATATAAAAACGGATTGTAAGAATCATTAATTAAATATGCGCTTACAACCAACAGCAATATTATCAATACTATCGGTTCCGCAATATTAAGCAGTTTTCTTCCGTTTTCATTTTTTCTTAATTTCTCAACTATATTGCTTACCCACGGTCCGACTCCGACTATAGCTATTATTATAATAATTCCATAGCTTTTCAGATAATAGAAAAACTCAGGAGACGTCAGCGGCAATCCATTGCCTGTCAACATTATACTTAAATACGAAACAGCCTCTTTCATATCTGTCGCATTGAAAACGACAAAGCTGACAAGCACCATGAAAATGACATAAACATGGGAAATTATAGAATTTTTTTCCAAAACTTTTGAAAATCCGATTTTCTCTATCAGCAGCAGAACAGCAAACATAAGTCCCCATATGACAAAATTCCATGCAGCCCCGTGCCAAAGCCCGGTTAAAAACCATACTATAGTAATATTTATAAGCCAGCGCCCTTTTTTAACTTTATTGCCGCCCAACGGTATATAGATATAATCCCTGAACCACGAACCGAGAGAAATGTGCCATCGTCTCCAAAATTCACTTATGCTCCTTGACATATACGGATATCTGAAGTTTTCGGTAAAGTCAAATCCAAAAATCTTTCCCAGTCCTATTGCCATATCGCTGTAACCCGAGAAATCAAAATAAATCTGTAAAACAAATGCCAGCGCATAAATCCAGTAGTATAAAACCGAACCGTCCGATGACATTCTGAAAATACTGCACAACTCTCCAAGACTATTCGCTAGTATGACTTTTTTTGACAGTCCCAAAATAAACCTTCTTATTCCCAGAGATATTTTTTCAATAGTATGCTCCCTATGCTCCAGCTGCTTCGCTATATCAATATATCTTACAATTGGTCCGGCAATAAGCTGAGGAAACATAGATACATAGGCGCCGAAAGATATAATGTTTTTCTGCGCCTTACAATCTTTTCTATATACATCTACCAAATAGCTTAAAATCTGGAATGTATAAAAGCTAATCCCTATCGGAAGAGCAACTTTAAGCAACGGAATATTAAATCCCAGCATATTTAGGTTTTCGGCAAAAAATCCTGCATACTTATAATAAATTAACAGCGCACAGTGTATAGTGCACGACCCTGCCAATACCCATTTTGCCTTTTTTCCGTCTGCCTTTTCTATCAGCAATCCCTCTGCAAAAGCAATTGCTATAGAAAACATCATCAGAAAAATATACCGTGGTTCTCCCCATGAATAAAAAACCAAGCTGAATAAAAGCAGCACAAGATTCTTCAGTTTAAACGGTACTATAAAATAAGCAATAAGAACGCATGGTAAAAAATAGTATATAAACGGTATACTTGAAAATAACATTTTATAAACTCTCTTCCGCAAGTATCTCAGCTGTAGGATATGCCGAAGTTAACTGAGTTTTAAAATACTCAACCATTTCAGCGTTTCCGAAAGCCGAAACAACATACTGGTCTCCTATTTGGAATAATACAGCGGTTTCGGGAGCGCCGCATATCCATTTATTATTTATTATGGCATCTTTTAAAGAACCTGCGAATTTTTCCACATCAGCTTCATCCGTTACATGGAATGCCCCGCTTGTAAATGTATTTGCATTCATTGCATGAATAAGGCTTGCGGCGTCGTCTATCATTACCGCAGCATCTTCGGGAACAACTAAAAGTGAGCCGAGACTTTCCTTATCGCTTACATCAAATTTTCCGGGAGCATTTTCCGTCATCTGATTATAGTCTCCTCCCATGGCGGCAAACTTGTTATCATCCGTATAGCTTTCCCATACGTTATTCAATATTTCCAAGGAATCTTTTACTACAACGCTTTCTTGTTCCGTTGATTGACCTGTTGATTCCTGCTTGTTCTGACATCCCACAGCCGAAAATACAAAAGTACCTGCAAGGATTAACGCTAATAATTTTTTCATAAATATTCTCCTTCTCATTTATATTTTTCTAAAATTTTAATACAGACAATATTATCTGTACTAACTGACCGCATTATATCAAAGTTTATATTCATTTTCCAGACTGTTAATAAATTCTTAAAGAAGTGTTTATTACATTGTAAGTCTTATCGGTTCGGCGCTGTATTGAATTTATATGTACATTTATTAATCCCAATAAAATACCTGTGCAAAATAAAATCTACACAGGCTTTCTTTATTTGTTATGCTTTTAAAAATCCTTCTATTATTTTTGCTTCGGCTTCCTCTTCCGTCAATCCCAATGTTCTGAGCTTAATTATCTGCTCTCCGGCTATTTTTCCTATGGCGGCTTCATGTATAAGAGAAGCGTTTAGGTCTCCTGCATAAAGTTCGGGGGCTGCGTTTACCTTTCCGTTTCCTACCAGTATAGCATCACACTCCGAATGTCCTGTACAACGGCAGTTTCCTTTTATAACGGAATGATATTCCTGATATGAATTACCTTTTGCCACAGAACGTGAAATAAGGTCTACGCCTGCGTCCTCTCCGTCCATTGATACGCTGAAGTCCGTTTTTGCCATTTCATCATTGTCGGTAAGTATGCGCTCTCGTATTATAAGTTTTGCCCTTGCTCCCAGTTTTGCCCTTGTCGTTCTCGTTGTTTTATCAACTCCCGAAAGCTGAACTGTATCCATCTCCAAAACAGAGTCTTCGGCAAGTTCCGCGTCAGTAACGGGGTCTATCCTTTTTATCCCTGTTCCGTTTCCTGTTCCGACATGTTTTTCTTTATATAGTACTTTTGCTCCCTTTTCAAGGAAAAATCTGTGTATTCCGTTATGTCTTGCCTCTTCTTCATTATCAGTATGAACTCCGCAGCCTGCTACGATTACAATGTCCGCGCCCTCTCCGATAAAAAAGTCATTATAAACAAGGTCGTTTACATCTCCGTGTGTTACGCATGCCGGTATATATATCGTTTCTCCCTTTGTATTAGGACTGATATGTATATCGAGTCCCGGAAGTCCGATTTTTGATTCGATACGCACATTTTTTGAAGACTGTCTTCCCGCGCATGAGCCGTTTTCTCTTATATTAAACGCTCCTGAATATACGCCTTTCCAGTCTGATACTATTTTAAGCAATGATTCCGTAATACTGTTCATTGTTACTCAACTCCTTTTCTGTCTTTTCCGAGGGGACATCTTGCCCCTTTTTCTCCCGAAAGCAGATTTGGCAGTATGTCGTCTCTTGCTCCCTCCGTACGGATTTTACCGTCGGCAACTACTATTATATTATCGGCTATATCCAATATACGTTCCTGATGAGATATAATGAGCAATGATTCGTTATGCTTGGTTTTTATCTTCTGGAATGCGTCTATAAGTCCTGTAAAACTCCATAAGTCAATTCCGGCTTCAGGCTCATCGAAAACGAGCATTTTTACATTTTTTCTTGCAAGAACCGTAGCTATCTCAATCCTTTTGCTCTCTCCTCCGGAAAGACTGGCGTCAACATCTCTGTCTATATAATCGTTAGCGCATAAACCGACATCTCCGAGTATATCGCATATTGTACTTTCATGCAGTTTTTCGCCTGCCGAAAGTTCCAATAAATCTCTCACGCTGAGACCTTTAAAGCGGACAGGCTGCTGAAATGCATAACCTATTCCGTGTTTCGCTCTTTTTGTTATATCCCAATCGGTTATATCCTCTCCGTCAAGAAATATCTGTCCCGAAGAAGGCTTCTCCAGTCCGGCTATCAGTTTTGCCAACGATGTCTTTCCGCCTCCGTTAGGTCCTGTAATGACAGTCAGTTTTCCGTCCGGTATTTTAAGGCTGATTCCCTTTAAAATTTCTTCTCCGTCGGGAACGCTCCATCTTATATTTTTAAGTTCCAACATATAAAATCCTCCTTATTCCCGCATAACCGCAGGACGCTTTCCAAGCGGTTATATTGTACTGCCGGAATATATGTTTGTCAATCCCTATCAAACCGATAGGTAATTAAATCATCTAATATTTATTTTTAAACAGTCATTTTAAACAAATATAATATTTCTAATCCGCTATGTAAGAATACTCCCAAATAAACCCTCATCTTACCCTATCTAAAAAAGACCGAATTTTCGGTCTTTTTATAACTATCTTATCTCAAAAACATTTTTATTATCTTTTCATTAATCTGTTTATACGGTTGGTATCTGAACGGCAAATCCATCCATGTTTTTTTATCAACGATACTCTTTTTGTGCGAAAACGCTTCAAATCCTGCTTTTCCGTGGTATCCTCCCATACCGCTTTCTCCCACGCCTCCGAAAGCCATATTGCTTGTTGCCAAGTGTATTATCGTATCGTTTACGCAGCCTCCGCCAAAGGCGCACCTTTCCGTTACATATTTTATATTTCTTTTATTTTCTGAGAATATATAAAGGGCAAGAGGATGAGCCATAGAGTTTATTTTCTTTACTGCCTCTCCTATATTTTTGAAAGTCAATATAGGGAGTACAGGTCCGAATATTTCCTCCTTCATTACCGCGTCGTTCCACTTAACGTTATCCATTACCGTAGGTTCGATTCTCAGTCCGTTCTCTTCACATTCTCCGCCGAAAACAGTCTTTTCTTCATCGATAAGAGACAAAATACGATTAAAGTGTTTTTCGTTTATTATTTTTCCGTAATTACCGTTAAGCAAAGGCTTTTTTCCGAACTGTTTTTCTATCTGTTTTACGATTTCGGTTATAAGTCTGTCTTTTATTTTTTCATCGCAATATATATAATCAGGGGCAACACATGTCTGACCGCAATTTAAAAATTTACCGAATACGATACGTTTTGCCGCCAATTCTATTTTAGCCGTATCATCTACTATACATGGACTCTTTCCGCCTAGCTCCAACGTAAGAGGAGTAAGATTGTCTGCCGCATGTCTCATAACTTCCCTGCCGACAGCTTGGCTTCCCGTAAAAAATATATAGTCAAACTTCTCGCTCAACAGGCAGCTGTTTTCTTTTCTTCCTCCTGTTATAACAGCAACATATTCAGGTTTAAAACATTCGTCTATTATTTTTTTGATTACCTCGCTTGTATTTGGAGAATAGGCGCTCGGCTTAAGAACAGCCGTATTTCCGGCGGCTATTGCGTCTGCTAAAGGATCTATTGTCAGCATAAACGGGTAATTCCAAGGACTCATTATAAGAGTAACTCCGTATGGAGAAGGTTTTACATAACTTCTCGATACATACTGAGCCAGCGGTGTAACAACTCTTTTCTCAGCCGCAAACTTCTTTGTATGATTAATCATGTATGAAATTTCGCTTAAAGCAAGTCCCACTTCGCACATATAACTTTCAAATCTGCTTTTACCCAAATCAGCCTTTAATGCCGCGCAAATTTCATTTTCATACTTTTTAATTGTAAATCTTAATTTCTTCAATGAGTTTATTCTAAATTCCGTATTATGTGTTTTTCCGCTGTCAAAAAACTTTCGCTGTTTTTTTACTATACTTTCTATCTCTTCTTTTTTCATTTGTTATCACTCCATAACCTTATAATAAAACTTGCGAAGCTCTTTATCGTCCATAAGTTTGGGAACCGGATAAAGCGGGTTTCCTTCTTTATCCGCATATTTTGCCAGTCTCGGTATATCCTTTGCTTTTATTCCCTTTATCGTTTTCGGAATATTCATTTTTTCATTCATCTTTTTAATAGCAGTAATAAACTTTTCCGCTCCGACTCTATCACTTTCGCTAAAACTTGATATTCCCACAGAGACCGCAAGTTCATGCAGTTTCTTATATGCGCTTGAGCCGTAATCTTCCAGTACATACGGAAGGAGTACCGCATTGGCAAGTCCGTGCGGAACATTATATCTTCCTCCCAATGTATGGGCTACCGCATGAACATATCCCACATAGCTTTTTGTAAATGCGCAGCCTGCCAGATATGAAGCGTAAAGCATATTTTTTCTTGCTTCCATATCGTTTCCGTTTTCATATACTTTGAATATATTGTCAAATATCAGTTGTACTGCCTCTATAGCCTGCGCTCTTGTTTCCTTTGTTGTAGAACGGCCGATATACGCTTCCACAGCATGTGTAAGCGCATCCATACCTGTTGTCGCCGTTATGCTTTTGGGAAGCGATCTTGTAACCTCAGGATCCAGTACGGCATATTTCGGTATAAGCACAAAATCATTTATAGGATATTTATGTCTTGTCCTGCTGTCCGTTATGACTGCCGCAAGCGTTGTCTCGCTTCCCGTTCCGGCAGTTGTCGGCACAGCCGTAAGCAACGGAAGTTTTTTTCGCACTTTAAGTATGCCTTTCATTTTTTGAAGACTTTTTTTCGGTTTCGCTATTCTTGCCCCTACTGCCTTTGCACAGTCTATTGACGACCCTCCTCCGAAACCAATCAGCGCGCTGCATTTGTTTTTGACATACATTTTTACAGCGTACTCAACATTATCAGTAGTCGGATTAGCCGTAGTATCATCATATACAAAACATCTGATTTTTGCTCTGTAAAGAGATTTTTCCAAATGCTCGGTTATTCCCAGATTCCTTATACTTTTGTCTGTTACCATAAGCACTCTGTTTATACCCTGTTTTTTTAACAGCCCCGGCAAATCGTCAACTTTTTCCAAAAGTTTCGGAGTTTTATACGGAAGTATAGGCAGCGCTATCCTAAAAGCAGTTTGGTATGTACGACAATATACTTTTCTTAAACAATTCATAGTCAATCTCCTCTAATTATCGCAAATTTTTGTAAGTTTATCGGAAATAACGCTCAGTCCTTTATAAAAAATTCTTCTTTCCTCGTCATTTAAGCCATCTCCGACCTCTGTCA
>URLB01000032.1 GCA_900548595.1 uncultured Eubacteriales bacterium
TAAACAATATCTCGTTTGAATCTACAGCCGGGGCATTTGCCGCCGATGTAGGAGATTATACAGTTGAGTTTGAGCCTACCGCTACTTCCCTTGAACAGCAAGGTATCGGACATGTAACGGCGTCTCTCGGAACGGAATCGGGATTTGTGCCTTATACTGTTTACATGGCGACTTCCGACTATATAAATAACAATCCCGATATAATCCAGAAATTTACTAATGCAATTTACAAAGGTCAGCTTTGGGTAGAAAGTCATACTTCATCTGAAATTGCAGAACTTATACAGCCGTATTTCCCCGAAAATGACGTTGAAGCGCTTACAGGCATAGTTGAAAGATACAAGTCTCAGGATACTTGGAAAAAAGATCCTGTATACAGTGAAGAAAGTCTCAATCTTTTTGAGGATATAATGGAAGAAGGCGGAGAGCTTTCCAAACGTGTTGAATTTGATGAATTTGTCGACAACAGTTTTGCCGAAAAAGCTGTTTCCGAAGTAAGTATTAACGAATAATAAAAAAACAGTGATGAATTTTACTTTCATCACTGTTTTTTTATTTCGTTAAAAGCTGACTTTATATCTTTTATTATCCATGGAGGAAGTTTCATCTCTTCCGCCTCTTTAAGAGTCAGCCAATAATAACTTTCATGTTCGTCGCTCAAGATAACGTTACCCGAACGATATGTACAGAGATATGTAAATATCGTCATGTGTACATGATTCTTTATTATATCAAATATACGTAATGGTTTTATAACCTTTACTTTAAGAGACGTTTCCTCATCGATTTCTCTTAAAAGCCCCTCCATGCAGTTTTCATAAAAACGCACGCTTCCGCCCGGAAGGTCCCAAGGCTCATTTTTATTAAAATAACTGCTTTTGATTTCCTTTTCGCTCCTTCTTAGAATCAGAGCTTTATCTCCCTTTATAATAAGCGCCTTAGCCGTTAAAGCAAAGCCGTACCTCATTAAAATACCCCCGATGAATATTATTTTTTCTTTGCCTCATCAAGAAGCCTTTTAAGATCATTTTCATCAAAGTTATAAACCTTATTGCAAAAATGGCATGAAAGTTCCGCTTTTTTGTCCTCTTCAAGAAGCTGCTGCAAATCTTTCTCCCCTATTGCTAAAAGCGCTTTCTCTACTCGTTCTCTGCTGCATCCGCAAAAATATTCAGTCGGTATTTTATCAATTATCTTTAAGTCCATATCCCCGAGAATAAGATTAAGTATCGACTCCGGAGTATCTCCCATTGAAAGCAGTTCGGTAATGTAAGGTATTGTATTTATTCTGAATTCAAGCTTTGATATTATTTCCTCACTGACACCTGGCATAAGCTGGATAATAAAACCGCCGGCTTCTTTTATGGAAGTATCTTTGTCAACAAGTACTCCCAAAGCAACCGCAGAAGCTACCTGCTCGCTTGTGGCATAATAATATGCTATATCTTCAGCTATTTCGCCGGAAATAAGTTCTGTTTTGCCAACATACGGCTCTTTAAGTCCCAGATCCTTTATAACTGTCAGAAAACCTTTTCCTACTGCTCCGCCTACATCAAGTTTTTCGGGCGATTTAGGCGGTATATCTACATGAGGATTAAAGACATATCCTTTTACCCGTCCTTTGCAGTCGGCTGTTACCAATTCTCCTTCAAGAGGTCCGTCTCCTTTTATCTGAAGAGTTACCAAATCATCTTCGTTTTTAAGCATTACGCCCATCATTGCTCCTGCCGTAAGCAGTCTGCCCAGAGCCGCTGACGCCACAGGCGTAGTGTCATGTAATTCTCTTGCTTTCTGTACAGTATCCTTTGTTGTAGCCGCAAAGGCTCTTATACTGTCATTGGCTGCTGTTGCCCTAAGTATATAGTCTCCCATTTTCATTTCTCCTTTTTAAGCACTTCTCTTGCCACCACATATATACGTTCGCTGTCATCTCTTACAGGCTCAAAAGTAAACGCATCATAGGCGGCCTCAAATTTCATTCCGCTGTTTTTTATAAATTTCTTAATTTCATCAAGACTGTATGCTCTTTCGTAATGTTCTTCCTGAGTTCTGTCATATGTACCGCCGCTGTTTTTTACGAAGAAATTAAGATAATATTCGTTTATCCTTTCTTCTTCATCGTAATAATTTTCCCATATATAAACAGCGTCGTCATCAACCTCTGAAAATGTGTTTTCACCGTAAATATTTTTAAATTTATATTCGGTATTAAGGTCGAATACAAAAATTCCCCCGGGATGCAGGTAATTATTAACAAGATTAAAAACCTGCTGCATATCTTCGTCCTCGGTGATATAGTTAAGGCTGTCGCACAAAGAAATTATGGAGTTTACGGTTCCGTACAGCTCGAACTCTCTCATATCCTGCAACAGAAAAAGCACGTCCAGACCCTGTACAGACGCCTTATTCTTTGCTTCCGAAAGCATATCCGCGGAAAGATCTATACCTATCATATCTCTTCCGTTTTCAGCCAAACGCAGTGTTATATTTCCCGTACCGCAGCCAAGCTCGCACACTATTTTAGGATCTATATTAAACTTTTTCCATATTTCCTCTACATACTCCACCCATCTGTCATAGTCGACATCGCTCATAAACATATCGTATACAGATGCAAAGCTTTCATATGCGCCCATAATATCACCGTTTCTTTATCTAAATACATTAATTTCAGCAGACACATTCACAATTAAATAATTATACGTAATTTACAGATTATTTTCAACATAATTTATCAATTTTCTTTCGTCTTATTCTTTCTCATTCTTCCCGAAAGCTTACCACCCATGGCTCCGCTTTCTCTGGATGTTAAACTTTTCCATCCGTTTTTTTCGATTTTTTCTTTCAGTCCGAGTTCCTCCGCTATTTCTAATTTTAATCTTCCAACCTCAGTTGTCAGGTCAAACAAAGGTTTATCTTTCTTTTTATCTGTTTTCATAAATAAACACTCCCAAATTTATTTTTATTTATACTAGTATTTACACATAATTGCATATTTATAAGCTGTAAACTTCAAATTTATTGACAGTATAATGTTTTGGTGATAGTATATAAAACAAAATTTAAAATAGCTTATTTTATATTTAATATATAATGAAATAAGAGGTTAAAACAAAACTGTATTTCTGCTTTTACACTGCTGTTTTTGCCTTTTACAAGGCTTATCCGCTTATATGTGAAAAGCCTGCATAAATAAAAATACATTCGACAATATAGTTTTCAGACATGTATTTTTCTCTATTTTCAGTTATAATTTAAATATCTGATTTACATTTGTTAATCAATTCTAAAAAATGTATAAATAACATAAAAGGGAGTGTTCTTGATGAAAAAAGTAAATCTTGCTGTTGTAGGAGCAACAGGTATGGTCGGCAGGACATTTTTAAAAGTGCTTAAAGAAAGAAATTTTCCTATTGAAAACCTTTATCTTATGGCGTCAAAACGTTCAGCCGGAACAAAAGTCGAATATGACGGCAAAGAATATACAGTGGAGGAACTTACCGAACATTCCTTCGATAAGCCGATAGATATAGCGCTGTTTTCGGCAGGCGGCTCTACAAGTGAAAAATATGCACCTATAGCTGCCGAGCACGGAGTCATAGTTGTTGATAATTCAGCTCAATGGAGACAGGATCCCAAGGTTCCTCTTATCGTCCCCGAATGTAACCCCGAGGATATTGCATGGAACAGCGGAATAATCGCAAATCCAAACTGCTCTACAATACAGGCTATGGCAGTTCTTAAACCTCTTGACGATAAATATAAAATCAAACGTGTCGTTTACTCTACATATCAGGCTGTATCGGGAGCAGGCGTTGCAGGCTGGAATGACCTCGAAAACGGTCTTAAAGGTGAAGAACCTAAGAAATTCCCTCATCAGATAGCCGGAAACTGCCTCCCTCATATAGATGTTTTCCTTGATAACGGATATACAAAAGAGGAAATGAAGATGGTATGGGAAACAAGAAAAATCCTTCATCACCCCGATTTAAAGGTTACTGCTACAACCGTTCGAGTTCCCGTATTCAACAGCCATTCCGAAGCCATCAATATAGAGTTTGAAAACCCTGTTGACGTTGATGAAGCTCGCAAAATTCTTGCGGAAGCCCCCGGAGTTGTTGTTGTGGATAACCCTGCAAATAACGAGTATCCCCTTGCCCTTGATGCGGCCGGAACAGACAGCGTTTATGTAGGAAGAATAAGAAAAGACGAGAGTGTTGACAACGGCTTAAACCTTTGGGTAGTTGCCGATAATATCAGAAAAGGCGCGGCTACAAACGCAGTACAGATAGCTGAAATACTTATTGATTCAATCAAATAATTCTCTGTCGGTAACAAATATACAGACTTGGAGGTAATAAATATGTCTATATTCACAGGTTCATGTGTTGCGCTTGTTACACCGTTTAATGATGACGGTTCAATAAATTTCGATAAATTTATCGAGCTTTTGGACTATCATCTGGAGCATAAAACAGACGCTGTATTAATATGCGGTACAACAGGCGAAGCTTCTACAATTGACGATAAAGATCAAATCGAATGTGTTAGACTTGCGGCAAAACATATAAATAAAAGAATGCCGGTTATCGCAGGCGCCGGAAGCAATGATACCGCTCATGCCGTAAGTCTTGCAAAAGAATCGGCAAAAGCAGGCGCCGACGGACTTTTAATTGTAACTCCGTACTACAATAAAACGTCCCAGAAAGGTCTTATAGCACACTATACGGCTATTGCGGAAGCCGTTAATATTCCGATAATTCTTTATAATGTACCCGGAAGAACAGGAATGAAAATAGCTCCCGAAACATGTGCCGAACTTTCAAAAATTCCGAATATTGTTGCCGTAAAAGACGCTACGGGCGACATATCCTCAGTAGCTAAAACAGCGGCTTTATGTGGTTCTTCTTTTGATATTTATTCGGGAAACGACGATCAGACTCTTCCGATACTTTCTCTTGGAGGAAAAGGTGTAATTTCAGTTACGGCTAATATAATTCCCGATGAAATGCATGATATATGCGAAGCCTATTTCAACGGTAATCATGACAAAGCCCGTCAAATACAGTTGGATATTCTCGGTATTTTTGACGCTATGTTCTGCGATGTAAATCCTATGCCGGTTAAAGAAGCGATGAATATACTCGGCTATGGCGTAGGTCCATGCAAACTTCCGTTAGTAGGTATAAGCGAAGAGCATATCGGATATGTAAAAAGTGAACTTAAAAAATTCGGTCTTTTAAAATGAGGTAATTAATATGATAAAAGTTATAATGCATGGTTGTTGTGGGAAAATGGGAAAAGTAGTGTGTCAGCTTGTAAATGACGATCCCGACTGCGAACTTGTTGCGGGAATAGACCCCTTTGGTGAAAACGCTGATTTTCCTGTTTTTAAATCTGTATTCGACTGTGATGTGGATGCCGATGTTATAATAGATTTTTCAACTGCGTCCGCTGTTCCCACTCTTCTTGAGTATGCTGAAAAAAAACAGATACCCGTTGTTTTATGCACAACAGGCTTCTCGGACGAATTGAACGAGCAAGTTATAAGTACATCTAAAAATGTTGCGGTATTAAAAAGCGCAAATATGTCCGTAGGTGTAAATCTTTTGTTCTCTCTTGTACAAAAGGCGGCTCTCGCTCTCGCCGACTCGGGATTTGACATTGAAATTGTCGAGAAACACCATAATCAGAAAATCGACGCACCAAGCGGAACCGCTCTTGCAATTGCCGATGCGATAAACGAAGTGTGTCAAAATAAATACGAATATGTATACGACCGTTCACAGAAACGAGAAAAACGTGATAAAAACGAACTCGGCATACATGCTGTCAGAGGCGGAAGTATAGTCGGAGACCACGATGTTATTTTTGCAGGAAAAGATGAAATAATAGAAATAAACCACCATGCGGCTTCAAAGGAAATATTTGCTGTCGGTGCGGTAAAAGCCGCAAAATACCTTTCAGGCTGTAAAGCGGGATTTTATACAATGAAAGATGTCCTTAAAGACATTCTTGGATAAAATATATTTTCTTAATATTACACATAGCAAAAAACCGACTTATTTTAATTATAAGTCGGTTTTTCTTGTTTCTATTAAAATACAATAAAAATAAATTCAGCTCTAAATCGCATACTGTTTTTATTATATTATAATAAACAGTCCATATTATAAATATTTTTATATTCCAGAATGTCCGAATCCGCCGTCGGCACGTTTAGTTTCATCCAGATTCTCACATTCCGTCCACTCTATTTTTTCATATTTGTTTATTACCATTTGTGCAATGCGGTCTCCTCTTTTTATAAGAAAACCTGTAACTCCATGGTTTATCAATATAACGCCTATTTCTCCTCTATAGTCGGAATCAACGGTTCCCGGCGTATTAACCAGTGTAATGCCGTTTTTCAGTGCAAGTCCGCTTCTCGGTCTTATCTGCGCCTCATATCCTTCGGGCAAAGCTATTTTTATTCCCGTGGGAATAAGCTTTATTTCGCCTCTTCTAACCAATATATCTTCGTGTATATTGGCATATAAATCCATTCCTGCCGCACCTTCCGACATATACTGCGGAAGAGGTAAATCCTTAGCGTCATCAGTCCTTGTTATATAAAAGTTTTTTTCCATTTTCTATTAATCCCCTAAAGTCAATATTATTTATGTTACCGACTGCCGAAAAGCTGAGATTATCGGCAATAAATATCTCATCAATAGCTTCTTTTACGGCGTCGTAATCTACTAATTCCATTTTTTCCAATATTTCTTCCATCGGAAGCACTTTTCCCGATAAAATCATACCGCCTCCGTTGCTGCTCAAACGGCTTGCCGTACTCTCGCTGCTTATAATATAGTTGCTTATTATTTGTTCCTTTGTTACTTCTATAAGCTTGTCCTCTATTTTTTCTGTTTTAAGACGTTTTATTTCCTTAAACACACTGTTGATAACATTTTCCGCTTTCTGCGGACTTGAACACGCATATACAGTCATAATTCCCGTATCGCTGTATGCCGAAGTGTAACTGTAAATCGTATATACAAGTCCTTCTTCTTCCCTTATTTTCTGAAAAAGCCTTGAACTCATTCCTCCGCCGAACAAAGTGTTAAGCACCGCCAATGAATATCTGTGTTTGCTGTCTCTTTTAGGCGCTTTAAACGTAAAACACATGTGTATTTGCTCTACATCTTTGTCTATCGTAAGCACTGTCGGAACATATGTCGCAGGCAAATAATCAGCCGCAACATATCCGCTGCTATCCCATTTTCCGAAAACATTTTCCAACTTTCTTATCATATCTTCTTTATCAAAATTTCCGGTTACGGCAACTACGGCATTTTGAGGTCTGTATGTGCGGTTATAATAGTTTCTTATTACACTGCTATCCATTTTCGATAAAGATTCATTCGTACCGCATATTGGCATACCGAGGCTTGTCTCTCTCCATACAGCCTCTTCCAATGCGTCGTGAACAAGTTCTTCGGGAGCGTCAAGATACATATCTATTTCTTCTTCTATTACTTCACGTTCCTTTATTATATCATTGTCATCGAACTTTGAATGCAAAATCATATCGCTTAAAACATCAAGAGCATGGTCAAAGTGCCTGTCCAATGTCCTTGTATAATAGCATGTATATTCTTTTGTTGTAAAGGCGTTTATCTGACCGCCCATTGCGTCCATTTCTTCCGCAATATCTTTAGCCGTCCTTTTTTGCGTGCCTTTAAACATCAAATGCTCAATAAAATGGGAAACGCCGTTTTCATCAGCTCTCTCACAGCGAGTCCCTGTATTTATCCAAATTCCGAAAGCTATAGAGCGGACATAAGGAATATCCTCCAGAACAACTCTCAGTCCGTTATCAAATGTTATTGTTTCTACCAAAATATCTCCTCTCCTCCGCTTTTATAATATCATGTTTACTCTATTTCGTAAACAATCATCAGGAATATATTGCCACATTTCTTTTTGTTTACGCAATATCTTCTCCAAAACCCAGTAATATCGGCATTTTGAGGTAATTTTTTATTTTTAGGCTTCTAGTATGTTCCATAATATACCATTGAATACATAGAAAGGAAGCGTTATTATATGTATGTAACAAAAACGTAATATAAATTTAATATTTAGGAGTGATTCTATGAAAAAGAAAGTATTAGTAAGCCTTACGGCGGCAATGATGATTTTATCTTCAACAAACGCCCTTGCCTCAACAAAAAACTATTCCTCAAACAGATATTCAAATAATAGCTTTAACCGTTTTGCCGTTAAATATTTAAACGGATATGATACAAATTTTAACAACAAAAACTGTATCGAAAATTCAGATATATCCGATTTATTAAATTCCTGCTTTCCTGATTGTACCAATATATGGCAATGCATAAACGGTAATAACGGCAACTGTAATCCCAATAGGCCTGACTTTGAAAAACCCGAAAAGCCTAATGATGATAAACCGAATAAACCAAATGAAGACAATTCCGGCGATAATAACGAAAATGAAAATAATAATGAAAACACCTCAGAAAGCCGCTTTGCCGCAGAAGTCGTTCGTCTTGTAAATATTGAAAGGAATAAGGAAGGTCTTTCCCCATTAAAAAGCGACAGTACTGTGCAGTCAGCCGCACAGATAAGAGCGCAGGAAATAGTAACTGATTTTTCTCATACAAGACCTGACGGTTCGGAATGTTTCACAGCTCTTCAAGATGTAGGAGCAAAATATTCAGGCGCCGGTGAAAATATAGCCTACGGACAGAAAACTCCTCAGGAAGTCGTAAACGCATGGATGAACTCTCCGGGACACAGAGCTAATATAATGAACAGAAACTTTACGACAATAGGCGTCGGATGCTATAAGAGCGGAAATACATATTACTGGAGTCAGTTCTTTACATACTGAAAATAAATTAAACTATAAATTAAGTCCCTGAAACACAAATTTCAGGGACTTTTGTCTTTTAAATTATTTACCGTCTATTGTTGAAATTCCGATTGTCATTTCTTCAAGAACTTCCAGTAACATTCTTACTGTATCCAAAGAAGTAAACATTGTCGCATTATTTTCAACGGCGCATCTTCTTATTATATATCCGTCTTCATAGTGCTTGCCGGAAAGTATAGCTCTTGTATTTATTACATAATTTATCTTTCCGCTTCTTATATCACGGAGTATTTCATCATTGCCTTCACATATTTTTCCGTATACTCTTGTCTTTATTCCTCTTTCTTTTAAATAGTCTGCTGTCATTTCCGTAGCAACTATATTAAATCCGAGTTTGTAGAATCTCTGTACAAGAGGGAAAGTCTCCTCTTTATCTTCGTCGGCAACCGTAACCAGAACCGTTCCGTGGTCTGTAAGCGCTATGCCCGAAGCCTGAAGCGCCTTATACATAGCTCTTGTAAGCTTTTCATCATAACCGATTGCTTCGCCTGTTGACTTCATCTCAGGTGAAAGGTATGCGTCAAGACCGCTTATTTTTGAGAATGAGAACGCCGGAGCTTTAACATACCATGTGCTCTTTTCCTTTGCATAGCATTCTGTAAATCCCTGTTCCTTAAGGCTTACGCCGAGTATTACAAGAGTAGCTATATCGGCAAGGAAATAGCCCGTAGCCTTTGAAAGGAAAGGAACTGTTCTTGATGAACGTGGATTAACCTCTATAACATAAACGTCCTCATTTTTATCAACAATAAACTGTATGTTATAAAGACCGACAATCCCTATACCAAGACCGAGTTTCTTTGTATACTCAATAATTTTGTCCTTTGCCTTCTGTGATACGCTGAACGTGGGATATACGCTTATACTGTCTCCCGAATGGATACCTGTTCTCTCGACAAGCTCCATTATTCCGGGTATAAATACGTCGGTACCATCGCAAATAGCGTCAACCTCAAGTTCTTTACCGACAATATATTTGTCTACAAGTACAGGCTGATCCTCGTTTACTTCAACAGCCGTTTTAAGATATTCTCTGAGGTCTTCTTCCTTAGAAACTATCTGCATTGCACGTCCGCCGAGAACATAGCTTGGTCTTACAAGAACAGGATAGCCTATTTCTTCAGCCGCTTTAAATCCTGCTTCAAGGCTTGTTACAGCTACGCCTTTAGGCTGAGGTATATTAAGTTCCTGCATTACCTTTTCAAATGAATCTCTGTTTTCGGCTCTTTCTATCGCTTCGCTGTCAGTTCCTATTATCTTAACGCCTCTTTCCATAAGAGGTTCCGCAAGATTTATCGCTGTCTGTCCGCCGAGACTGGCAATAACTCCTATAGGCTTCTCCAACTCGATTACGTTCATTACGTCTTCCGGAGTAAGCGGCTCAAAATAGAGTTTATCGCTTGTTGTATAATCTGTTGATACTGTTTCGGGGTTATTGTTTATAATAATTGCTTCGTATCCGTTTTCCTTTATTGTCTTAACGGCATGAACTGTTGAATAGTCGAATTCAACGCCCTGACCTATACGAATAGGGCCTGAGCCGAGAACAACTATTTTCTTTTTATCGCTTACGACAGATTCGTTTTCTTCCTCGTAAGTTGAATAGAAGTACGGGATATAACTGTCAAACTCCGAAGCACAAGTATCTATCATCTTATATACAGGGAACATATTATGTTCTTTTCTTATATTATAGATATCCGTATCGCTCATTCCCCAAAGAATACCGATATATTTATCTGAGAATCCCATCTTCTTTGCTTTATAAAGAACATCGATATTTCCCTTATTTTCCGCAAGTACAGTCTCATAATCAACTATGTTCTTTATCTTTTCAAGGAACAGCATATCTATCTGTGTTGCATTACATATCATTCCTGCGTCTATGCCGTCTCTGAGAAGCTTGGCAATGGCATATATTCTGTCGTCCGTTCCTATAGTAATATATTTAAGAAGTTCCTCTGTAGACATATTGTCAAACTTAGGCATATAGAGATGACATACGCCTATCTCAAGAGAACGAACAGCCTTAAGTAAACTTTCTTCAAGCGTTCTGCCGATACTCATTACCTCTCCCGTGGCTTTCATCTGTGTGCTGAGTTTGTTTGACGCAGTTGCAAACTTATCAAACGGGAATCTCGGCATTTTTGTAACTATATAGTCAAGAGCAGGCTCAAAACTTGCAGGCGTATTTGCCAATCTTATCTCATCAAGGTGCATACCTACGGCAATCTTTGCGGATACCCTCGCTATAGGATAACCGCTCGCCTTAGAAGCAAGCGCCGATGAACGTGATACTCTGGGGTTAACCTCTATAAGATAATAGCTGAATGATTCGGGATCGAGGGCAAACTGTACGTTGCAGCCTCCCTCTATTTTAAGCGCTCTGATAATTTTAAGGGCGCTGTCCCTAAGGAGGTGATACTCTTTATTTGTAAGAGTCTGGCTTGGCGCAACTACTATGGAATCTCCCGTATGGATACCTACGGGGTCTATGTTTTCCATGTTACAAATTGTAATGGCAGTGTCATTTGCATCGCGCATTACTTCATACTCTATCTCTTTGTAGCCTTTTATGCTCTTTTCCACAAGTACCTGATGTACAGGTGAAAGCTGAAGAGCATTTTTCATTATATCTTTAAATTCTTCTTCGTTATCGGCAAATCCGCCGCCTGTTCCTCCGAGAGTAAACGCAGGACGAAGAACTACGGGGTATCCGATTTTTTCCGCAACTTCAAGTCCATGCTCTATTGAAGTAGCTATTTCCGACTGAAGTACAGGTTCTCCCAGAGAAATACATAATTCTTTAAAAAGTTCTCTGTCCTCTGCTCTTTCTATACTTTCCCTGCTTGTACCGAGCATTTCAACGCCGCATTCCTCAAGCACTCCGTTTTTTGAAAGTTCCATTGCAAGGTTCAGACCTGTCTGTCCTCCGATACCTGGTACAATGGCGTCGGGTCTTTCCATTCTGATTATTTTAGCAAGGTATTCGGGTGTAAGCGGCTCCATGTATACTTTATCCGCAATTGTCGTATCCGTCATTATTGTAGCGGGATTTGAGTTCGCAAGTATTACTTCATATCCTTCTTCTTTAAGAGCGAGACATGCCTGCGTACCGGCATAGTCAAATTCTGCGGCCTGTCCGATAACAATCGGGCCGGATCCGATAACCAGTATTTTTTTTAGGTCAGTTCTCTTAGGCATTTTCCTTACACTCCTTCATTATATCTATAAATTTGTCAAACAAGTATGAGCTGTCCTGTGGTCCGGGCGCACTTTCGGGATGATACTGTACGCTGAAAATTTTGTCTCTCTTACATTCAACGCCTTCAACAGTATTATCCAGAATATTAATATGCGTAGCCGTAAGATCCGTATTTTTGAGTGACTCCATATCGACGGCATAACTGTGGTTCTGGCTTGTTATTTCTATCTTTCCTGTTTCAAGATTTTTAACAGGATGGTTTCCGCCTCTGTGTCCGAACTTCAACTTGTATGTTTTAGCGCCGTATGCAAGGCTTATAAGCTGATGTCCGAGGCATATACCGAAAATAGGATACTTTCCTCTAAGTTCTTTAATGAGCTCCGTAACATTCTTTACATCCTCGGGGTCTCCGGGGCCGTTTGAAATAAATACTCCGTCGGGCTCGTGCATTTCTATTTCTTCCGCTGTTGAATTCCATGGCATGATAACGACGTTGCAACCTCTGTTGTTAAGGCTTCTTATTATATTAAGCTTCATTCCGCAGTCAATGGCTACAACATTGTATTTATGATTTGACGTTCTCTTATACCATCTTTTTTTGCAGCTTACACGTGCAACGGCGTCTTTGGGAAGTTCTGTTTCTTTTATAATTCTGAGAGCCTCTTCCTTAGGAGTATCAATATCTGTTATATATACCTTTCTGCTTCCGAGGTCTCTTATGCTTCTTGTAATCTTTCTCGTATCTACTCCCCATATTCCGGGAATTTTATTTTCTTCCAGTATTTCCGATAATGTTTTTGTATAACGGAAGTTACTGGGAAGGTCGTTATACTCTCTTACAACAAGTCCGCCTATGGTAGGTATTCTTGTTTCAAAATCCTCGTCCGTAATTCCGTAGTTTCCGATAAGCGGATATGTCATAACTACCATCTGATACGTATAGGACGGGTCGGTAACTATTTCCTGATATCCTATCATAGATGTGTTAAAAACAATCTCGCAAACTCTGTCCGTATGGTAACCGAAACCATATCCAAAATATTCGCTTCCATCTTCAAGGACTATTTTTCTGTTAAAATCGTTTTTCATAAGCCTAATCCTTTCTATAATAAAAAAGCCGGCAAACACAATAGCTAAAGACTACTGCACCACCGGGAAAAAAATATAATTTGTATTAGTAGAACTAAAAAAAGAAAGTAAAAAATAAGGGTACTTAGCTGAACGATATACCTTTGTAAAACCAGTGTTTCTCATTGTTTGCTCCTCCCTCAAATTTATACCGTCTGACATTTTAACATTTATCGCAACCTTTTGTCAACCGTGGCAAACCACATTACGAATAAAAAGCATTGTACATAAAATATATTTGTTACTATTCAATTATTTGAGCATTTTCAACATCAGTCGTCAATTATTTTTTTTTAAATATTGTTTATTATAATTTTTTATATAACGGCAGTTATTTATTACTAATGTAAGATGGCAAAATGTTGAATATAAAAAATTAAAATCCATATTACGCCCACAATTACCTTGCAGTTGTAAATTAAAAAAGACATCAGGCGGCATATTTTGATTTATGCCGCCCAGTGTTTTTACATATTATATTACGCATTATACGTTCTCTTCATTTTCAAAAATTTTATTTTATCAATTAAATTTTCCAGACCAAAACATTACCGCATTTAATAGAAACTCGGCGCATCCTTCCTGTTCCGCATCATAATATTTTTTAAATCTTTCGTCATTCATGTACAAGCTTACGACGCCTTTGTGTTTTTGTATGTCATATTCTTTCCAAGAATAACCGAGCCATTCTTTATGCAACGCCGTTATGCTTCGTCCTATTTCGCTTTCTGGTTCAGCTCCAGAAATAACCGCTTCTTTTAATGCCTCTTTTACTTTCTTTCCGAGATTTTTAAACTTTTCATAACCCTCTTCGGATATTGATAGTATTTTATTCATCGCTATATCAACGTCCTCATCACCGTATTTTTCTCTTGCCTCGGCTCCGTACAAATTATTGTATTCATTTACAATGTCTTTTTTAAAAATCTCAAACTTTTCGGAATCACACATAGTAATTTCTCCTTTCACAGACGATATAGTATCTTTTACAGTATCAATCAGTTTATCCAGTCTTTTCCTCTGTTTCTCCAACTCTTCCAAATGCTCGCAAAGAGCTGACAGCATATCGAATTTTTCATCATATAGTATAGAACGGATTTTTTCCAGTGATAAACCCCTTTCCTTATAAAACAGTATTTGTTGCAGCATATCGACTTCATTTTCTCCGTAAAAACGATAGCCTGCATCGTTTATCCTAGATGGAATAAGAAGCCCTATCTCGTCGTAATACCGTAAAGTGCGCGCGCTGACTCCCGATAATTTTGACAATTGATTTATACTATACTCCATTTTGCCATCCCCCTAACTATAATTATATTATATCGGTTTACGTAACGTCAAAGTCAACGGGTATTTTAATTTCTATAATTTAAATATATCGTTTTGTCATAGTAAAACTATAAACATAAAAAGCAGCGAGACTTTATTTTCTCACTGCTTTTTACTCTTCTTGCATTAACATATTGTTATGTTCTGAAACTGCTTTTTTGTTATTTTTAGTTATTCACACTATTATCATTCCGACAAAAGTATTAACTATAAAGCTTGCTGCAACGGAAGTACCACCGCCCATAACTGCCCTCGGCTTTTAACGCTTTCTGGCACCTGCCGCATTTGATTTTACCAGCTAACCAAGTATTGACCGCTTTTCGTCACGCCTGATAACTGACGTTGGCTAAAATCTTCTTTCGGCATTTCAGCCACAGTTCAGAAGAAACCAAGTCCTCACTGGGAGCCATAACCAGCGTATGCCCTTGCAGATTGTGTTTGGTGTCGCCTTTCATTCCCCGGCCACGATAGAAGTAGCACCCGTTCATTCCAGTAAAGTCGGCGGCGTCATTGATAATGACCGTCCCTTGACTTTTGAAAAACTCATAAATACCAAGGTCGGCCTTGACATAAATGGGATTGCATAAAATGTTTGCGAGTGCCGGACGGGAAAAATCCTTAATACCATGCTCCGCAAAATGCCGAACAATATCGCCATAGACAAGAAAAGGCGGTATAGCCCTTGAACGGGGCTATACCGCCAAATTGAAAAATATACTTCCTTGTAACCGAAAACATTGCTGTTTACGGGACTTAATTTTTAATATTTATTTAGCTCTTGCCGCAATAACCTTCTGCTGAACATCCGCAGGAGCTTCTTCATAACGTTCAAAGTTATAACTATAACTTCCTCTTCCCTGTGTCATTGAACGAAGGTCAATACTGTATTTGGATATTTCCGAAAGCGGAACTTCCGCAACAATACATTTCTTTCCTCCGTCTATTCCGTCCATACTGAGGATTCTTCCTCTTCGCTTATTAATATCGCCCATGATGTCACCCATATATTTTTCGGGAATAACTACTTCCATATGCGCTATCGGCTCAAGAATTGTAGGTTTAGCCTTTGCCGTACCGTCTTTGAATGCCAGAGACGTCGCCATCTTGAACGCCATTTCGGACGAGTCTACAGGATGATAGGAGCCGTCTACAAGGGTAGCCTTAAGACCGACAACGGGATATCCTGCAAGCACTCCTGTATTTACACATTCCTGAAGTCCTTTTTCAACAGCAGGGAAATACTGTTTAGGTACAGAACCTCCGAATATTTTTTCTTCAAATACATAAGGTTTACTCATATCGCCCGACGGTTCAAATTCCATCCAAATATCGCCGAACTGTCCATGGCCTCCGGACTGTTTCTTATATTTTCCCTGAACCTTAACTTTTGATTTTATTGTTTCTCTGTAGGGGATTATAACGTCAACAAGGTCAACGTCTGTTTTATATTTGTTTTTCAGCTTGCATACAAGAACGTCGAGCTGCTGATCACCTACTCCGTAAAGTATTGTCTGTTTCGTTTCCTTATTGATTTCAACTTTTATCGTAGGGTCTTCTTCTCTGAGTTTTACAAGAGCAGCCGCAATCTTATCATCGTCGCCTTTTGCCTTAGGAACAATTGCTCTTGAATAAACCGATGTAGGAAGTTCTATCTTGCTTACCTGAACGGGGTTAACGCTTGAGCAGAGCGTGTCCTGAGTAGCGGTATTCTGAAGTTTTGCAAGCGCGCCTATGTCTCCTGCTTCAAGTTCGTCAACTTCTATCTGCTCTTTTCCTCTTATTACATAAATATGAGCAACTTTTTCCTGTGTATCTTTTTCCGGATTATAAATAACTTTATCTTTTGTAAGCTTTCCGGAAAGAACACGGAAAATATTCAAACGGCCTATGTACGGGTCTGAAATTGTTTTAAATACATAAGCTGCGAAATGGTCGCCTTCATCATTCTTTCTTATAACCATTTCACCCGTATTAAGGTCTGTACATTCAAACTCCGGTTTACATTCAACTGAAGGAGGAAGGAAATTTTTGATGGAATTCATAAGAAGCATAATACCGAGACCGTAGTTAGCCGCACCTGTGAAAAGAGGGGCTATCTTTCTCTCCTTTACACCTACGTTGAGACCTTCGTATATCTCTTCTATTGTAAGCTCTTCATCTGCAAAATATTTTTCAAGCAATTCATCAATGCTTTCTGCTGCTACTTCAATAATCATCTGACGGAGGCTTTCAACCTCATCTCTCATCTCTTCGGGGAAAGGTCCGGGTTCAAA
>URLB01000033.1 GCA_900548595.1 uncultured Eubacteriales bacterium
TGATGATGTTCATGGTCATGGCAATGTTCGTGGTCATGACAATGCTCATGGTCATGATGATGTTCATGGTCATGATGGTGTTCATGGTCGTGGCAATGCTCATGGTCATGATGGTGTTCATGATCGTGGCAATGCTCATGGTCGTGATGATGTTTATGGTCAACAGGATGTCCATCCTCATCATAACCGTCAAGCGTTATAACAACATCTACTTTATTTGCACCTATACCGTTTTTAACAGCCTTTCCGAAAACAACATCATATCCGTCAACATTTATTTTTGACAATTCTTCAACAAATTTTTCTTTATCTATGCCAAGGTCAAGAAGAGCTCCGAGAGTCATGTCTCCGCTTATACCTGAACTACAGTCAAAATATAAAGTTTTCATTTTCTTGATACCCCCAATTTATTTATACTGTTTGCCGTATATCCGGCGCCGAATCCATTATCAATATTAACAACAACAACTCCACTTGCACAGCTGTTAAGCATACAAAGAAGAGAAGAAAGTCCGTTAAAATTAGCTCCGTATCCAACCGATGTAGGTACAGCTATTACAGGCTTGTCCGTAAGCCCTCCTATTACGCTTGCCAACGCTCCTTCCATACCGGCTACTGCGATAATAACGTCTGCCGTCTCAACCCTGTCAATTCTGGAAAGAAGCCTGTGCAGTCCTGCGACGCCTACGTCATACAGCCTGTCTACTTTATTTCCTAAGAATTCCGCAGTTACAGCCGCCTCTTCCGCAACGGGTATATCCGATGTTCCGCCTGTAGCTACAAGAACAATGCCTCCTGTCTTAACAAGCGGATTTCTCTCAACTATTACGGTTTTTGCGTCTTTATTATATTTTGCGTCAGGTATTTCATTTAATATATAACTGTACTTTTCATCGTTTACTCTCGTAGCAAGTATATTTTCCGTTCCGTTTTCGAGCATATTTTTCATTATTCCGAGTATCTGCTCTTTTGTTTTTCCCTCTCCGTAAATAACCTCAGGGCATCCGTTTCTCATTTCTCTCTGATGATCCACAACCGCATATCCCAGATCCTTTGTCGGAGCCAATTTAAGCATATCGGCGGCTTCATCAACGGAAATTTCATTATTTTGGAGCTTTACAAGTATTTCTTTTGTATTCATCCTATCCACCTCAATCCATGCTTCCGCTTCTGAAACCTTCTAAATCCAGCGTTACATATCGGAAACCGATTTTTTTAATATTCTCAATAATTTCTTTATCTGATATAAACGTACCAAATTTATCTTTTGGTATTTCGATTCTTGCTATATCTCCGTGAACTCTGACTCTGCCGCTTTGTATTCCCTTTTCGGCTATCAGAAACTCTGCCTTTTCGACTTTTTCAAAATTTTCTCTTGTCAGTTCCGTATCATAAGGGAATCTTGTGGCAAGACATGAATTTGAAGCTTTGTTCCACGTTTCAAGTCCGAGTAGTTCAGCCGCCTCTCTTATTTCAGCCTTTGTCATTCCTACTTCGTAAAGCGGACTTACTATGCCCAGTTCGTCTGCGGCCATAGCTCCCGGTCTATACGCCTTTCCGTCGTCGGCATTTTTTCCGTCGGCTACAAATTCAAAACCCAATTCCTTTGCTTTTTGTATTATTCCGCCCATTATGTTTTTCTTGCAAAAATAGCATCTCTTTCGGTCGTTAAATCTAAACTCTTTAACGGCAAAAGCGTCTGCTTCTATAATATAATATTTAATTCCTACCTTCTTGGCAAGTCGTTCAGCGTCTTCTAAATCCTTTCTTGACAGCATAACGCCGTTTCCGATAACGGCTATAGCATTATCTTTCAGGATATCATAAGCTACGTTCATTACAAGGTCGGAGTCTACCCCACCCGAATATGCAATGCAAAGCTTATCAAACTTCGAGATATATTCCCTAAGTTTATCCAACTTTTCCATTTAAACGCCTCCTTTATTGAAATATCATGCAGATATTCATATACAGTAAATTATACTACAAAAAATTTCAAAAAGAAATAGCGTATAAAAGTTGTAAGTCATTTTTAAAAATCTATTTACTTCATTTTCCTATTTGAAAGTTTTATTAAAATTATGCTTAATAATGCAGTAACTATATAAAACAATATGTGATTTTCAGAAATGAAAGTTCCTGCATTTTGCCAGTATTCTCCCAAAAAGTATCCTATTGAAATAAGAAACACATTCCATATAAAAGCCCCTATCGAAGTATAAAGTACAAATACAGCTGCATTCATTCCGGCAAGTCGTGCCGGTATTGATATATATGTACGGGCAATAGGAAATACTCTCGCTATTAAGACCGATTGCCTGCCGTACTTATTAAAAACCCTATCGGCGCTGTCAATTCCTTTTTTTATGGTGGGGAATTTATTACATAAATGCTTTTCTATAAAATTTTTACCGAATCTCCCCAAGCAATAGCAAAAAAAACTTCCGAAAATCCCTCCGATAGTGCTAGCTGTTACGGCTAACATTAAATTCATATTGCCTTTAAACACAAAATATCCTATAAAAGGAAGCAAAACCTCACTGGATATAGGAAAACATCCATATTCCAGTGAGGTTGCGATAAATATGCCGAGATAGTCGAACGTACTGACCATGTCGGTTATTGTATCAAGTATCAAAGCCATTCATCTCCGAATGTATTGTATAATTCATTCTATGCTTTGAATACCCGTCATATTAAATTATGCTATAAAAAGTCTGAGAAAAAGGTCGTATGCCTCGTGTATTCCTTTCATCGCGTCTCCCACTCCGCTGCAATCGCCTATTTTTGCGTATGATATTCTTTCGTCAAGGCATGCCAGTGTAATATCGCTGTTTCTCGGAGTATATCCGGCAGCTATTATTATATTGTCGGCAGGGATTTTAATTTCTCCGTCTGCTGTATCGGCAATCACATATCCATCGCATATCTCTTTTACCGATGATTCTTTCATTGTTTTTATTCCGTCTTCTTTAACCTCTTTCATAACAATCCATTTAAGACCGCCTAAATCTTTTCCTATTTTTTTAGTCCTTTCAACAACTGTTATGTTCATAGGTATATCAGCCAAAGGTATATCGCTTCCGATAAACATTTTATTAAACTCTCTTGATTTTTCAGTTGAATAATGCTTTGAAGCCAAATATCTCGCCGTTTCAAGTCCGACAGAGCCTCCGCCGATTATAACAGCGCTTCCTTTTTTAAGCTTTGAAATAACATCGGTATTTCCTTTAAGAACTTCTTCCGCCATATAAACATTGTCTCTGTCAATTCCTTTTATATTAGGTATTATGGCTTCTCCGCCTATAGCCTCAACAACAAAATAAGGCTTAAGCTCTTTCACATATTCTCCGTCTACTTCCGTATCATATCTTATTTCTACGCCAAGCTGTTCTAATTCATATTTTTTATTATCTACATACTTAATAAGATCATGCTTTTCTGGAGATGCAGATGCTGAAACCAGAAGACCTCCCAAATATGAATCTTTTGTGCAAAGAATAGTTTTATATCCTCTCTCAGCCGACTTTTTAGCTGCCTCAAGTCCTGCCGGTCCCGCTCCGATAACAAGTATTTTCTTTGCAGATACAACTTTTCTGTGGGTCTTTTCTTCAGCTTCATGTCCGACTTCAGGATTATATGCGCATAATACGGGTTTTCCCTTCAAAACTGCCTCAATACATTTGTTACATCCTTGGCATTTATTATATGGCGTACTTGTTAAAACCTTTTCCGCAAATTGTGGGTCAGCCAGAAATCCTCTTGCAGTACCTACAAAATCAGCCATTCCGTTTTTAAGTATAGCTTCGATAGTATCTATATTATTTATTCTGTTGCAGGCAATTACAGGTATGTTGACAACACTTTTTATAGAGTCAGCCAAGTATGCAAATCCTCCCGCAGGAAGTTGGTACGATATTTGCGGAACAGGAGCTTCATGCCATCCGCCTGTAACATTGACTGCGTCAATAAGACCTTCTTTTTCGGCAGTCGTGCAAAATCTCTGCATATAATCTATGCCGTATCCTCCCGGCATCATCTGTGAACCTGCAATTCTTACTATTATCGGATAATCAGCCCCTACGGCTTTTCTTACCGCCCTCAATGTATCAAGAGGCATTTTCATTCGTCTTTCATCATCTCCGCCATACTCGTCATCTCTTAAATTTGTAAGAGGTGAAAGAAAGAGCGTAAGCAAATATCCTGCCGAACAGCTGATTTCAACAGCGTCAACACCTATTTCCTTACATTTTACAGCAGCTTTTGCAAAGTCGTCTATTGTCGCCTTTATCTGCTCTGCCGTCATAACTTCACATTCGTTTCTGTATATTGACGAAGGTACGTTGGAAGGAGCTACAGCTTTAAGTCCATAGTTGCTTCCGCTGTTTCTTCCTCTGTGAAAAAGCTGTACTATGTGCTTTGTTCCATGGCTGTGTATCATATCTGTTATTTCTTTTTCTCTCTCGAAAAAAGAATCTTCCTTAATATTGGGCATATTGTCTGCCGCTCCGAATTCGCTTACGCCGACAACCTGCGTAACTGCGGCGGCTCCGCCTTTGGCTCTTTCTTCAAAAAAAGCCTTATCCTGTTCGGTCAGCTGACCTCCCGTTGAAAACCCCGTATGCATTACAAGCATTATTATTCTGTTTTTAAGTTCCATATTATTAATTTTAAACGGTGTAGCGCTTATAAGCGACATATCAATTCCTCCCAACATAACTTGCTTTAGTTTTATCTTTATTATATAGTATAGTAAAAGTCATTGTAAATAGAAAATGCATAGCTTAAAATACAACTGTACATCAGTTAAAATTAATTAAATATGAAGGTGAAACTATGAAGTTAAAAAAAATCATGTCTATGCTAGCAACTCTTTTGATTCTATCATCATCGGTTGCATGTTCCTCAACAGCCGACGCCGAAGATAACTTTTTGCCCGAAGCTCAAAACGACTATATATTTACAACGCTTCCCTCCAATGGCAATCTGCGTGTAAATTATATAGATGTCGGTCAGGGAGACAGCGAATTTATAGAATTTCCAAACGGTGAAACAATGATTATTGACGCAGGTACAAATGAGTCCGGTCAAACTGTTGTAAATTACATAAAGTCGCTGGGATACACATCTGTGGACTATGTTATAGGCACACATCCCCATGAAGACCATATAGGCGGTCTTGACGATGTCATAAATTCGTTTGACATAGGCAAAATATATATGCCTAAGGTAACAACAGATACAAAAACATTTGAAGACGTCCTAGATGCCGTTGAAAATAAAAACCTTACGATAAATACGGCAAAAAGCGGTGTAGTAATAACAGAAACCGATGATTTCTCGGTTAAAATAGTCGCTCCCGTTTCAGAACAATATGACGACTTAAATAACTACTCGGCTGTAGTAAAAGTTTCTTATAAAGATAATTCTTTTCTTTTTACAGGCGACGCCGAAGAATTATCGGAAAACCAAATAACCGAAGACATATCCGCCGATGTTTTGAAGGCAGGACACCACGGAAGTTCTACCTCGTCAAGCGACAAATTTCTTGACAGAGTTTGTCCGTCTACAGTTGTAATAAGCTGCGGAGAGGATAATTCTTACGGTCATCCTCATAAAGAAACTATTGAGAAGCTTAATTCAAGAAATATAAAATATTATAGAACCGATATAAACGGAACAGTAGTCGCAACATCAGACGGAAGTACAATAACATTCACAACTGATAAATCAACATCAACTGTTCAAACAGAAAATAAGACCGAAACCGAAAAAAACTATGTACTAAACACAAACAGTAAAAAAATCCATCTTCCAAGTTGTCCTTCCGTCAGTAAAATGTCTGATAAGAATAAGAGTTTCACATCAGATTATAATAAGGCAATATCGGAAGGATATACTCCGTGCGCTTCATGCAATCCATAAGAGGTGTAATGTATGATTATAACAATCGATAGGTTTGAAGACATATATGCAGTATGCCTTACCGACAGTAATATTAAGATAGATATACCTAAAAGCTTGCTTCCCGAAGACGCTCGTGAAGGAAGCATATATGACATGAGTTTTACAAAATTCCGCGAAGAAGAAACAAGAAGAAAAAAAAGAATATCGGAAAAAGCAAAAAAGTTGTGGAATGATTAAACCATGATAAGAAAGCAGACGATAATTTATTATCGTCTGCTTTTCACTGTTTAAATCCTATATTTACATTGTAATTCTCGTTCCTGTTTTACCGTTAAGTCCGTCCCTTGCCGTATTCAAATGCGTTATTATTGCCGTTCTTCCCTCTTTGCTTTCGGCAAAATCAATTGCAGCCTGTACTTTCGGAAGCATTGATCCTTCCGGAAAATGTCCCTCTGAAACATCCTTTTTCATTTGTTCGACAGAAATATTATGAAGTTCCTTTTGATTAGGTGTATTAAAATTAATCGCAACATTTTCAACAGCCGTCAACATTACAAGGCAGTCTGCGTCCAGTTCCTTTGCCATAAGACAACTGGCAAAGTCTTTATCAATTACAGCCCCTACGCCTCTCAAATGATTTCCTTCTGCCCGTGCGACCGGAATACCTCCGCCTCCTGCCGCTATCACAATTGTCCCTTGCTCTGAAAGTTTTTTTATAACATCGATTTCAACAATTTCTATCGGTTTCGGAGAGGCAATTGTACGCCTATATCCTCTTCCGGAATCCTCTGTAACGGTATATCCCAATTGTATAAGTTCGTGAGCCTCTTCCTTTGTCATAAAACGTCCTATAGGCTTAGTCGGTTTAAGAAACGCAGGGTCGTTTCTGTCAATAATAACCTGTGTTATAAGCGTACATACACTCTTATTTATTCCCCTGTCAAGAAGTTCTTCTCTAAGGGCGTTTTGCAGGTCATATCCTATGTATCCTTGGCTCATAGCATCGCACACCGACATAGGAATAACCGGGAGATCCGGCTGAGCTTTGTGAAGCTCTCCCATAGCCACATTAATCATCCCTACCTGAGGTCCGTTTCCATGGGATATAATAACCGTATTACCGTCCTCTATCAAATCGGCAATTACTTTCACTGTTTTTTTTACATTTATCATCTGCTCGGGCAAAGTGTTCCCAAGGGCATTGCCTCCGAGAGCTATGACTGTTTTCTTCATAAATATCACCTTCTTAGTTAAATGCCGACAAAAACATTAAGAAGTCGTCGAAGACTTTTCGGTAAACGAAGTTAGACAAGCTATTAATACTTATTTTTTATATCAGTCTTTAAGTCTGTTTGGAGCTTCGCTCAGTTTTCTGAGCATTGCGGCAGGATCCTTTACTTTTGCCAAGAATATCATGGCTGCTATTATATACGGCTTAAAGCTTGCTTCCTTATAAAGAGGAACCCTGTAACGGTCGAATACAGAAGCCTCGACCTCTCCCTCCTCACAGCTTACACCCGATATATCCGCGGGAAGACAATGAAGGTAAAGGGCTTTTCCGTTCTTTGTAAGTTTCATCATTTCCTCTGTACATTCCCAGTCTTTATGCTCCGCATTCTGACTCAGTAATCGTTTTTCCAGCGCGTTTATTCCGTCAGTATCGCCTTTAGCATACAAATCCGTTCTTTCTTCCATCGCCTTAAACGGAGCCCAGCTTTTAGGGTACACAATATCGGCATCTTTAAAAGCCTCTTCCATACTGTTTGTAACTTTAAAGCTTCCACCTGATTTTTCCGCATTTTCTTCGGCTGTTTTTATGACATCTTCCATTACTTCATATCCTTCGGGGTGCGCCAAGACTACGTCCATTCCAAACCTTGTCATAAGTCCTATTACTCCCTGAGGAACCGAAAGCGGTTTACCGTAAGATGGAGAGTAAGCCCATGTCATGGCTATCTTTTTACCCTTAAGATTTTCCGCACCTCCGAATTCATGTATCAAATGAAGCGTATCTGCCATTACCTGTGTGGGGTGATCTATATCGCACTGAAGATTTACCAGTGTAGGACGCTGTTCCAGAACCCCGTTTTCGTAGCCTTCCTGAACCGCAGAAGAAAAGTCGTGCATGTATTTATTACCTTTTCCTATATACATATCGTCTCTTATTCCTACTGTGTCAGCCATAAAAGATACCATATTTGCAGTCTCTCTTAGAGTTTCACCATGCGCTATCTGCGATTTATTTTCATCAAGATCCTGCACTTCCAGACCAAGGAGATTACATGCGGAAGCATATGAAAAACGTGTTCTTGTGGAGTTGTCTCTGAAAATAGAAATTCCCAGACCGCTTTCGAATATTTTTGTGGACTTATTATTTTTTCTTAACTCTCTCAGTGCGTCCGCTACAGTAAATACCGCCTCTATCTCGTCATCTGTTTTCTCCCATGTAAGGAAAAAATCATTCATATACATATTTTTAAAATCAAGTTTTTGTAATTTATCTATATATTTACTAATTTCGTCCACTTAATATACCCCCTTACTTATCCTTTATACATCATCGGTACTGCCGCATATACGGCCGCACAGTTTATAAGATCCTGTTTCCATGTTTTCTCATTGGGAGCATGTGCCTCCTTCTCTTTGCCCGGTCCGAAACCGATACAAGGTATCCCAAAACGTCCCATTATAGAAACCCCGTTTGTTGAAAAAGTCCATTTATCAACTCTCGGTTCTCCCACAGTATTTCTATGCGCTTCAACAACAGCCTTACATGCAGGATGATCTTCCGGAATAACCCATGTAGGGAAGAACGCCTCCGTAGGATATGTCAGTCCTTTCCAGCTTTCCCTTGCGTAATCATACATAGTTACTTCGGCATTATATTTTTTAACCGCCGGCAAAGCTTTTATCTCATCAAGGGCAGTAATATATGTTTCTCCGTCGGTAAGTCTTCTGTCTATTGATATAGCGCACATGTCTGCAACTGCGCATCGTGAAGGCGAATTAAAGAATATCTGAGATACGGCAAGAGTTCCTTTTCCGAGAAATTCATCATAATGAAGTCTTTCATTAAGCGCCTTTACCTCTCCTATTATTTCCGCCATTTTATAAATAGCGTTGTCCCCTCTTTCGGGAGCAGAGCCATGACAGCTTACGCCCTGTACTTGAACGCGTATTTCCATACGTCCTCTCTGTCCTCTGTATATACCGTTATCCGTCGGTTCTGTAATAACAACAAATTCCGGTTTTATTTTATCCTCATTTACAATATACTGCCAGCAAAGACCGTCGCAGTCTTCTTCCTGAACAGTTCCCGTAACAAGCACTGTAACATTGTTAGGTATAATGTCAAGATCCTTCATAATTTTTGCGCCGTATACCGAACTTACAATGCCTCCAAGCTGGTCGGAAGCTCCTCTGCCACCTATTTCTGTCTCTGTTTCATAACCTTCATACGGGTCAAATTTCCAGTTTAATATTTCTCCTATTCCGACTGTGTCTATGTGGGCGTCAAATGCGATTATTTTTTCACCGTTTCCCATATAGCCGAGTATATTTCCCATAGGGTCGATTTCAACCTTATCAAATCCTACGTCTTTCATTTCCCGTTCAATTCGTTTTATGACTTTTTCTTCTCCGCAGCTTTCACCCGGAATAGCGATTAATTCCCTCAAAAATTTCGTCATCTGAGGAAGATAACCTTTAGCGGCAACATTGATTTTTTCAAAATTCATATTATATTCCTCCCGTCTTCTTTTTTCCCATGTCTATATAGTTATAAAGTGTAAATTTCGATATATTAAAATATGCGGCAACTTTATCACCCGACTTCGTAATCAAAAATGCTCCCGATTCGTTAAGGAAATTAATGGCTTTGATTTTGTCATCCTTTGTCATAAGCGCAACAGGTTTTCCTATCAGTTTTACAGACTGCTCTATAAGGTCATCTAAAAGCATTTCTACATTTGATGTGCTTTTTGCAATGTCTTTTTTTGATTCGACATTCCCTGTAAAAGAATGAAGGGCATTTTCGGCCATAACAAGATATGTAATATCATAATTTATTGAAAATACACCCTCTATAACTCCACTGTCATTTCTTATATATATTGTAGAAGACCTCAAAATTTTACCGTCTGCCGTTTTTGTAATATATGAAACATGATCTTCCAAACATTCTTCATCCATAACCGCGTCTAAAACTGCCTGAGACGGTCCATCCCCTATTTTACGTCCTGTTACATGTCCGTTATCTATTGAAACAATAGTGCTTGGCATATCTCCACCGTGATTTATATCATGAATTACTATTTCACAGTTTTCTCCGAATTGAGCAGCTAATCCATGGCTTAAACGGGTAAGAAAATCCAACATTTTTTTATCCATAGCCGTTTTCCTCCTGTTTGTTATAGTTTTATAATACCATATACTTATTTAAAATCAATATATTTTTAGAATATCAAAAAAAAATTTAGACTATGTTTTTATTTGATAATTAAGGAAATTTTTAGCTGTTAAAATTTGTGTGTGTTTTATATCATTTTTCGAGTTCAAAAGCATATTCACAATTTGCCTTTGCATTTTATGACAGATTATTTTATAATAAAGGCTAATATAAGAAAGAAAGGAATGATACCGTGAGATTTTTTAAAAAATTTGTAGCGGCGCTTACAGGCGTGTCAATATTTCTTGCCGGCTCTGCGGTAAGCGTATCGGCTGAAGAACTTCCGGAATATATACGCGTCGGTCTCAGAATGAGCTATGAAGAAAAATCGGCCATTTCAATAGAATCGAAAAATATAAAACTTGTCAGAAGCGATGACGGCATAACAAGTCCTCTTCTTAATGAGACAATGGCTGAATTTACCTCATCCGACGGTTTTACGGTAAGAGTCGGTTTAAGCTATCAGGTTGCGGTTCCAATTGACGCCGATTCTTATGATGAGGCTCTTAACGAAGCAAACTCATACATATCCGACGGATACGCAAACGCCGTTCCAGGATATTATAAAAACAATTTGGCAGTTATAATATACGGATATTCCGATATGTCGTCGGCAAACTCCGCAGCGTCATCTCTTAACGGCATAGCCCTTTCTCCCAATGACGTTATTATTTTGGATATGGGTGGAAATCCTATACTCCTTATTTCAAATTCCGACGCTTATTTTATGGGTGATAGCGGAAGTGTTCCAGTTGTAGATTTAGGCGCAAGATCCTACAGAGGTATAATAGACTTTATGCAAAATGACAACGGCACAATTACCGCTGTAAATATATTGGATCTTGAAGAATATCTTTACGGTGTAGTTGCTTCGGAAATCCCGTCAAGCTATGCTTTTGAGTCTATAAAGGCTCAGGCATGTGCAGCAAGAACCTATGCATTATATAAGTGGAATCGCCAATCAGATGTCGGTTTTGATATATGCGATTCTACTCACTGTCAGGCATATATGGGTTATGATTACGAAAGCGACACAACAAACCGTGCTGTTGACGAAACCGAAGGAGAATTAATATACTACAATGGCAAACCTATTGAAGCTTTGTTCTTCTCATCAAGCGGAGGATATACAGAAGACGCGGTTAATGTCTGGGGTACAGATGTTGCATATTTAAAAGCCGTTGATGACAGTCAGGAAGTAAACTGCCCTAAGTGGACAAGAACGTTAACTTTATCAGATCTCGATAAGCTTATTGCCGTTAACGGTTACAACATCGGTTCCGCAACAGGCATGAGAATAACAATTGATAATAAAACCAACCGCGTTCAAAAGCTTGAGATTTTGGGCTCAAAAGGAACAAAAACAATAACCCTTGAAGCATGCAGGACTGTTTTAGGATCTATAGGAGACTCATTTAACAGTAGAAATTATACTATTACAAACGGTGATGTATCAGGCGGCTCTACATCGTCAAGCAATAAAATCGGAACTTTTGTATACGGTCCTATTAAAGATTTTAAAGTAGGAAAAAATTATGTTATAGGTTCTGACTGTGCTGTTGTTTATTCTACTGCAAACGGAGTAAAGGCTGTAGGTTACGACGGAAAAGAAGTTGATACTGATGATATTACAGGTTTTGACATTGATAAAACTCAAGCTTCAGGGTCTTCTTCAAAAGACGGTACAACCGTTATAACTTCCTCAGGACCTACAATAGAAATAACAGGTTACGGAATAGGACACGGTGTCGGTATGAGCCAGATGGGCGCCAACGGTATGGCTCAGAACGGAGCTACATATAAAGAAATATTAAAACATTATTATACAGGTGTAACAGTAAAATAAAATTGGAGAATTAAAATGAAAACTAGCGATTTTTATTATAATCTTCCCGAAGAACTGATAGCTCAAGAACCGTTAAAAGACAGAGCCTCTTCAAGGCTTCTTGTTCTTGACAAAAATACAGGGGAAATTGAACATAAAATATTTAAAAACATAGTAGATTACCTTAAAAAAGGCGATTGCCTTGTAATCAATGATACTAAAGTAATGCCTGCGCGATTAATCGGAGCAAGAAAAAACACGGGAGCCAGAGTTGAAATTCTTCTTCTGGTTCGTAAAGATCTTGATACATGGGAAGTACTTACATATCCGGGCAAAAAGGCTAAACCCGGCGATATAATAACATTCGGCGACGGTAGACTGGAAGCGGAAATACTTGATGTCATTGAAGGCGGAAACAGAATTGTTAAATTCCATTATGACGGAGTATTTGAAACTATTCTTGACGAGCTTGGCGAAATGCCTCTTCCTCCTTATATAACGCATAAGCTTGAGGATAAAAACAGGTATCAGACAGTATATGCCGTTCACGAAGGTTCCGCCGCAGCGCCTACGGCAGGTCTGCATTTTACAACCGAACTTCTTGAGCAAATCAAAAATATGGGTGTTGAAATAGCCCATGTTACACTCCATGTAGGTCTCGGTACTTTCCGTCCTGTAAAGGTAGACGATGTTTCAAATCACGAAATGCACTCTGAGTACTATATTGTCGAACAGGAAGAGGCAGACAAAATCAACAATGCCAAGAAAAACGGCGGGCGTATAATTTCCGTCGGAACGACAAGCACACGCACTCTTGAATCTGTAACAGATGAAAACGGTATCGTTCATGCAGGAAGTGGATGGACAAAAATATTTATTTATCCCGGTTATAAGTTTAAAATAATCGATTGTTTAATTACAAATTTCCACTTGCCTGAGTCAACGCTTATTATGCTTGTTGCGGCGCTTGTAGGAAAAGACAGAATACTTGATACATATAAAACAGCCGTTCAGGAAAAATACAGGTTTTTCTCTTTCGGAGACGCTATGTTTATCAAATAATAGGTTTGTAATCTGTTCTTACAAATAAACCCCTCTGTATGCATTTAATCGCACGGAGGGGTTCTCTTTATATTAATATTAACTTTCAATAAAAGTTTTTATATTTTATAATAATACAGACCATAAAATCGATGAAATAAAAGGTTGTAATAAAACCATAACCAATATGACAATACCTACAATAAAATATAAATCTCTGCTGTCAGAATCAAATTCAGAACATGCTGTAAATTTTGCCGTCATAGTCTTAGCTATTAAATATCCTATCATCGCTCCCGTTGTATTCGTTATAATATCATTAATGTCTGTTGTCCTGTAAGTAAAAATCTGTGCAATCTCTATTACAGCGCTCATACACAGAGCCGCCTTAACAAGAGACTTTTTATTTCTAAACTTTTTCCACAGCAAAGATAAAAAAATGCCAAACGGAACAAATAAAATAACATTTAAGCATGCATTAACAAAGTCTGGTATTATATATACTATCGGAATAATATTTATTGTAAAATCAACGCTAAATTCTTTCACATTAGGGAACCCAACAAGCGCAAGCATTGCCGATAAATAAAGTCCAAACAAAAAATATATAAATGTTCTTTTTATATTTTTAACAGCAAATTTACCATACACACTAAATATCGGTATTATAAAAATCGAAGCTGCTGACATCTCTATAACGGCACTGAAAATCCTGTTCATGTTGTTTCCCTCCAACATATTTCTAAAATAATTTTTATAAAAGCTTATCATAAATATCTGCCTTATACTACCTATTTAAGATTTCTTTAAAAGTCAAAACTTTATCTTAAACTTTTTGTATGAATAAGTTTTTTATAAAATTGTACCATATAAAAAGCCGTACTTTATCAGTACGGCCTTCATGTTTATTATATTTGTGCCAACGCCTGTTCAATATCCGCAATAATGTCCTCTTTATTTTCAAGTCCAGCCGAAAGTCGAACAAGTCCTTCCGGTATTCCGGCTTCTTTGAGTTCTTCCGGTGAATAAGGCGAATGTGTCATACTTGCCGGATGCTCAACAAGTGTTTCGGCATCGCCGAGGCTTACGGCTATAGTACATAATTTGAGCGCATTTACAAATTTCGTTCCTGCCGTTTTTCCGCCTTTTACTTCAAAAGATACCATTCCACCGAAATCTCTCATCTGTTTTACGGCTATATCGTGACCTGCCGAAGTTTCAAGTCCCGGGAAATAAACCTTTTCCACCTTTTCATGTTTTGAAAGCATTTCGGCTATCGCCCTTGCATTCTCACAGTGTCGCATCATTCTGAGTTCAAATGTCTTAAGTCCCCTAAGAATGAGATATGCTGCAAAAGGATCTATAACAGCGCCGGTCATGTCCTTAATACCGAACATCTTTACTTCATTGATAAATTCTGCCGAACCTACAACAAATCCTGCAATAACATCTCCATGTCCGTTAAGATATTTTGTAGCCGAATGAACTACAACGTCTGCACCCAACTCCAGAGGTCTCTGTAAATACGGAGTAGCAAATGTATTGTCACATACAACTTTTATGTCTTTATTAAATTCATGTGCAATTTTAGAGATTTCTTTGATGTCGGCTATTTTAAGGTTAGGGTTAGCGGGCGTTTCAAGATATACCGCAACTGTATTTTCTTTAAGGTTTGCCCTGACCTCTTCGAGATTTGACGTATCAATAAAAGATACTTCAACCCCGTATCTTGTCATTCCATGGTTTAAAAGAGCGAATGTACAGCCGTAAAGAGTGCTGTCCGCAACAATGTGCGCTCCTGCTTCTGCTATTGTCCATAGAGCCGATGAAATAGCTCCCATTCCCGATGAAGCGGCAGCGGCAGCTTCCGCATTTTCAAGCGCCGCTACTTTTTCTTCCAAAACATTTGTTGTAGGGTTTCCGAGCCTTGTATAAATAAATCCGTTTTCTTCTCCTGCGAATCGCCTTCCGCCCTGCTCGCATGAGTCAAAGTAGTATGTTGAACTTTGATATATCGGCGTTGATAATGCTCCGAATGTTTCTTTCTCAAAATTTCCGGCATGGATAGCCATAGTTCCGAATCCTTTATATTCTTCTTTCATAATGACACACTCCTTTTTCATTTCTAACTCCGCTGATTTATTTTTGCTTCGGCTGATTTATATATTTCTTCTCTCAGTTAAAGCATAACATCATTTATAAAAAACAGTTAATACATAATTTGTATATCTTGTTATCATAAAAAGCTATAACAGATGTGTATATTATCACTAAATACCGTTTTATACCGCTTTATATTTTAAAATATGCCTAACTATTATTCTAAAAATCGATATTCAGCTATCTATTTTTTTCATTATACAAATTTTTATATTTATGCTATTATTAAAATAGGAAATATAAGGTTGAAATATAAATTTCTTCACTCACTAAAATTTTATTTTCAACTAAATACAAGGAGGGTATCATAATGAATGAAAACGTAACTGCAAGTAAAGCACGAGGCAGCGCTCTTATTCCTTTTCTCGTCTTTATTATTGTTTATCTCGGCGCAGGAATAATTCTTGATAGACTTGGAGTTGACATGGCTTTCTACCAATTTCCGTCTCCCGTTGCGGCGTTAATCGGCATAGTCGTAGCTTTTATAATGTTCAAGGGTTCTATTGATGAAAAGTTTACTATTTTCGCTAAGGGATGCGGTCATGAAAATATCCTTACAATGTGCTTTATCTATTTATTCGCCGGTGCATTTGCCTCGGTTGCAAAAGCAATGGGCGGCGTCGACGCAACAGTAAATCTCGGATTATCGGTTATTCCCGCTAAATACATAACAGGCGGTATGTTTGTAATATCTGCATTTATAGCAGTTGCTACAGGTACATCTGTCGGAACAATAAGTGCCGTAGGTCCTATAGCTGTTGCCACAGCGGATAAGGCCGGTCTTTCCCTTCCGCTTGTAATAGCGGCGGTTATAGGAGGCGCTATGTTCGGCGATAATCTCTCGGTTATTTCCGACACCACAATAGCCGCAACAAAAACCCAAGGTGTTGATATGAAAGACAAATTCAGAATAAACTTTCTTATTGCTCTCCCTGCGGCAATCATAGCTTTCATCATACTTCTTGTTGTAGGTAAACCGGAAACCGTTGTTCCGCTCGGAAACCTCAGCTTTGATATTATTAAAGTTATTCCTTATATAGCTGTACTTGTGCTTGCTCTTATAGGTCTTAATGTTTTTATTACGTTGGGCGTAGGAATTATACTTGCCGGAATAATAGGAATGGCATACAGCAGTTTCACTTTTCTCGGATTTACACAAAATATTTATTCCGGATTTACGGGAATGATTGAGATATTCCTTCTTTCGCTTATGATAGGCGGTCTTTCGGAAATGTGTGCGCATTATGGCGGAATCCAGTGGATGCTTGAAAAAATCAAAGGATTTACAAAAAGCAAGCGGTCTGCGCAAGTCGGAATATCCGCTCTGGTATCCCTTTGCGATATAGCTACCGCTAATAATACAATTGCGATTATTATTGCAGGTCAGCCATCAAAAGAAATTTGCGAAACATATGAGGT
>URLB01000034.1 GCA_900548595.1 uncultured Eubacteriales bacterium
CGTTTCCTTTTACGGACATCGTTATTGTTTTAGGAGTACCGTTAAGGACTATTGGGCTGTTAAATTTGGCGTAAGCCGCCTGAGTATCATCAGACTTTTCTAACTTATAGTTTAGCTGGAGACCTTTACTTCCGTCTGATGCAGACGAAGTAACAGAAGCGCTTCCCGTTACATTTGAAGGGTATGAACTAAATGTAACAGTCGGAGAATTTTCAAATGATTCAACGGTTTTAAGTGTTCCTCCTACTGAAACAGGTATATGGCATACAGCAGTTCCGCTTATACATGTAATATATCCTGTTCCGTTGTTTACCGCTGTGAACGTGCCGTTTGGACTAATCGTTCCGAGGTCTTCATTTGAAAGTACATACGATATTCCACTGGTCAGAGGCGCTGAATATCCTTCCGAATCTACACCGTTAAATGACAAAGTAATTGACTGACCTTTGTCAAGACTTATAGAGCTTACGGAAGGGGTCATAGCCGCAGCATAAGAATATGTTACGTTTACAGAAGCAGTAAATCCACCGTATTCGGCAGTTACAGTATATATACCAGGCTCATATGCCGTAAGTATACCGTTTGCAGCATTTCCGTTTCCTCCAGTAACATTGTATGTTACCTGTTCAGCGGGAATATCCACCTTGTTGTAATAACTATCATAACCGATAAGTTTAGTTTTTACACTTTCACCGACAAAGGCTCTTTCAGTATCAGCTTCAAGCTTAAGCTGCGAAAGACTTCCCGTCTGTGAAGTGTTGAATACGCCGAGAGCAGTCATAATTTTTCTTGGCGTACCTTCGGACACGGTGTTTTTAACAGAAAGCTCATCTTCGTCAGCTGTTTCCGCAACCATTGTGCTTGAACCGCCGCCGTCAAGATGCATAGCATTATATGCTCCGTATTCTTTCATAAGAGCAACCATTTCATCGTGGGTTGCTCCTATACTCGTTCCCCTGCCGTCAACAACCATAAGTATAAGTTTGTTACCATCCTGAGAGATACCTAAAGCTGTTCTGGGCTGTCGACCTGTAATAATTGTTCCGTCATTGGCTTTTTCTCCGTTTACAAGTATTCTTCCGGCGCCGCCGACAGCAGTTTGTATCGAGTTGAGGTCGATTGAAGATTCAATCCTGGTTGAAACATGGTCTCCTACATGGAAATTCTGATTTGTATAGTCGGCATAGGTGCCTTTAACTATAATAACATATCCGTTTCCATTAGGGCATATAACAGTTTCGCCAGGTTGTGAGATATATGTAATTGTATCGTTTTCAACAACTATCTTTACAAGACCGTCAATTCGTTTATCTATATCTGCTGTGCTGGGAGCAGCAGAAGAATTAAAATACATCGGATAAACAAGCTCTGTTATTTTATTTATTGAGGCAAGTTCTAACCTTGCGCCGGCATCGTTTACAAAATCCGCTGTAAAACGTAAGTAATCTATAAAGCTGTTTCCCGTATCAGTCATAAAATAGGCTGCATATTCCTTAGAATTAAGATTTTTATCCGTACCTACAGAAATCAATTCACCATCGCTTATAACAGGACCAAACGAAGCCGAATATGCACCGGTAAGACCGAAAAAGTCAGCATTTACTCCGGCAACTGCGCCGTTGTCATTCAGTAACTTTAAAGCCGTTTCTTTAAGTCCGTACTCTGTTGAACTTTCGACAGGGGCAATTTTAACATTATCTGATGTCAGATCAATTGTAAGAGTATGTATGTTTTGCCATCCGTCGGTAGCTAGTCGATGTTCATAGCCGTATGTAACGCCTTTTGTAACAATTTCCTCTGTCTTTTCGCTGTAAAGATTATCGGCAAAGACTGAAACAGAACCTCCTATGGAAAGACAAAAAGCCATAAAGGCAGAAATCATCGGCTTCCAAATTTTTTTCATTATATCACTCCTTATTGATTTCGCTTATTTCATATCCGCCTTTTACATAGAATTCCGAATCACTCAGTGAATACAGTCCGTCTCCGTCTTCGGTAATTACATAAAGCTTATAATTTTGGATGTTTTCACCGTTGCTTATGGGAATTCCGTCGGTGGCATTAATAAGTTCCTCATCGCACACAGCCGACATATCTCCGTCTTTTAATATTACTACAGAACCTTTTGCGAACTGAACATATTCGCCTTCTGCAATTTCGGCGGAATCATATACAGAATTTGTATTAAAATTGCTTGAATAACTACTAATTTGTTCATCGACGTTATCTGTCTGCTCGACTATGCCGTTTTCAATTGTAGCATGAAGAGAAGACAGACTGTCATTCGCTTTATCATTTGTACCAGAGCTTCTATGTACAACAAGGGAAAAAACTGTTGCCGCTGCTGCTGATGCCATAACAATTACAGCAGCCGTTATTTTTTTATTTCTCATTTTTACCACCGTACACCTACTTATATTAACATAATATTGTTATGTAAAGTTATTTGAAAACAATATTTAATAAATTCGTAATATTTTAAACTAAAAATTATCCCGCTAATTAAATCAACTTAGCAGGATAATTTTTTAATGTCCAACATTGCAGTTATGATGAATAATCGTCTCAAAATCATAATCTATAAGCCTATGATAGTAACTGCCCATGATGTCAAATGTAAAGCAATATTTGTATTCATCAATGTTTGCGTCTCTGAAATATATAACATATTGAAATTCAGAGTCATTGATTTCTTCACAAACATAGTCTGCTGATTCTTTTTCAAAAATATTTTTTATCTCATCTATAGTACAGTTTCTATCTCTTATCTTATCAATAAGCTCTCTTAGAAAAAACCTTCTGGGATTGCTCTTCATAATTTTATCTATTTCATCAGAATATACTCTTAATCCATATCTTCCGTCAGAAGCAATTTCCATATCTATTTTCCCGAGTTTATCAGCTACAAAATCTTTAAACATAATTAGCTTGTCAGAGGAAACGTCATCTTCACCGATAAGATATGACAATAAATCTTCTGTATAGTAAATACATATCCCTAAACTGCGTTCTTCCCCGAGTTTAAGCATCATTTCAAAAACAGAATCCGAAAGATTCTTTAAAAGGTATTCAAATCCTTTTTTCATTGTTGCTCTCCTTCCGGAGGAGTTACGGGAACCTGTATTTCACCCTGTCCAAGACCGAGAATAATTAAAATATCATCTTCTCCGCCGAGTAAAAGGTCATCAACGACAATAACTGCATTTTCAAAATAAGGCAGTAAGTCTTGACCTTGCCCCTCCTCTTTAACTACTATTCTTGTGTAGTCGGTTTGTTCACCTTTATAGGTTGAAACCTTACTTATTGTGAAACCTTCATTTTCAAGGGTGTCTCTCGCTCTGCCGGCAAGTCCCATAGTTTCACCGCCGTTGGCAATTTCTATATTCTTATGTTTACTTGATGTAAGGAACTCTCCGCCTGAATAGAATATTTCATCTACAGCTTGTCCGATTGAGCTTTCATCTGCAATATAATAGCTTGCTCCGTTTATATACTGAGGATATCCAGGAAGAGTTTCCGTTAAAATTTCACTTGATTTTACATCATCGATATATGTTGCGTATTTAAGCATATCACCCAGAGACATGTCTGTCTTAATATATTCAAACGCCGCTTTTATCAGACTGGGAAGATTTTTTATAATAGTATCTGTATCCAGTACCTGCTTAACAAAAGCAGATAAAAACTGCTGTTGAACTTCAATACGTCCGATATCTCCGTTGGCATATTGTCTGTTTCTTACAAGCTGCTCCGCCGTATCTCCGTCCAAATGCTGCTGACCTTCCTTAAGATTTATATAAAGTCCCTGGACAGGGTCGGAATAATACATATCATAAGGAACATACATATCAACTCCGCCTATTATATCAACTACAGCCTTAAATGCTTCTATATTAAAAAGCACATAATTGTCTATTTCTATGTCAAGCAAATCTTCAAGCTGCATTGCAAGACATTCCATACCTATTTCTTTTCCGGCATATGCATGAACTGCATTCATTTTTACAACGCTTGGTATGGATTTTCCTGCATTGTTTATTTTTTCTCGTACTTCAGGTGTTACTTCCGTATAAGTATCTCTTGGTATAGACAACATCTTGGCAGTTCCTGATTCACTGTCAAAGTTTGCCACAAATATGACGTCCGTTCTTGTTTCGGCTTCATCAACTCCGCATACAAGAATATTAATGTTTACGTCATCCTTAACCATGTCTCCGATTACCTGCGTTACACTCGGAGCTTTTTCATATCCTTTTTCCGGTGTATAAGTGGCCTTTGTATAAGCATATACAGCTACAAACGAAAGCGCTATAAAGCATACTACAATTATAAATACCGTTTTAAAAAATGAAGCTGCCGGATTTTTTTTATTTGGTTTTGCTTCATTACCGATTGCCTTTTTCTTACCAAACATATACTAACTCTCCTAAAAATCAGCTTTCTTTAAGTCCTATAATTATCTTAATATCCGTATCTCCGTCGACTGCCGCCGGATCAACGACAACCTTTGCGTCTGTAAATAAAGAAACAAGATCTTCCCCTATTCCTTCTTCCTTTACGTTTATTATTGTAGTATCCTGTTGATTTCCGTACCAAGTTGTAATTTTTGTTACGTTATAGCCGAGACCGTTAAGTCTCTCCTGTGTTTTAGCAGCATAACCCATAATATTTCCGCCGTTTGACACTTCTATTGAATACTGTTTACTATCTTTAGCTGTTGTTTCCTCAGGTTCCTGTATAATTCCTCTAAACACTCTGTCAGACATAATTTTAATTTCTTCAAGATCTGGAATAAACATATTTTCTGCTTCACCGGGGATAGTTTCCATAGATATTTTTGTTATATCAACCAGAGGAATATATTTTAAATAACTTATACAGTCTCCTAAAGATACATCTGTTGTTACATATTTATATACGGCATTAATAGTTTTTGTTAAATCACCTATAACATTTTCCGAATCAAGGATTTTGCTTATCAGCGCGATTATGAAATCCTGTTGAGTACTTACCCTTCCGACATCCTGTTGAGCATAACCTTTCCTGAATCGTACAAGCTGTTCTGCCTTATCACCATCTAAATGCTGCTGACCTTCTTTAAGATTAATCAGAGGCCCGCCGTTATCACGCATATCCCAGTACATGTCCATGGGGACATACATATCGACTCCGCCTACTGCGTCGACTATTTCCTTAAATGCATTCAAGTTTATCTGTATGTAGTGGTCAATATCAACGTTAAGAAGACTTTCAAGCGCTTGAACAACATACTCGTTATTTTTTTCCGGACCGGCATAGGCATAAAGTTCACAGAGCTTGCACTCACCTTTAGTTCCGTATTTTGTGGGAATATAGTCGCTTCTGCCGCTGTTCTGCATTTCAAGCATCATACTTTCGGACATAAAGACCTGCGTATCTCTTGGTACAGAAACAAATGAAGCTTCCCCGGTTTCCGTATCAAACGAAACCACTATATTTACGTCTGAATGAATTTCATCGGCGTCGGTTCCTAAAATAGCGACATTAATTTTTTTATCCGCTATAGTCGTGCTTAAATCGCTTTTGCTTTCGGAATTAATCGCTTCCTGCTTATCACGCTGCGATTTTAAGGCTGTAGCGGCTAACACAAAAACTGCTGAAAATACAAAAACTATTACAAAAACGGTAAGTATAAATCTTCCTATAAGTTTTCTTTTTCTTCGCTTATTTTTATAATACTCTTTATTGCCCACTGATATTCTCCCCATTAATAATAAATATGTATATAAATAATTAAAATTAGCTAAATCTTAGTTATTATAGCAAAATTTCACCTTTTTTACAACATTAAAAGACCCCTTAATAATTTTTTTAAACTTATCTTAATGTATTCTTTTGTTATTTGTAGTAGAATTGTAAAAAATATTTGCACATTTATGTTAAAAGCGGTATTGTATATAAATGGTTACAGTGTAAACATACATATAACCGTTTTTGGAGGTACATAATGAATATTAAATTAAAAAAAATAAAACCTGATATTAAAACTTCATTAATAGTAATAATAATAGCTGCATTGATTACAACGGGATTAATGTTTTATCTTTCACCGGGTTCATTAAAAGTGTTTATGGGATTTGTTATAGACAGTCCCTCGCTCTTTATTTTAAACTATCTTCCGATACTGTTGTTTATGCTTATGCTTTATTTTATATCAGGCAACTGTATTTTTGCAAGCGGTATACCTTTTATGATTTTTACGGCAGCGGCTTTTGCCAACAGAACAAAGTCAACTTTACGTCAAGATCCGCTTGTTCCAAGTGATTTATCCGTAATAACGGAAGTAAAATCCATATTACAGAATTATGACAAGATATATATGATACTTGCTATTGCCGCCGTACTTATTACATTAGCAATAATTGCACTGGCTTTTTTATTTTTTAAAAAGAGTGATAAACTGACTGTTAAAAAACGTATTTTAGGAGCCGGCGGATGTATTGCATGCTTTGTTATTATGTTTTCTACAGTGTATTCGAATACAGAATTGTATAACAGCTATGCAGTTGACGGAAACATATATTTTAAAGTTAACCAGTATATATCAAAAGGATTTTTATACAGCTTTATTTATGATATTAATAATCTTAAAGTAGAAAAACCATCGTTGTATAATCCTGAGGCATTTAATGCAATTGACGATACAGCGGAGTCAACAGAACTCAACGACATATCAAAACCTAACATAGTTATGATTATGAGCGAGGCTTTTTCTGATATAAGTAATTCCGAATCTATTAATTTTGATGAGTACGGAGATCCACTTGAATTTTATAACCAATTTATTAATAGAGATGATGTTATTTCCGGGCATATTGTTGTTCCTAATTTTGGAGGAGGCACTTCGGATACAGAATTTGATGTGCTTACAGGCTGTTCTACAAAATATATAGACAGTTCTCAAGTATCATATAACTTTATCAGAAAACCCATGGAAGCTATGCCGAGACTTTTGAAAAATATAGGTTATGATACGTTAGCCATACATCCCGGATACGGTTGGTTTTATAATAGAACTAATGTGTATAAAAACATGGGGTTTGATGACTTTATATATCTTGAGGAAGACTTTGAGCCTTCAACTCAAAACAAGGGCGGATATATTTCCGATGAGGTTACAACGCAGTCTATTATAGATAACTTTGAAAATCATGTAAAAAATAATGACGATCCCATTTTTGAATTTTGTGTTACAATACAAAATCATGGACCATATGAAGAAAAGTATGAAAACCTAAAGACAAATTTTTCGACGGATATTCAGCTTACAGACGATGAAAAGGCTATATATTCAGGATATTTCCAGGGGATAGATGACGCAGATGCTCAGATAGAAACTTTGGTAAATTATTTTGAAAGCATAGACGAACCGGTTGTACTTATATTTTTTGGAGATCATTTGCCCGGATTTTCTAACGGAATGTCATATTTTTCTCAGTTCAGACCCGATATAGACTTAAACGGCAATCAGTGGCAGCAGATGAAAGCATATGAAACACCGTTTTTCATTTGGGCTAACGACGTGGCTTTAAAAACAACAAATTTTTCTGAAAATGCCAAGAATATTAAAATGCCGGTAAATGATATAATCAGTTCTTTTTATCTCGGAACAACGGTTATGGAATTGTTGGATATGGGAAATATCTCCCCTCTTTTTGGATTTGTAAACGAACTCAGAGGATCACTTCCCGTAGCGTCATCAAATGTCTATATGTATCCTGATGGAACGCTTTCCGATACCATAGACGAAAGTAAAGCGGCGGATATACAGAAGTATAAAGAATGGATTTATTATAAACTGTTTGATGATGAAATAAGCACACCTTAAAGGTGTGCTTATTTTTATATACCGGTTAATAAAGTTATATAAGTATTCCGAGACTTATAACCAAGGCCTTATCAACAAGACTTATAAGTTCATCATCTGTAGAGCATACTTTTTCCCTTAATCGCTTCTTATCTATCGTTCGTATCTGCTCCATAAGTATTACGGAATCCTTACCAGATTGTATCTGTCGGCCGAAATTTCTATATGTGTCGGCAGCTTAGCCTTATTTATTTGTGATGTAATAGCCGCGCAAATAACGGTCGGACTATATTTGTTTCCTATGTCATTTTGTATAATTATTACTGGTCTTGTACCGCCTTGTTCCGAACCGACTACAGGCGAAAGATCCGCATAAAATATATCTCCTCTTTTTACTGACACACCATTCACACTCCGCTTACAAATTAAAAATAGTTGAGCGGTATGTATATTTTATATTTATTTTATGTACCTGCCTTTCAACTATCCTCAGCAGATATTATTGCCTATAGGAAATTTTTTATTCCGCAGGCATAAATTATCATACATATTTAACTGTCTTTATAACTTTACCGTTTTGTATGTATTGTCTCGGAACACGTTTGCTTAATGTACAGAACACTTCATAGTTTATTGTATCGAGAATTGAAGCAATGAAATCAACGGTTATTTCTTTATTGCCTTGTTTTCCGATTAAAACCACTTCGTCATTAATCTGCACGTCCTTAATATCGGTTACATCAACCATAAACTGATCCATACATATTCTTCCGACTATAGGAGCGTATTCGCCTTTTATAAGAACCTTTCCTCCGTTGGAATATGCCCTTATAAATCCGTCGGCATAACCGACGGGTATTGTTGCTATTATCCTCTTCCCAACAGCTTGATATTTTCTTCCGTAACTTATATAATCCCCTTCATTTACTTCTTTAACATAGCTTACATGGGTTTTCACAGACATTGCGGGCTTTATTGAAAGATTGTCTTTATCAACTTCTTCAGAGGGATAAGCTCCGTATAAGATTATGCCCGGTCTTACCATATTGAACATCATATTATCAAAGTCCATTATTGCCGCGCTGTTCGCCGCATGCTTAATAGGTATCTCCAGTCCTCTTTCACGGAGGAGAGCATCCATTTGAACAAATTTCTTGTATTGGTTTAAGGTATAATTTTTATCCTTTTCATCGGCGGTGGAAAAATGAGTAAACATTCCGTTTACCTCAATATTAGGAAGCTCTGAAATTTTTACTATTTCATCGGCTGACGCTTCATTAACTCGGTAGCCTATACGCCCCATGCCTGTATCTATTTTAATATGTATAACTGCTGTTTTTCCGAGCCTGACAGCAACGTCGGAAAGCTTTTTAGCTGTCTCGTATGTATAAACAGTCTGTATAAATCCGTTATTGACAACATCTTCAAGCCTAAGCTCAGGGGTATAGCCCAAAAGCAATATCGGCGCTGCTATACTGTTTTTTCTAAGATTTATCCCCTCGTCTACAACGGCAACCGCAAGCCAGTCAGCGCCGTTTTCCAAAATTACTTTTGAAATTTCCACAGAACCATGGCCATATGCGTCTGCCTTAATTATCCCGATTATTCCGGTTTCTTTTCCGACTTTACTTTTTATGTTTGTCATATTGTATGCAATGGCGTCTAAGTCAATAATAGCTAAAACTCTTTCTTCGTCAGTCATTTTTATCCTCCGTTATTGTGCCTTAAAAACAGAATTATCTATTTCAGGGTTATATTCAAATTCATTATAGATTATTATATATCGTTCATTTCCGTCTTGGTCATAAATAATAAACTTCAAAGGCTTAAGCGTATCATTATCAATCCATACCTTTTCTGTAGATATGTATTTGTTGCCTCCGGGAATTATTGCTTCTAAAACAGTACATCGGTTTTCGTCAAGGCTTACCGATGTATCTACGGCTACATCTTCCGACTGCATATAGTTTCTTACAAAACTGCAAAAAAATAATTCGTCCCCATTATGCCCGTTTTTTACATCAATAGCAACGGTTTCTCCGGTTTTAGCATTATGCTGATATACAGAATTGCCGTCGTATACAGTAAAGTTACCTGCCATCGCCTCGGGAGCGGTTATTTCCATTCGGTATTCACCGCTTGTCTTATTGTACTGTAAAGTTTCGTATGTTGTTTCGCCTTTGTTTGAAATTCTTGTAAGTGTGGCCGTGCATTTATATCCGTCCATATCAGATAGCTGTTTTTGCACCTTTTCCATTGACGTCATTTCCTCTTTACCGCAAGAAGTAACAATGGCGCAAAAACATAGAGCCGCAACAGCACAAGCAATTCGTCTGACAGTTTTAAGCATATAATAACCTCATAATATATTTTATAGTTATATATACTTACATAAAAACAATAAAATTCCTATCTGAACTGTTTTATTGCGTCAGCTATATTTTCAGCTATGTCCCACGACATAACTCCATATGAGCCCATTTTATCCTTGCATATATCACCGCTTAATCCATGTATATAAGCTCCTGCGGCAGCTGCAAAAAACGGGTCAATACCTTGGGCTATAAATGAAGATATAACTCCTGTCAAAACATCTCCGGAGCCGCCTGTAGCCATTGACGGGTTTCCGGTTATATTTATAATAACACGCCCATCTGGCGCGGCAATTACGCTTCTTGCGTCTTTCAGAACGACAACTGTATTATACTTCATTGCAAAGTCTCTTGCAAGATTAACGGTGTCATCAAGAATTTCTCTTACTGTCATACCCGTAAGTCTGCTCATTTCTCCCGGATGAGGAGTTATAACAGGCGTGTGCTTCAGACTCAAAAGTATAGAAGGATCGTCTGTTATGGCATTCAATCCATCGGCATCTATAATTAACGGAGCGTCAACTTTTGTTATAATTTCTTTAACAAACTCGCGTACTTCATCGCTCATTCCGAGACCTGGGCCTACAGCGACAGCAGAGGCCATCTTTATTTTAGGCTCGATTTCATCTTTATAACATTCAAAACGAACTTTTCCGTCATATTCCGATAAGGGCATTACAACCGCTTCCGGAACGAGCTGCTGTACAACATTTATTCCGCTTTGTACTGTACATGCGTATACAAGACCTGCTCCTGCCCTAAATGCACCTTTACAGCATAATGCCACTGCCCCTGTCATATCATTTGAACCGGCAATTATAAACAATCTTCCGTATGAACCTTTATTAGTACGTTTTTTTCTCTCGGGAATTATATTATATAAGTCTTTTTTATCAAGAAATGCTGTTTTGATATTCATTTCCGATATGGTAGACGGCTGTATGGATATATTGGCGATTTCTATTTTCCCACAGTAAGAAGCGCCTGGATAAAGAAGCATGCCTATTTTAGGAAGAGCGAATGTTACTGTTATATCTGCATTTACAGCCATTCCCATTACTCTGCCGTCATCAGAGTTTACGCCTGAAGGAATATCAACGCTTATGACTTTTTTTGCATAGGTATTTATCATTTCGATTACGCTTGCATATATTCCTTCTACCGGACGTGAAATTCCCGTTCCGAGGATTGCGTCTACAACAATATCCGACCTTCCTGTTTCAATAACCGCTTCGGTAAAATCGGTTATTATATTAACTCCGCATTTTAAGGCTATATTATAGTTTATTTCGGCGTCTTCGCTGAAATTGCTTCTGTCAAAGAGAAACACTATTTGACAGTTTATGCCTCTGTCTTTTAAAAGTCTTGCCAATGCAAAGCCGTCTCCTCCGTTGTTACCTTTCCCTGCGAAAATTACAGCTTTAGGCTCATCTATACCTCTTAATTCTCGAATACATACTTTACATACTTCTCTTGCGGCATTTTCCATAAGAACGATTGAAGGTATTCCGATATCGGAACTGGTAGCTCTATCTATTCTTCTCATTTGTTCTGCTGTTACGGCTTTCATGAATTAGATTCCTCCTTCCGCTGTGGCAAAAGCGGCAGCATATTGTTTACAGTGAGTAAGTGATATATGTATAGTTTCTATACCATTTTTTTTTGCAATCTGCATGGCCTTTTCACTTAAATAAACTTCAGGTTTTCCGATTAAATTATGTAATATTTCTATGTCTTTTGGCATAAATCCGGAAAAACCGGTGCCTATAGCTTTTGAAACAGCCTCTTTGCCACAAAATATGGCGCATGCCGTTTCCGACTTATTTGTCTTACTGTTTATATATTCTATTTCTTTTACAGTATAGTATGTTGACATAAATTTATTATTGTCAACTGATTTTTTCATTCTTTCTATTTCCAGTATATCAGTACCAATACCTATTAACATTTTACATCACCTGTTTTATATTATAGCACATACTTATTTCTTTTTATATAATTTGAAATTATTAGAATACCACTTACTTTTTGACGCATATGTTTTTCTACATATAGATTAAATAATACGAATATAAACAAACCAAAATCCTTATCAATTGCGAAATTCGGTTAAAGCCTATTTAAAAATGATTATTTATAGCAAAACAGGGTGCAATTGCACCCTGTTTTTATAAAGTCAAGTATTATGAAAGCTTTTCTCTTAATTCAGCAAGACTTTCGTTTTCAATAAATTCATCGTAAGTCTCACGTCTGTCAATTATGCCTCCGGGAAGGATTTCTATAACTCTGTTTGCGATAGTTTGAACAAATTGGTGGTCGTGTGAATCAAAAAGCAGAGTTCCTTTATAATCTACAAGACCATTATTAAGAGCTTGGATACTCTCAAGGTCAAGATGATTTGTAGGCTCGTCAAGTATAAGAACATTCGCGCCTGAAATCATCATCTTGCAAAGCATACATCTTACCTTTTCCCCACCTGAAAGGACGTTTGCAGGTTTTAACGACTCTTCTCCGGAGAAAAGCATTCTTCCGAGCCAACCTCTTATATCCGCATCGTACTGTTCTCCTTCTTTTGCATACGGTCTAAGCCATTCAAGAAGCGATTCGGTAAACCCATCAAAATATTTGGAATTATCCTTTGGGAAATATGACGTACTTGTCGTAACGCCCCATTTGTATGAGCCTTCATCAGGTTCCATTTCTCCGCAGATTATCTGGAAAAGAGTTGTTCTCGCTATTTCATCGGCGCCTACAAATGCAATTTTATCATTTGGCATTACAATAAAGCTTACATCATTTAAAACTTTTCTGCCGTTAATTGTCTTTGAAAGATTTTTTACTTCCAGAACATCGTTTCCGACTTCTCTATCCTGTTTAAATGAGCAGAACGGATATCTTCTTGAAGATATTCTAATAGTTTCCATCTGAAGATTATCAAGAAGCTTTTTACGGCTTGTTGCCTGTTTTGATTTTGATGCATTAGCGCTGAAACGCTGTATAAATTCTGTAAGTTCCTTTATTTTCTGCTCGGCTCTCTTGTTCTGATCCTTTATCTGTCTGTCGACCATCTGCGTATATTCATACCAGAAGTCATAGTTTCCGACATACATTGTAATTTTTCCGTAGTCTATATCGGCTATATTGGTACATACTTTATTTAAGAAATGACGGTCATGTGATACGACAATTACCGTATTTTCAAAATTAAGAAGGAAGTCTTCAAGCCACTTTATTGAAGCGAGATCCAAATGGTTTGTAGGCTCGTCGAGAAGCAGAATATCAGGATTTCCGAAAAGAGCCTGAGCCAAAAGAACTTTTACTTTCTGATTTCCTGTAAGCTCATTCATTTTAAGATAATGGAATTCATTTGTTACCCCGAGACCGTTTAAAAGTATCTCTGCGTCTGATTCCGCACTCCAACCGTCAAGTTCAGCAAATTCGGCTTCCAGTTCCGAAACCTTTATTCCGTCTTCATCACTGAAATCGGGCTTGCTGTAAAGTGCTTCCTTTTCTTCCATTATGTCATATAATTTTTTATTTCCATAAAGGACGCATTTTATTACCTCAAAATCGTCAAAAAGGAAATGGTCCTGTCTGAGTACAGACATTCTTTCTCCGGGAGTTATGGAAACAGAGCCTGTATTAGGTTCTATTTCGCCCGAAAGTATTTTAAGAAATGTTGATTTGCCGGCGCCGTTTGCACCGATAAGACCGTAGCAGTTTCCTTTTGAAAATGTAACGTTGACGTCTTTGAACAGAACTCTTCCACCGTACTGTAAAGACACATCATTAGCACTAATCATAATATTTCTCCTAATCTATTAATTAATATTTTTGTTAACTTCGGCTGCATTTAAAGCGTCGGCAGGAATTGTAGTATCAATATTCTCATTATAACTCAACACAGTTCCCTTAGCGGTGTAGCTGTCGAACTTTATCATACTCTCTTCTTCTGTTATGTTATTTTCATCGTATAAAGCATAAAATAAATTCTGTACAACTTCGGTAAGATCTATTTCATACCCTAAAATGACATTATTGCCGTCAACCCATACGGTTACAGGTAAATCTTCACATTCAGTAAAATACTTAGATCCTATGTTTGTTCCGACAAGAGCAAGAGATCCGGTGTCTTCCAAAAGCTCTGGCATTGCCGATTTAGTTATAGTTCCTTCATATTTATCGGCAGTTACTCCGTTATATTGTTCAGTTCCAAACGGCTGGATATTTTTAGATGCCTCCATTATAAGTTTAGCATTTTCCATTACATCATATTGAGAAGCAGCCTTACGGAAATTTTCAGCTTCTACTACTTCTTTCTTCCACTCATTGTTATGCTGGAGATATACGGTATTTACATCTTCCTGCGTATTAAGTATCATTCTTGAGGTTGTTGTAACTTCATCAGCTTCGTCTTGTTTACTTGATATTGATAAATCGATGTCAGCAAAAAAAGGCTCGCTCTTAAGGTTTATTTTACCCGTTGTTCCCATTGCTATTTCTTTACCGTCTGCATGTGCGGTAAAATACAATTCTGTTTCGCCTTTGTATGATTCGATATCGGAAACCGCTTCTATAACATCTGTATTATCAGTCGAATTCGCAGCCGGCGAACAACCTGACATACTAAATAAAGATATCAGTATTGCAGTTGATACTAACAATAATTTTTTCATTTTTTCACCTTCGCTTATCTAAAGTTTTATACGCATACTTTTTTATTATATTTTATTAAATGATTTATTTCAAGCAATATTTTATATAAGTACATAAAAGCGAAAAAAGGCTTTATCTAACATGAATAATTGTATTGACACAAAAATGATTATTTAGTATAATACTATTCGCATGCTAATGTGGCACAGTAGGTAGCGCAACGCCTTGGTAAGGCGTAGGTCGGCGGTTCGAGTCCGCTCATTAGCTTAAAAAAATGACCTATTTAAATAGGTCATTTTTTATTTTTCTAAATATTTCTCCAACTTTTTTTTAATTCTTTGGAGCGCATTATCAATTGATTTTTCTGATTTTCCCGTTATTTTTGATATTTCCGCATAAGTCTTATTATCTAAATACAGACAAAGCACAGAGCTTTCAAAATTACTAAGGTTTTTTTCGAGATGCTGCTCTATACCGGCTCTTGCTTCACGACCTATATACATAGTTTCGGGATTGGTAAAATCAGCGTCTTTTATATTGTCCATAAATGTTTCCTGAGAATCCTCATCAAAAGCCGGTTTATTTAATGATATGTAATTATTGAGAGGCTGATGTTTTTGTCTTGTAGCGGCTTTTACCGCAGTTATAATTTGACGATTTACACAAAGGTCTGCAAAAGCTTTAAATGAAGCATGCCTATCCGGATTAAAATCCCTTACGGCTTTATAAAGACCGATCATACCTTCCTGTATTATATCTTCATTATCTGCGCCTACAAGAAAATATGCCCTGGATTTTGATTTTACAAGGGGCTTATACTTACCTAATATAAAATCCAAGGCCGATAAATCTCCGTTTCTTACCGCAGATATTATTTTTTCATCTTCCATACAGCTATATTTCTTTTTATCCGATATAGCTGTTTCAGTTTTTATTTCATTGTCCTCACTCAAAAAATGTCACTCCTTCTTCCTACGCATCATCTCAAGCCATTCGAGAGTTTTCTGATCTACATTATCAATGAGCATATTATTTTTTGCAGGACGTTTTTCCGTATAATTTTGACGGATATTTTTTTCTTCATGTTCTATCATCTGTTTAAGTTCGGCCGCAGTTATTCTTATAGCGCCCTTACCCATAATTATTGTTTGTTCAAGACCGTCGTTTGTAGCAACCTTTACTCTGTATTCCTTAGGAATGTTAAATACTGTTTTCTCTATATAATGATCAGCTGTTTCAGCCTCCTTGGTATATACAACAAAAATATTATTGTACTCCATAACGGAGCCAAGGCTTCCTTTTACAAGATAGCCATCAAAAACAAGTATAACAGTCTCTCCGCTTACCCCCTGATAGTTACACAATATATCCATCAGTTTAATTCTGGCGCTTTCAAGACTCACGTTTGTTAAATCTTCCAACTCAGGCCAAGCATGAATTATATTATAGCCGTCTACTATAAGAAATGTTTTAAGCGCCATAACAGACACCTCTTACCCTTTGTAATTTCTTTGTCTTACCGCTTCATACATTAACAGGGCAGCAGCAACGGAAGCGTTGAGCGAGGATATTTTTCCGTACATAGGGATAGAAACCGTAAAATCACATTTCTCTTTTAAAGA
>URLB01000035.1 GCA_900548595.1 uncultured Eubacteriales bacterium
AGGGAACTTCATTGCATCCGTCTCTACTTGTATATAAGCCTGCCATTCCGGTAGGTATAATCGACACGCTGTGAACGGGATCGCATTTTTCCAAAACCTCAAACAGTATAGCATGACCCGACTCATGATAAGCTGTAATAAGTTTTTCCTTTTCCGATATTATTCTGGATTTCTTTTCTGTGCCTATTCCCACTTTTACAAAGGCTTTCTGCACTTCTTCCATATCGATTTTTTTCTTACCTGCCCTTGCCGTAAGAAGAGCCGCTTCATTAAGGAGGTTTTCAAGATCGGCTCCCGTAAATCCTGAAGTTGTCTTTGCAACAACGCTGAAATCCACATCGTCGGCAAACGGTTTACCTGCCGCATGTACACGAAGAATCGCTTCTCTTCCCTTTACGTCGGGGCGTCCTACATATACCTGCCTGTCAAATCGTCCCGGACGAAGTATTGCGGGGTCAAGTATATCGGCTCTGTTTGTAGCTGCCATCACTATTACGCCCTCGTTTATTCCGAAGCCGTCCATTTCGACAAGCAGCTGGTTAAGGGTCTGTTCCCTTTCGTCATGTCCTCCACCCAGTCCTGCTCCTCTTTTTCTGCCGACTGCGTCGATTTCGTCTATAAATACAATACAAGGCGAGGTTTTCTTTGCCTGGTCAAATAAATCCCTTACACGGGAAGCTCCGACTCCGACAAACATTTCCACAAAGTCGGAACCCGATATGCTGAAAAACGGAACTCCCGCTTCTCCTGCGACAGCCTTTGCCAAAAGCGTTTTACCTGTACCCGGAGGGCCCACAAGCAGTACGCCTTTCGGTATTCTTGCTCCCAATTCCACATATTTTCCCGAATCTTTAAGGAAATCGACAAGTTCCTGAAGTTCTCCCTTTTCCTCATCAAGTCCGGCTACATTTTTAAACGTAACTTTCTTGTTTTCGTCAACTGTTACTTTCGCATTGCTTTTGCCGAAGGACATCATTTTGCCTCCGCCGCCTCCGCCCTGCATACTCCTGAACATTACCATGAATATGATTATAGCTATAACCATCATTATTATTGAAGGAAGTATTGCCATAAATATTCCTGTGCTCGGTACGGCTGCCGTTGTCGTCCTAAGATTCTCATCGGCTCCCGTTTCATGCAGTATATCCATAAACGTTGACATTGACGGAATAATTACCTGTGCAACAGTACCGTCCTTAAATGTTACCGTAGCTGTACCGTAATTGTCTACATCGCTTTGTCTTTGCGTTTCTATAGCTTTTATATCATCTCCGCTGAGATCTTCAATAAGCTGATTATAAGTATATTCGGATGTCGCCACTTCTCCTCCGCCCGAACCGGATCCGGTAAAAGCCATTATTCCTATAATAATGACGAATATTACCACATAAAGCAGCGCTCCCTGCCAATGTTTCTTCAATTTACTACCTCCCAATTAATTATAATATCTGCTTTTTACAGTGTATAAATCACCTATTCTAAACCAGTTTATTGTAACATATTTAAACCGCTTGCGCAACTTAAATAGATATTAAGTAATCGGCTTAATCAAGTCTGATTTTACTTAAATCTGTTTTTTTCGTTAATTTTTTCCGAACACTGAGAATAAAATTTTCCCCTGTAAAATCCCGATATAATTTATTAAAAAAACAGCTCATCAGTTTAATTCGTAAAAACATCAAACATAATAAGCCGTCCTTTTTATCATTATTTAATTTTATATTTCTTAATCGTCATATTTTCGCATTATTATTTCATACAGTCCGCATATTTTATATGACTCCATACAGTATTTGCGCGCCCATTTTTCTTTTTCCGCATTGTTTTTAAAAATCATTGTCATACCTGATTTATCTGTAATACCCTCGCATTTAAGACACGGTGGTTTGCTCATATCCTTTATATAGAAAGGACATACTATATCTGCCTGTAAATAACTTCCGCTCATATTTATACACTTCCTTATCTTATTTTTAACTCCGCCCATTATTTATATATAATCCGCTTATTTTCAATTTTTCTGAACAATATTGTCAAAAAAATTTTTAATATCTATTTTTAATTTACCAATTCAATACAATCATAATTTTAAATATCATATATTTCCGAATAAAGCGCGCTGTGTACACAATACCGCACGTTATAAACAAATATTGCGCGGTATTATTTAGTTTATAATTTCTAAACCTAGAATACCACTGAAATTTTTAAAAGTCAACAGTTATTTTCAGATTTACTAAACCTTTTTTCAAACTCTTGAACTTCGATTTGTGTTATGCTATTATATAATTAAAACTAATTCAGGGGTGAAAATTATGAATAATACCTCAGGCAGAGCAAAAGAAACAACTGCTCAGCGACTAAAAAAAGCAATGGCAATAAGGAATCTGCGTCAAACAGATCTGGTTGAAAAAACAGGAATACCGAAATCCGCTCTGAGCCAATACATATCGGGGAAATTTCTCCCTAAACAAAACCGCTTATCAACTCTTGCGGAAGCGCTTAACGTCAGTGAAACGTGGCTTATCGGATATGATGTCCCCATGGAAAGAGAAGCTTCGGCTTACGGCAGTATTGATTTCGATTCCATACCGGGGCTTATGCCTCTTCCGTATTCAAGCGGACGAACCGTGCCTCTTATCGGTTCAATAGCGTGCGGTACTCCCATATTCGCTTCCGAAAATATGGAGAAGGAAATATCTCTTCCCGATAATATATCGGCTGATTTTTGTCTGCGCTGCAAAGGCGACAGCATGATAAACGCGCGAATATATGACGGCGACATAGTTTTCATTCATAAACAGCCGTCCGTTGATAACGGCGAGATTGCGGCGGTTCTTATAGACGATACAGCCGATGTTGCCGAAGCTACTTTAAAACGTGTATATTTGTACAGCGATAAAGTAATGCTGAACGCCGAAAACCCGGCATATCCCCCTATGGTATTTATCGGAAACGAAATGAACAGTGTAAGAATCATCGGAAAAGCCGTTGCGTTTCTCAGCGGAATAAAATAAGCGACAAATATAGTAAACTGTTAAATTGCGGAGGTATGCTATGACAAAATTTATTTCTATTATAGCGGCGGCAGCCATGGCCATAACCGGATGTTCCTCCGGTCAAGCCGCTCAGGCGGAAGAACCTATAAAAACAATTGACGAAAGGGCGGAAGAAATAATATCCGATATGACCCTTGAAGAAAAAGTAGGTCAAATGTTTCTTGTACGTTATACCGACGATGAAAAAGCGGTTTCCGATATAGACAAATATAAATTCGGCGGATATTTGCTGTTTGCAAAGGACTTTCAGGACAAAACAAAAGACGATGTTATAAAATCCGTAAGCGACTGTCAGAGTGCGTCTGAAGTTCCTCTTTTTATAGGGGTAGACGAGGAAGGGGGAATTGTAAACAGGGTAAGTAAGTTCCCTCAGTTTAGAAACGAACCGTTTAAATCCCCACGGGAATTATATAACGAAGGCGGATATGAGCTTATTTCATCTGATACGCAGGAAAAATGCGAGCTTTTAAAATCCCTCGGGATTAATGTGAATTTGGCGCCCGTATGCGACGTATCGGAAAATCCTGATTCTTTTATGTATGAAAGAACATTGGGACAAGACGCCGACGCCACATCGGAATATGTTTCTTCTGTTGTTGAAGTAATGTCAAAAAACAATATGGGGAGCGCCCTTAAGCATTTCCCGGGTTACGGAGATAACGGAGACACGCATACGGATATAATTACAGATAATCGTCCTATAGAGGAATTCAAAAATTCAGATTTCAAGCCGTTTGCCGCAGGTATATCGGCAGGCGCTGATATGGTTCTCGTATCCCATAACATAGTAACGGCAATGGATGACACATATCCCGCTTCACTCTCCCCCGACGTCCACAAAATACTGCGTGAGGAGCTGGATTTTGACGGAATAATAATAACCGACGATTTATCAATGCAGGCAATTACAAAATATACGGACGGTTCGGCAGCTGCGGTTCAGGCTGTTAAAGCAGGCAACGATTTACTATGCTGCACAGACTACGAGGTTCAGATACCGGCTGTGATAGAAGCCGTTAAAAACGGCGATATTGCGGAAGAAACCATAAATTCATCCGTAAAGCGTATAATTAAAACAAAACTGAAACTCGGAATAATGGAATAGCAAAAAAAGGACTGATTGTTTTCAATCAGTCCTTTTTATCAATATTAATTTTACTCGTCAAAATTTAACACGCCTATGTAATCCAGATTTCTGTATCTCTGGTCATAGTCAAGACCGTAGCCTACAACAAAGGCGTCGGGTATTTCAAATCCGACATAGTCAACGGGAACTTCAACCTCTCTTCTGCTGGGCTTGTCCAAAATAGTACATATTTTAAGGCTTGCGGGATTTCTTGCCAACAGGAATTTACGAAGCTGGCTGAGCGTGTTTCCCGAATCGATTATGTCCTCAACAATAAGCACGTCTTTACCCTCTATATTTCCGTCAAGGTCTTTTTTAATCTTTATATGCCCGGAGCTTTCCGTGCCTGAGCCATAGCTTGATACAACCATAAAATCGAACAACACATCGCCTTTGATTTTTCTTGCAAGGTCTACCATAAAAAATATGCCGCCCTTAAGCACGCATACCATATATATTTCTTTTCCGCCGTAGTCCTCCATAATACGGTCGGCAAGCTCCTGTACTCTGGCCCCAACCGCTTCCTTGGATATAAGCGTTTCCACTCTCTCTGTCATAGATTATTCCTCCCAAATATAAATATAAAGTATATTTTTTGTATCCTGTCCCACATAGTAATCCGTTCCGAGCCTATCCCCGACAATTATTACGCTTTTTCCGCATACAAGCAGAGGATAGGAATCCCTCTTGTCTGACGGTATTTTATCGTCAATAAAAATATCCTTGATTTTTTTCCTTCCGTTTTTTATCGAAATAAAATCCCCGGTCTGTCTCGTTCTTAACTGTATCTTATCTTTGATTTTATCATAGTCAATCTTTTTAGTACATATATTGACGGCGTTCTTAATATTTTTCTCTTCATTTAACGATAAAAGCACATAACTTTCCGTTTCTTTTATGAAATATTTTTTGCCCGGCTCAATATCATAGCAAAAAGCTCCCTGTTTTTCTCTGTCATACAAAATATTAATCAGACCGTAACCTTTTGAAACGGTTATTCCTCCGGGAAGGCTTATTCTGCGTCCTGTATCACCCATGAGTATATCTTCGGCGCTTTCCGTATGCTTTCTGCCGAAATCTCTCATATCCGGTCTAAGGCTTCTGAGCGCGATTCTCAGTACACGCCTTCTTATTACGCCGTGTTCCGAAGCAAGTCCGTCTGCATTAAGGCTTACAAAACCGTCGCCGCTGTCTTTAAGAAGCTTTTTGTACTGCTCCTGCGCCTTGCTCTCCAAATACTCTTCTTCTTCCCTAAGCAATTCCGAAGCGTTAGCCATATTCATCGCAGCAGCAGGATTTATATTTTCCGACAGCCACGGAAGAAGTATGTTTCTTATTTTATTCCGTGTATATTCGTTTTGCAGGTTTGTACTGTCCGTACAATACTCTATATTGTTGTCATCGCAATATTTTTCTATTTCATCCCTTGTACAGAATATAAGAGGTCTTATTATGCTTCCGCTGACAGGTTTTATCCCTGCAAGTCCTTTCATACCCGCGCCTCTGCACAGGTTCATTATGAGGGTCTCCGCCTTGTCGTTCATATTATGGGCAACGGCTGTCTTAGCCCCGTTTTTCTTTTCAGCCGTTTCATAAAACTTTTCATATCTGACAAGTCTGCCGGCTTCTTCTTCTCCTATTCCTCTTTTTGCCGCCTCTGACGGTATATCGCAGTGATATGCAATAAATTCAATATTCAATCTGCGGCAGAATTCCTCCGCCGATCTTTCGTCTCTTTCCGCTTCTTCTCCCCTTATGCCGTGGTTTATATGAACCGCCGTTATATGCAAGTCCATTTTTTCAGACAGCCTGGCCAATATATGTGTAAGCGCGCAGGAATCCGCACCGCCGCTTAATCCCACAACTACGTTCTCTCCGTTATTAAGCATATTGAATTTTTTTATTGTTTCAATAACTTTATTATACATGTCAGCCTCCGCAAAATATGCCATGGTTTTATTGTACAGTCAGCCGTCGGGACTGTAAAGCCCCTAAATATTTAAAGGCGCATGCTAAACATGCGCCTTTTGTTTAAAACCAACCGAATTTCTGATTGTATCCCACAAAGAATATTATAAAAACTATTATAGGCAGTATCCATTTAAAATAGAAATGCAGCTTATGAGGGAAATTAAGTCCTTTTCCTTCGTTTGCTTCTTTAAGGAAATTCTCATATCCCCAACCTCTTTTTGACACGCAGAACAGCAGGTATATAAGACTTCCCAACGGGAGCAGGTTATTACTTAAAATAAAGTCCTCAAATCCCATTATATCGCTTCCGAGTATGCTTACTCCGGAGAGCACGTTAAATCCGAGAAGACAAGGCATGCTGAGTATAAATATAAGAACGAGATTTATAATTACAGCCTTTTTTCTGCTCATTTCCCATCTGTCCATAAAACATGAAATAATATTTTCAAATACAGCCGTAACCGTGGACATTGCCGCAAACGACATGAATATAAAGAACAATGAACCCCAAAGTCTTCCGCCCGGCATAGAATTAAATACGTTAGGAAGCGTTATAAAAATAAGGTTAGGACCGGAATCCGGCTGAATATCAAAGGCAAAGGCAGCAGGGAAAATGATAAGTCCCGCAACAAATGCGACAAACGTGTCAAGTACCGTTACGTTTATGGCTTCGCCCGTCAGCTTTCTTTCCTTTCCTATGTAGCTTCCGAAAATTGCTATAGCGCCTATACCGAGACTGAGTGTAAAAAACGCCTGTCCCATAGCTGCGAAAACGGCCTCTCCAAGCCTAAAATTACCTTCCGTATCATAAATAAGATTATCAAAATTAGGTTTAAGATAAAATTCCAAACCTTCCTTTGCTCCCGGAAGAGTTACGGAACGAACCGCAAGTACAACAAGTATACACAAAAGGCAGAGCATCATTATTTTGTTTACCTTTTCCACTCCGTCTTTAAGGCCTCTTACGCAGACTGCCATTCCCAATAATACTACGATAGCCATAAATATAGTCTGCGTCTTAACATCGGCTGTCAAAGAAGCAAACTGACCTGCGACTCCCGCAGAATCCAAACCGCTGAAATCGCCCCTTGCCATTCTTATAAAATATACTATAAGCCAGCCTGCTACGGTAGTGTAAAACATCATAAGCATATAGTTTCCTATCATGCCGAACCAACCGTATATATGCCATTTGCTTCCTTTAGGCTCCAGCTCCTGAAAAGAGCATATAACGCTCTTCCTGCTGGCACGTCCTACGGCAAACTCCATAACCATAATAGGCAGACCCATTACAAGCAAAAAGAATAAATAAATCAGTACAAATGCCGCGCCGCCGTACTGTCCGACGATATACGGAAACCTCCACACATTTCCCAGACCGATAGCACAGCCTGCGGATATAAGAAGAAATCCCAGACGCGAGCCAAAGGTTTCTCTTTCTTTCACAAAACCCACTCCTTCTATATAATAAACCCTTTAAAACTGTCATGCCAAAGGCACACTTATTAGATGATACAAAAAAAATTTACGGCTGTCAACTTTATGTATATACCGATTTAATATGAAATTTTATTTTCATAACAAAAAACGAGCCGTTTGGATTTTCCAAACAGCTCTTAAAAAGTTTTTATAATTATCTACAGTCAGTCCATACTCTGGCGGCAACAACCGTCATATCGTCCTGTATTCTGAAACCCGATCTCTCCTTCAGACTTTCCAGAACATAATCAGCTATGTCTTTCGGATCTTTCATCTTATTATTTTCCATTAATTCGGTCAATATCATATCCGACATCCCGTCTCTGTCTATCACCTCCGCCGCTCCGTCCGTAAGCATGAGTATAATATCATTCTTTTTAAGCTTATATTCCGATTTATCCATATCAAAATATTTTAGCATACCGATAGGAAGAGATGACGAGCGAATCGCCTTTGCCTTTCCGTCTCTTATGACGAATGTAGCCGCCGCGCCTGTCTTTATAAATTCCGCCATACCCGAATACATATCAATGTAGCACATATCAAGGGTAGCAAAACTCTCCTCATCAGCGCCTATTACCAAAACACTGTTTATCATTTTAAGCGCAGTGTCCATTTTCAAGCCGCTTTCCGCAAACTGTTCCAACAGCTCTATTACCGTACGGCTTTCTTCCCCGGCAGCTTTTCCGCTTCCCATACCGTCGGAAAGGGCTATCATATACCCTCCCTTGGGCAGTTCCATAAAAGAATACGAATCTCCCGATATTTTTTCATCGTCTTTAATAGCCATAGCTGCAGCGGCGGAAATTTTAAAATTACATTTCTCGCAAAGCGACAGTTTGCAAACTCCGTCCTGCTCCTGCACCCTCCTTTTCATCTTTCTTCCGAGGATGGAGCTTACCGTATCCGTAACTTCTTCATACAGTTCTCTGTCTCCTTCGCAATTTTTCATAAGTACAGTAACCTGATATTCTCCCGTTTCACCCTCCTCAACAATAACTCTCTCCGTTTCCGATGATATTTTTCTTATTGCATAAAACAGTATTTTCTCAAGGTTTTCTTTAAAACCTGCTCTGTTGTTTATCTCTTCCGCCAATGACTTCATCATATCAGCCACTGTTTTCATTTGCTCTCCCGCAATTTGTCTGCTCTCCGCAAGGCGCATTTTCCATATAAGCCTTTCCCTATGACCCGAATATGTGGTATTGACCGCGTCCGTAAACTCGTTCTGCCTTATACAGTAATCCCTGAATACAGCCGGTAAATCGGAAGCGTCAACCTGTCCCTTTTTCTCGCAGGCGGCAAAAAGCGTAAGAAGGGTCTGATAGGTGTTATAAAAAGAATTGTTCCAGCATGTTTCACATGAAGGGCAGTTTTCGCACGCAATACAGGCAACCTTATCAACGAGTTCTCCCGTTTCCTTTTCGGCCTTTCTGTTGCCTTCCCTTGTCGGAAGAAAGCTTTCGCACAATGCATATATTCCTTTATAGCAGTCCGTAAGCCTTTCCGTTATATAATTTCTTGTTCCGTCATAACTCCCTCCTTTAATTACCGTTTCCGCGGCAAATGTTTTTCTCGCTTTTTCAGCCGAAATAATAAACAGTATACATGCCGAAGCCATACCTAATATCTCCGTTGCCTCAAACACATTCAGCCAATAAGACAGCGCACAAAACAGGGCAAGACATCCGACGGCGGTAAATACCTTTCCCATTCCTCTCAGCACCCCCGACAGCGCCGAAGTTACGCTTATTACAACGAACATATTTGTATTTATAATCCCTCCAGAAAGGAGAGCTAATCCGGTTAATATTCCGGCTACCGCCGATATTCCCGCACCGAAAATCCAGCCGGCAGTCAGAAAAATATATGCCGTCGATATTATATGTAAAGGGATTGCACCCGTATATAAAAAAGCCGCTCCGGCGGATGAAAACGCCGCTATGGCTATAATACTAAGACCTTCATCGTCAGCTATGTTTTCTTTACCGTCAATTGCTTTTATCGTCAAAATACCTCGGTCAAATATGTAAACAAGGCTGAATATAACAAGCCCCTCCAATGCGTAAAGGATAGAAACGAACATTATATCCCTTTCTATAACGCCCTTTATAATGCCCGAAACGGTGAATATCACAAAAGCCGATAATGCCTTTGCACCGACGCTTACCGTTTTATTCTGCCTGTCTTTGATAACTCCATACAGCGTACATAGCAAAACGGCTATAGAATAATCGGCAACAAAGTCTGTATGATTTCCCAATACAAATCCTGCTATAACTGTAAGCACTGTAACATAAAACTGTATGCCCTCGCCCAGAAATGCCATAATGCAGGCTATCCCGACAGGGTTAAACGAACCGAGCATGGAAAACGAACCGCACAGCACCCCAATCAATCCGAATATTCCGCCTTTTTTCAGGCGGGCTGCGTCTGTTCTTTTGTTAATTGTATCGGCGGCCCTTGCCGCCATAGTTCTTTGCATAGGCTTGTCCCTCCGTATCTGTTTCCTATATGACGGATTATATAGATTTATTACGGAAAAGATTGTCTTATTATGGGGACAAAATACGCATTACAATGCAAAATCGGTCATAATGCGCATAAAAAATACGACCGCCGAATAATCGGCAGTCGTATAAATTGAAATCATATATTTATTTAACACATTCAAGCAGTTCGTCAACGGCGTTTTCCATTGCTTCCACTTTTCTTTCGGCTTCTTTAACGGAAATTCCTCTTACGCCCATATAGAATTTGATTTTAGGCTCTGTTCCCGACGGTCTTACGCAAAGCCATGCTCCGTCTTCCAAGTTGTAATATAAAACGTCGGATACAGGTAAAGTACTTTCCTCTGTCTCTCCCGTTGCAATATTTACAAACTCCTTTGTCTTATAGTCCTTTTTCCATATAGTTCTGTGTCCTGCAAACTCAATGGGCGTATTGGCTCTTAAGTAAGCCATTATCTTCTGTATCTGTTCGGCTCCGTCTATGCCTTTAAGAGTAACGGATTTAACTCCTTCTCTGTATACGCCGTACTTTTCATAAAGCTCATTAAGCGCGTCATAGAGAGTCATACCTCTGTTTTTATAATAGGCAGCCATTTCGCATACAAGCATTGCCGCTCCTACGGCATCTTTGTCCCTTGCGTACGTTCCCGAAAGACATCCGTAGCTTTCCTCAAAGCCAAACACAAAAGTCCTGCTGTTATCTTCCTCAAACTGCTTTATTTTTTCTCCTATATACTTAAATCCCGTAAGAACTTCTATAAGCTGTGCGTCATAGTTTTCGGCTATGGCTCTTACCATTTCCGTCGTTACTATCGTTTTTATAACAGCCGCATTCTTCGGAAGTCTGCCCTTTTCCTTTCTTCCTCCCAGTACGTACTCGGTTAAAAGCGCGCCTGTCATATTACCCGTCATAACGCTGTAACCGCCGTCCTTGTCCTTTATAACGACGCCGATACGGTCTGCGTCGGGGTCTGTTCCAACAACTATATCCGCATTCTTTTCCTTTGCCAGTTCTATAGCCAGAGTAAATGCTTTCGGATCTTCCGGATTAGGATAGCCTACTGTGGAAAAGTTTTTATCGGGCAATTCCTGTTGGGGAACAACAAACACATTTTTAAATCCCGCTTCTTTCAACACTCTTCTTACGGGTTTATTTCCCGTTCCATGCAACGGAGTATAAACAATAACCATATCCTCGGCTTTTTTTACTTCCTCCGGTCTTACCGCCTGCTCCAATACGGCGTTTACAAAGCCGTCGTCAATATCGGAACCTATCACGTTAAAAAGTCCTGCTTTAACCGCTTCTTCCTTATCTATAGTCTTTATGTCCGCAAAATCCGCAACAGCGTTTACTTCCTCTATTATTCCCCTGTCTTTGGGCGCTACGACCTGTGCTCCGTCTGCCCAGTATACTTTATATCCGTTATACTCGGGAGGGTTATGGCTTGCGGTAACGACTATGCCGGCGGTACATCCGAGACTTCTTACCGCATAAGAAAGTTCCGGAGTAGGACGCAGTTCGTCGAATATATAAGACTTTATTCCGTTGGCGTTAAGCACAAGAGCGGCTCTTTCCGCAAATTCGGGAGACATATTTCTGGAATCATACGCTATCGCAACGCCCATCTTTGCTCCTTCGGGATTATTTTTAAGGATATATGAAGCAAGACCCTGCGTTGCTTTACCGACGGTATATTTGTTCATACGGTTTGTTCCGGCGCCGATTATTCCTCTTAATCCGCCTGTTCCGAACTCTAAATCTTTATAAAATCTTTCCTTTATTTCCTTTTCATCGCCTTTTATCGCTTCCAGTTCAGCCTTTGTCTCATCATCAAACGCCTCGGAAGCCAGCCAGAATTCGTATTTTTCCAAATAATCCATTGTTTTCCCTCCTGTTATTGCTCGGTAAGAAGTACCGATATGGTCTTTTGTTCCTCATTTACGGTGGTACTGAGATTATAGTCAACGTAGCCTTCCTTTTTTATGGCTATATCGTAATCGCCGTAGTTTATCTGTGTTGTAAAGGGAGTAACTCCTATTATCGCTCCGTTGGCATAAACGGTGGCTCCCTGAGGAGTAGAGTCTACGCTTATGGAAGCAGTCTTTATTTCGATTTTCTCCATATTTACATCTACTTCCACCAACGGCTCGTTAATATCTACCGTTCCGCTGTACGTTTTGTATCCTTCCGCAGAAACGCTTATAGGGTATGAGCCCATGCTCAGAACAACCGGCGTATCCTTACCGACCTGCTTTCCGTCCACAACTATTATGCAGTTATCAACATTTACATTGAGCGTAAGAACGCCTGTCTTTTCCTGCACCGACGCCATATCGACGGAATATACTTCTCCTGCCGGAACATGTATGTCCACATTAAGCGTATCTATATTGTCACCTGATATACCCAGCGAATGTACCCCCGATGATACAGACGCTCTGTTATTCTCAAACTTTATTTTTTCACCGTCTACGGTAACGGAAAGGTTTTCCACACGGTCCGTATTTTTAAGTTCTATGAAACCGTGATATTTTTCCACCGTAACCGTCCATACCGTGTCTCCGACGCCTTTCAGCGTTACAACATCCTCTTTGTTAAGGTCTTCGTCCTTTATAAAGTCTCCGTTATATATGAAAAGAGTATTTTTGTCATATTCATAGCTTGTAACGCCGTTTGATATAGTTCCTGCCGTCGTGTCGACTTCAACATCGGCAAAATTTTTCTTTTCCCAAACGTCATCGGTATATTCCACTTTGACTACTTCCCCGGTATCCTCGGATAATCCGATATTTATAATATCGCCTCTTACTATGGACGAATACACGGTTTTTCTGCCGTCCGTGCGTATTATTTCGGCTGTGGAATCAATTGTATAAAATGCCGTTTTTCCGCTTTCCGTATTCGTAATCTCAAATCTGTCATCGCTGACGGAAACAACAACTCCGCAGAAATATTCGGCAGCTTCGCTTACCTGTTCATTTTTATCCGGTTCTTTTGTACCGCCTATCCCTTTCATGGCGAATATGACCGCGGCAGCTACAACCGCAACCATAGCCGCAGCGGCTATGATATATAAAAAAGTTTTATTTCCCCCGTTTTTTCGGTGTCCCGAATCGCCGCCTCCGTGCTTTGCCGTTTCTCTCCTTACGGGAGTTACTTCCGCTGTCTGCCCGTAGTCGTCGTCATAATCATACTTGTCATCGTCGTCATAATCATCGTAGTCGTCATAATCGTCCCGATTATCAAGTTCGTCAAGTTTTGTCTTTATATCGTCAATCCTGACCGTTTCTCCCATGTTTTTATTTTCATCAAAATTGTATTCTTTCATTTAATTCACCTCATATGTAACCGGGGTAAAAATATTTTCGCAGTATACTTTTATACATACCATTTTATATGTTTGTGATGAAAATAGCAACTAAAATGTACATGTCTATATCGACATTGCCAGTTTTACCTCTTTATCCCGCCCTTCCGCACAGGTTTCAAATCTTTCCACCGCAGCCTCCGATATGCATACGCGCCTTTTGTTATAATGCTCGTTACACAATTTCAAAAACTTATACGGATATACAAGCATGCCTTTTATTATCCCCAAATCATTGTCGGATAATGTTCTGAGCGACGAATAGCTTTCTATTATTTTCGCTATTCCTCTTTCATCGGCAGCCTCGCTTTTCATATACCGCCTTATTATATTTGCCGTATCCGTTATGCTTACGTCTATACTGCTTCCGTCAAGCCCCGAAACCGTTATGGTTCCGTCCTCGTTTTTACGCACATTGTCATTTTTAAATGAATTATGACATATACTTCTTTTTTTCTCGGCATGTTTTACTGCTTCCCAATAACCCGACTTTTCCAAAAGCTCCGAAGCTTGTTTTATCCTGTCCATATAGTAATCGTAATATTTTATTATCATCAAATCCACAGGCGTATAATCCCCGAATGTTTTTATTCTTTTTCTTATTCTGGAAAATTCAACTGCCCTCTTACCGAAAAAATCATCGGCGGAGCCTCCCGACGTTCTTATTCTTTCATCATCGAAACCCTCTGCCGCATTGTGAAAAGCCGCCAATGTTTTCGCTGTCTCCTCCATATCGTCCATATCGTCAAAATCCATTCTTCTTGACGGAACGTATTTGACAAGAATATAGGCGGTATCATCCATCCTGTAACACGGCATATCATCCGTTGTTCTGTATGATTTGTCCAATCCGTCGAATCCTCTTAATATAAGATACTCCTTTAAAGCGCTCTCCGTCTCAAGACTGACGTCATCGGAATAAGTCTTTTTCAGCTCCAGCAGACCTCTGTCGGTTCTGCATACAAGCCCTGTTCTGGTTCGGTAGGAACTGACAAGTTTTATACCAAACCCCTGCTGTAATATTTTCACATTTATATCGTCCATATAAAATCCCTCCGACTCACACATTATGCCTGTTTTACAATAATATGTTGCCGAAGGGTAAATTATTATCATATAAGGAAACGGTCTCGGACAAAATTCGCAAGCCATACGGCGTCATTTGCGGAATTATCCCTATGCGCCTCATCAAGGGCGGCTTTAAGAGCCATACCTATAGTCTTTCCGTCCGTTATGCCCATTTTTTTCAAATCGTCGCCGTTCAGTTTCAGTTCTTTCATATATATACATTCGTTATTATTTTTTATATCATTATATATTTCGGCTGCCTCGGCGGCATTTTCCGTACCCGAAGCTCTATAGAAGTCAAGCAGCAGGCTGTAATTCTCATCACCGATTTTTTCTACCGTTTTCTTTACACAGTATCTGTCTGTTAACGATCCCTTCGCCGCTTCCGCTATAACTGCTGATACTGATTTCAGCGTTTTTGTGTCAAATTTAAGTCCTTTCATAAGTTTTTCGGCTTCTTTTACTCCTATTCCGTCCAAAAACAACGCCCATCTAAGAGCCGGTATTTTTTTTGCCGCCGCCAAACGGGAAGCCGTTTTGCCGCCTTCTCTTTTTAAAAGCTCCGAAAGCGGAATATTTATATGCTCCGTAAGTCCGCTTTCCGTAAGAAAACCGATTTTTTCGGGTCTATCGCTCATAATCAGTTTCTGAAGTTCTTCTCTTATTCTTTCCGCGCTTATTTTTTCTATCAGTCGGCTGTTATTTTTAAGGGCGTTCCATGTTTCTTCCTCTATTTCAAATCCAAGCTGAGCCGCAAACCTGACTGCCCTTAACATTCTTAGGGCGTCCTCCCGAAATCTTTCTTCCGCACAGCCTACCCCTCTTATTATTTTTCTTTCTATATCTTCTCTTCCTCCGAACGGATCGATAAATCCCTCCACGGGATGATAGGCAATGGCGTTCATTGTAAAATCACGTCTCAGAAGATCCTCATGTATGTCTCTTGTAAAAACAACCTCGTCGGGATGACGGCAGTCCGTATACTCTCCCTCTATGCGGTATGTCGTAACCTCGTAGCCTGTTTTCCCCATAAGAACAGTTATTGTACCGTGTTTTATGCCAGTATCGTAGGTATGTCCGAAACACGCCTTTGTTTCCTCCGGTTTTGCAGATGTGGTTATATCCCAGTCTCCGGGCGTTCTGCCGAGAATCATATCCCTTACGCATCCTCCGACAATATACGCTTCATATCCGTTTTCATTAAGTTTATATAGTATTTTTTCAGCATTTTTATCTATAATCGTACCCATCTTTTTTCCCTCTCAGAAGCATTTCCGTTGTAATTTTATGCTAATATAACATTTTTTAAATAAAAACGCAAATTCTTTAAAAAAAATGTTGACATATCCGAAACATCATGCTATTATATTTCTTGCAGTTGAAAATTGAATGTGCACCTTTAGCTCAGTTGGTAGAGCAACTGACTCTTAATCAGTGGGTCTGGGGTTCGAGCCCCCAAAGGTGTATTATAACGGCGAGGTTTTGCAAATGTAAATGTTGTGGGGCTTCGCTGCTTTTTTATTTTTGTAAACAGTAAAATCCGCATATTAACAAATATATGCGGATTTATTAAATTAACCTTCAAATTTTATAATCAGCCTGTTTTTAAAAGTTCTCATTTTTACCGAGCAGTTTTTCATACGTCATATCAATCCCTATCGCTCCTAAAGGCGCGGTAATAAGGATTCCCAAAACAGACACGGATAAAACAAGTTTTCCGCAGGGCAAACCCATAGCCAACGGAACAGACCCTATTGCCGCCTGAACAGTTGCCTTCGGAAGATAAGATATAATACAAAAAAGTCTCTCTTTCCGATTAAGTTCAG
>URLB01000036.1 GCA_900548595.1 uncultured Eubacteriales bacterium
CCATTGTATTTTTCAATATAGCATAGGCAAATTTAGCCTGATTTGATGTCATAGCTCCTATTTTCTCTATATCTTCTGGTAATAAAACAGCCTTTTCCGTAGCGTCTAAACCAAGCATATATATAGAAGCTCCGCATTTAAAAAGTATCTGGGCAGCTTCAGGGTCTACATATATATTAAATTCTGCTGAAGGAGTAACATTTCCATAAGCAGCCGAACCTCCCATTATTACAATTTTCTTTAATAAAGACGGAAGTTCTTTATACTTTGCTAAAGCTATGGCAACATTTGTCATAGGTCCGACAGCAACAAGAACCAATTCTCCATTGTGTGCCTTAGCTTCTCTATATATTGCGTCCCACGCCTTTTCGCTGTTATCGTTTATATTAGGAGTAGGTATTTCCGAAGCTATGCCTCCCATACCGTCCTCTCCATGCACATTCTTTCCCGTAATTAATTCACGGAACATAGGAGAATCTGCACCTCTGTATATTGGGATGTCTTTTCCTATAACTCCAACAGTTTTTTTTGCATTGATAAAAGTTTTATCTCCTTCAACATTTCCGCATAAAGTACTAATACCAACGACGTCCAACTGAGGCATATTACATGCCAGCAAAAGAGCTAAAATATCATCAGCGCCCGGGTCGCAGTCAATAAAAACAGGTATTTTACTCATTATTTTGACACCTCCCCATAGCTTGCACAAGCGTCAATAAGAAGTTTGGCAAAAGCATCTCTATCAAGATTCCATAAAACATGTACGTTAGGTTTATTTCCTGTTACATTCTTTATATCACCTATCGTTGCGCCTTGACAATATTCGCCTTCTGTTTCTACTTCAACATACATGTCCTTAACTTCAAAAATTTCAGGTTTAATTAAAGCAGCTACCGCCACCGCATCATGTACCGCAGCGCCTCTGTAGCCTAAAGACTTATGGTACTGGAAAAAGAAATCAAACCATTCAGCTACTGTATTTGCAACAGGATTTCCCAGATTTCTTATTATATCAAATTCTTCAGGATATATCTGAGCTTTTTCTGTTACATCAAGACCTGCCATTGTTATAGGCACTCCACCCCTAAAAACTATATCCGCAGCTTCGGGATCTACTTGGATATTAAATTCAGCTGCCGGTGCCCAGTTTCCATGGTGTATTCCACCGCCCATTATGTATATATGATCTATTTTACTTTTCAGTTCCGGATGTGCAAGGAACAGTATTGCTATATTTGTTAACGGACCCGTAGGAATAAGAGTTACAGGTTCATCGCTTTCTTGCAGAACTTTAGCTATAAGGGTTGCTGCATCCATATCAACAACATCAAATGTCGGTTCCGGAAGTTTCGGACCGTCAAGTCCTGACTGACCATGTACATTCGGAGCTACCATAGGTTCTTTAAGAAGAGGCTTCACTCTTCCTTTTGCTACAGGAGCATTAATTCCTAATAAAGTACATATACGAAGCGTATTATATGTTGTTTTTTCCATTGTCTGATTACCACAGACAGATGTAACGGCCTTTATATCAAGCATGGGGCTGGCATTTGCCAGCACCCATGCTATAGCGTCATCATGTCCGGGATCACCATCAAGAATTACAGGAATCCTTTTCATAATAATCCTCCTTAATAAAATCAATTATGATTTCTTTTTTGCTTTTTTAAGCTGTGTAACTGCATAGATTACAAGACCTATGATTGTTACCGCATAGGGTATTGCTGCTACAAGATACGACGAGAAACCGGGTAAACCTTCCATCTTGTTTCCAAGTGCGCTGGCAAAGCCAAATAAGAGAGACGAAAGCATTGCTCCTACAGGTTCTCCTTGTCCCATTGCCTGTGCTGCAAGCGCTATAAAGCCTCGTCCTGCAACTATTCCCGTATTCCAGCTCTGTGAATAATACATCGACATGTATGCTCCGCCAATACCTGCAAGAGCTCCGGAAATCATAATAGCAATATACTGAGTTTTTAAAACACTTACTCCTACTGAATCGGCAGCGTTTGAATTTTCTCCAACAGCACGAATACGAAGTCCAAGAGCCGTTTTATAAAGCAGTACCCAAACTACTATTACAAGAATAAACGAAAGATATGTAAGTATTGAATGTCCTGAAAAAATGTCGCCTATAATCGGTATATTTTCTATTATAGGTATATTGATTTTCGGTGTAAGCATCTGCGGTGTCGTTAAATTAGCTGTGTTTCCTCTTAATCCCGTAAAAAGATAGAGAAGGAATATAGTACCGCCAGCTCCAGCTATATTTATGGCCGTACCTGCAAGTATTATATTTGTTTTAAGTTTTAACGCAAATACGCCTATAATAAGTCCAATGAGTATTCCGACTACCATTGCCGCCAGTACTCCTACAAACCAGTTATTTGTCCAATAAGCGAATAATACTCCGAATAACGAAGAGAACATCATTGTTCCCTCGAGACCTATATTTGTAACTCCGGCTTTCTCAGCAACAACCGATGCAAGCGCTGCAAATAAAATGGGAGATGTTATACGGATAATCGCATAACCAAAGCTGGCTGAAAATATCATGTTCATTAACTGCTCTAACATTATGCTTTCTCTCCTTTCATTTCATTTGCTCTTTGAATAATTTCTTCTCGTGCATCTTTGACTACAAGTTTCTGACGATATCTTGAAAGGAACTGTTCAGCAGCAAAGAAGAGGAATATTACAGCTTGGATAATATCTATCATTTCGGCAGGAACACCTGCATATATTGCCATAAGCTCACAACCTCTGTTTAGATATGCTATAAACAAAGCCGCAAAAGGAACCATTATCGGATTATTTTTTGCAAGTATTGCTACAGTTACTCCTGTCCAGCCGTATCCCGGAAGGTCAAGCCAGCGGAATGATATATCACGTCCAAGAACCTCTATAGCTCCACCAGCTCCGGCAAGCACTCCACCGATTACCTGAGAAGCAACTATTATAGCACCGACTTTAATTCCTGAATACTTAGAGAAAGATTCATTTATTCCAATCATTCTTATCGCATATCCCCAACGTGTACGGTACATAAATATTGCTATAATAACAGCAGCAATAATAGCTATAAAAAATCCGTATGTAAGTTCCGTACCCTGTACTACAGTTCCGACTTTTGCAGTAAGCTCAAACGGGAATGTCTGTGTAGAACCTTTGCTTCTGTCTGCAAATACGTTGTTAAGTAGATGAAGCACTGTATAAAGTATTACATAGTTCATCATAAGTGAAATAACCATTTCACTCGCTTTAAGTTTTACCTTTGTCAATGCCGGTATAAGCATTACAAGTCCTCCGACAATTGATGCAACCAAAATAGCTACAAAAGAATGAACTCCGGCAGCCATAGGTACATATATACCTATTAAAGCTCCTATAAATCCACCGAGCATTGTAACTCCTTCTGCTCCAAGGTTAAACTGATTAGCCGAAAACATAACGCATACAGCAAGGCCTGTAAATATTATCGGCGTTGTTCGTCCGAGTATCGTCAATATTGATTTAACGTTTAAAGCACCATTACTTATGATAGGCTTTATAAGCAGACATTGTAAAGCTTCTCCCGGATCATCTGCACATATAAAAATAAATATAAAAGCGACCGCAATAGCAATCAGAATAGCAACAAGCCCACGGATAATCTCAAAGGCCATCATATGCTTATTCTCCATGTTGAACCCTCCTTATTTCTTCTTCAGACTGATGTTTAAGTCCAAGCATATATTCACCCATTATGGTATCATTCAGAACTGACGTATCCTCAAAATACGCTGATATTTTTCCGTTAACCATAACAATAAGGCTATCTGACAATTCCATAACTTCGTTAAGGTCGGCCGATACTAAAAGCACCGCAGCACCTTCACGGCTTAGTTCAACAAGTTTCTTTCTTATAAATTCCGTAGCTCCAACGTCTATGCCTCGCGTTGGCTGATCGGCTATTATAAGTCCAGGATTGCATGAAAATTCTCTGGCTACAACAACTTTCTGTATATTTCCTCCCGAAAGCATACCAACCTGTTGGTTTCTTGATTTACACAAGACCGCATAGTCCTTTATAAGCTTGTCGCTATCCTCACGAATATTCTTTTTGTTAAAAAGTATTCCGCTGTTATATCTTTTTTGAGCACACCTATCACTTATAAGGTTTTCCTCAATAGTTCCCGTAGAAGCTATACCAAACGTCATACGATCCTCAGGAATAAGCGAAACTCCCATATCTCTTATTTTTCTTTGAGAAATACCAATTATATTCTCACCGTTTACCGCAGCTGTTCCCGAATCCGGTACGTTCAAGTTGAACAGCATGTCTACAAGTTCTCTTTGACCGTTTCCTTCGACTCCGGCGATACCCAAAATTTCACCTTTACGCACGTCAAACGACAAATTATCAAGCATTTTTTTATTCCATTCGTTTGTATAATTTAAATTACGCACTTTTAATACTACATCAGTAGGCTCTGCCTTTTCTTTTTCAACTTTAAGGACAACATCTCTTCCAACCATCAATCTAGATATTTCCTCTTTTGATATATCTGCCGTATTATAAACTCCCATTGACTTTCCGGCTCTCATTATTGTGAGCCTGTCAGTAATCTCTTTTATCTCATCAAGTTTATGAGATATAAAAATTACAGTATGTCCTTGGTTTTTCAGATTAATAAGCTCTTTGAACAATTCACTTGTTTCCTGTGTAGTCAATACAGCCGTAGGCTCGTCCAATATAAGTATTTTGGCGCCTCTTACAAGAGCCTTTAATATTTCAACTTTCTGCTTCATACCTACAGGAATATCTCTGACCTTAGCGTCAGGATCAACTTCCAGATTATACTTTTTGGAAAATTCTTCTGTAATCTGTACAGCCTTTTTGTAGTCTATGAACCCTTTACTTTTCGGTTCCATTCCAAGGACCATGTTTTCCGCAACTGTAAGGCTTGGCACTAACATAAAGTGCTGATGTACCATACCTATACCCTTTGAAATAGCTACTGTCGGAGAAGTCAGATTAACTTTTTCACCATTTACTATAATTTCTCCTTCTGTAGGCTGTTCAAGCCCAAACAGCATTTTCATTAATGTAGATTTTCCGGCTCCGTTTTCTCCCATTAAGGCATGTATTTCACCCTTCTTTACACTGAAATCAACGCCTTGATTGGCCGCAATTCCATTTGGATAAACTTTTGTTATCCCTTTCATTTGAACAACATATTCGATGTCCGGCATAGATAAAGCCCCCTTGCCTCCTGTATATTTTTAACCGTTACTCAAAATATTATAAAATAATGCTTTATTTATGATACGGTTTTATTAATTATCCGTATCCTCAAATAATCTTTCAGCTTTTGTGAAAAATCATTTCAAGATATGATAAATTATCAATAAATACCTATTAATTATACACTATTTTTCGACTTAATAATAAAATGTATTCCAAAATAATCTCGGATCATTAAAAAATTAAGGGGAGCTTTTGCTCCCCTTATTGTGTTTTAATGTATCAATTAGGGCTTAACTGATTCTCTTAACTCTTCAACAGCGCCTGTTTCATCACCGATAGCTGTAGGAACTGTTACAGCACCTGAAGTAACATCTTCACTAGCTTTGTTTACAGCGTCCTGAACAGACTGAGGAACTGTTGTAAAATTCTTATCTGTAACCATGCCAACGCCACCTTCGTTTATACCAAGCGTTACATGTTCACCCCAATGCTCATTGCCTGCATCGAGTTCATCAAATACCCAGATGAGAGACTGATTAATATTCTTAAGACCTGATGTTAATGTAATAGCTGCAAGTTCTTCTGAAAGAGTAACTTCCTGGTCTGAGTCAACACCGATAAAATAAGCTTTACCTGTTTCCTGAGCAGCTTCTACAGCACCGTTTCCTGAGTTTCCTGCAACACCCCAGATAACATCACAGTTGTTGTCGTTGATCATAGATTCTGCAAGCTCTTTTCCCTTAGCAGGATCAATATAGTTACCTACATATCTTGTGTCAACCTTTACATCAGGGTTAACAGACTGAGCGCCTAAAATGTAACCATATAAGAAGTCATTTATAACCGGGCTGTCTACTCCGCCTACAAATCCGATAACATTATCTTCATTAATGTTTGCGAATGATGTATCTTTTGTTAATGAACCTGCAAATACACCTACAAGATAGCCGAGGTCGTTCTGTTTATAGCTTAAGTTAAGAACGTTTGGAAGCTGATATGTTGTGTCATCGTAAATGATATATTTCTGGTCAGGATATGCTTCAGCTACATTTTTAAGGTAGTCGGGCATCTGATATGTACCGCAAATAATTATGTCATATTCCCCTGATGCTGAAACTTCCTCAAGATAGCTCTGCCATTTAGCCTGATCTTCTGTTGAGCCACCCATTTCAATTGTATTGTATTTGATACGTCCGGCATCCTGAAGCTCTTTTAAACCTGCTTCAGCTGAGTCAAAGAATGACTTGTCTCCAAGGTTTCCGTTTACAAGGTTACAAACATTATAAACCTTTCCTGTTTCTCCTTCGCCTTCTTCTGTTGTTTCAGCCGGTGTTTCTGCGGGTTTCTCTGATGATGAGCAACCTGCTGCCATAGCTACAACCATAACAGAAGCAAGGACTACTGAAATAAATTTCTTCATGGCTTTTCTCCCTTTCTCTTTTTAGTAAAAGCTTAAAAATTATCGGCATAGTCGAGCAAAAGTAATTTCAATCTCGACTATGACTATATTTTATAGTAAATGCTATAAAATGTCAATGATTTTAGCCATATATGACAGTAGTGCCCATATTTGTATATTTTATTTGTACAAAAAACAGTGCAATTAAGACATTATAACAAAAATGTTGCATATACAGCGCTTATTCTATCTATCCTACTATTACTATTATACAATTCAAATAAATCTTTTCGTTATTTTTAACATATACGAAGTTTATCGTTAATCTATTTTTAATTTATTGAATTTAAGTAAAATAACATGTTTAAGACCTATATATTTTGTATAAAATAACTTATGCCTATATATTATTATCCGGGCTTTAACAATTGCGTTTGTAAAATGCCTTTTTATATATTTCCGGGACATAAAACCAGCATTTCAGTTTAATATAGTTGTCATACATAAAACTGCATATACAACTGCTTATATAAATCCATAATTTCATTCTAAGTATTATTTTAATTATATAAATTTGTTCATTTCTTTTTTCAGTCTTGAAATTATTTTCTTCTCAAGTCTTGATATATATGATTGTGATATACCTAGCATATCCGCAACTTCTTTCTGGGTTTTTTCACACCCGTTACCGTTTATTCCAAATCTCAGATTTATTATTTTTTGCTCTCGTGCAGTTAATTTTGTAAGAGCTTTTTTCAGCAGAGATCTGTCTACTTCATCTTCTATGTCTTTGTAAATTATATCTGCGTCCGTACCAAGTATATCGGACAATAATAACTCGTTCCCCTCCCAGTCTACATTGAGCGGTTCGTCAATAGATACCTCACTTCTTGTTTTATTATTTCTTCTAAGGTACATTAATATTTCATTTTCAATACATCTTGAGGCGTATGTGGCAAGCTTTATCTTTTTTTCAGGTTTAAAAGTATTTATTGATTTTATAAGACCTATAGTGCCTATAGAAATCAAATCTTCAATATTAATACCAGTATTTTCAAACTTCCTTGCTATATATACAACAAGACGCAAATTTCTCTCTATTAGTATCGATTTTGATTGTATATCATTTTCTCCGCCCAGTTCCGATATAACGGCACTCTCCTCTTCCTGTGTCAGTGGTGGAGGAAACGTATCGCTTCCGCCTATATAATATATGGTCTCTTTTCTGTATCCGATTTTAAACTTATGTACAAAATAATCTTTTATCCGAAAAAAAACAAACTTAATATTGATCATATATGCACTCCCTTTAGAATATAATTTCATAGTTTATAATAGAATCGAAGAGACCGTTTTTGTCCAACTCTCCGTTATATACACAGACAATTATATTATCTATTTGTTTCTTCTCTTTAGCTTTTATAACAGCTTTATCAACCTTTATACCAAGAAGCATTCCGTTGTCCTCTCCCAAACTTTTAAACGGTATCAGCCTCAACTTATGTCTCAGACTTGTCTCTGCCAATATTTTGAACATTTCTACACTGTCATTCTGTATTTTTGTATTGTCAGGAAAAAATTTTTTGATTGAGTTATACTGGCATATTATAACTTCATTTCCTCCAATGTTGTCTTTAAGAGAGTTTCCGCTGTCAGCCAGAGCACGTACATGAGCCGAAATCCCGTTAAAATATATATCTATATCGAAATACTCCGTTTTTTTACAGTTTACCATTCTTAAATAATTTCTGCTTAATTTTATAATCATATAAATCAATATCGAAGAAACTATTAAAATAGTATATGAAAAATTGTCTAAAATCTCCGAAACTGTTTTGTATGTATAAAATGCCTTAAAGCAAAGTATTGAAAATATCAATCCAGCCGCTATGTATGAAACCGCAGCGGAAACCAATACCAATTTAACCAATCGAAGTATATTGTTCGGTTTATAGGCTATAATTAAAGACAAGGAAATCGACATCAGCATAACTAAAATTTGTACAACTCCATTTATGTAAGGCCTATACAGTGTAATTACATACATAAACGCACCAAAAGCCGCACCGGCAAGTATCCTCGGTATATTTACACGTTCTTTCATAATCATTCCGGCTGCCCATATTATAGTCATATCCATTAACATATTTACCGCAAACAAAATATCTATATATATAACCAAAAAAATTCCCCCAAAAGATATATTTTATAATAAATCTTTCAAAGGAATTTTTTTGTCATATTAGAGTAAGTTATAACCGCATTTGTTTACAAAAATTTTATTTTAAAAGCTCATCTTTAAAACACCCTTTTTCATATATAGTTATACCGTCAGCCGTCACCTTACCGCATTCGGTCATATCGTTTATCATATCCCAGTGTATAGCAGAATCGTTTTTACTTCCGGCCTCCGGAAAACCTGCTCCGAGAGCCATGTGCATTGTCCCGCCTATTTTTTCGTCAAACAGTATATTATGACTGAATTTTTTAATTCCATAATTTGTTCCGAATGCAACTTCGCCTATATATCTGGAACCTTCGTCCGTATCAATATAAGTCATCAGTTTTTCTGCAAATTCTTCATTTTTGCAGCTTGCGGAAGTTATCTTTCCGTTCTCAAACTCAAGGCGTACATTATAAAACTCGTTTCCGTTCATTAATGCAGGATAGCTGAATGTTATACAGCCGTTAATCGAATCTTCTACAGGAGACGTAAATATTTCTCCATCCGGAAAATTCTCGTTTCCGCAACAATTTATCCACTTTCTACCCTTAACAGAAAGGGTAATACATGTATCTTTTGACTCAATTTTTAATTCGGAAACTTTATTAAGATATTTAACCCATTTTTCCTGATACGCAGCCATTGCTTTCCATTCGGAAACAGGGTCATCCTTATCAATAAATCCTGCGCTGTAAACAAAATCTTCATATTCGCCCAGACTCATTCCAGCATATTGAGCGTCTCCGTTTGTGGGAAACTGAGTTCCGCACCATCTAAGTTCTCCTGTAGCGGAACGGTCGTTATATATTTTTCTGTTGTCCGCATTAGCCAGTCTTCGGTTTTTCAGCAATTCACCGTCTACAGAAGAAAGTGTACTTATATTATCCGTACCCCATGCGCTTATCCATACATCTGCTTTGGCACACTCTCCAAATCTGTAGTTTGGCTGGGCAATCTGTTCCATACTCCCGTTTTTAAACAAAAATTCATCCATATCAGGCATATCAACAAACCATTTCACATTTCCTCCTGCTAAAACTGCCTGCTTTGTTACCTCTTTAATAAAAGGCAAGGCGCTTTCTTCACCAGAAACACATACATTATCTCCCGGTTTAACTTTAGTTGAATAGTTAACAAGCACGTTTGCTAATTTTTCCAATCTGTAATCTTTCATTTTATACCTCCGGTTTTATCTAAACATCTTGACATATGCTCTTTCAATGGATTATTATATCACTTGAGCAAAGACTATGACAGGGATTAGTAAATATTATTTTGTTTTCAGAGAGAAGGCGTTTGGTGTAAGCCTTTATCAAATAATATCGAACCTGCCCCTTGAGTTCCGCGGAGGTAATAATTCGCGGCGTTATCCGCGTTAAGGATTTAAGCGGACGTATAATACGTCAATTTGGGTGGTACCGCCGATTAACCTTGGTCCCTTTTATTTTTTTGGGATTGAGGCTTTTTTTATTATGAAAGGAGTTTTAAAATGGCAAAGGATAAAAAATTCGTTGAATTACAGACATGGAAGTAGATTTTCCTCAGTGGTATACAGATGTTGTAATTAAAGCAGACCTCGTAGATTATTCAAGCGTAAGAGGCTGTATGATTATAAGACCTTACGGATATGCTATCTGGGAACTTATGCAGAAACAGATGGACGCAAGATTTAAAGAAACAGGTCATGAAAACGTATACATGCCTATGCTTATACCCGAAAGTCTTTTGCAGAAAGAAAAAGACCATGTAGAGGGATTTGCACCGGAAGTAGCATGGGTAACACACGGCGGCGAACAGGAATTAACAGAGCGACTTTGTGTAAGACCTACTTCCGAAACACTGTTTTGCGATCACTATAAAAACATAATACACTCATACAGAGATTTACCTAAACTTTATAATCAGTGGTGTTCTGTTGTAAGATGGGAGAGAACAACTCGTCCTTTCCTCAGAACTACAGAATTTTTATGGCAGGAAGGTCATACAGCACATGCCACAGCCGAAGAGGCTGAGGAAGAAACAATCAAAATGCTTAACGTCTATGCTGATTTCTGCGAAAATATACTGGCTATACCTGTAATTAAAGGTCAGAAAACAGAGAAAGAACGTTTTGCCGGAGCAAAGGCTACATATACTATCGAAAGTCTTATGCATGACGGAAAAGCGCTTCAGTCAGGTACATCTCATAACTTCGGAGATGGATTTGCACACGCTTTCGGAATACAGTATACCGATAAAAATAATGAACTTAAATATGTTCATCAGACTTCATGGGGAACAACAACACGTCTTATCGGAGCGGTTATAATGGTACACGGAGACAACAGCGGACTTGTTCTTCCTCCTAAAATAGCTCCTATCCAGGTTGTTATTGTTCCTATCGCTATGCAAAAAGAAGGCGTCCTTGAAAAAGCAAATGAGCTTAAGGACAGACTCTCTAACTTCAGAGTTAAAGTCGATGACAGTGATAAGTCTCCCGGTTGGAAATTCAGCGAATATGAAATGAAAGGCGTTCCCGTTCGTCTTGAAGTAGGTCCCAGGGATATAGAAAACAATCAGGCAGTTCTTGCAAGAAGAGACACAGGCGAAAAGAAAGTTGTATCACTCGATAACCTTGAAGATGAAATAGCCGATATGCTTGAAGATATACAGCACAATCTCTTTATCAAAGCAAGAGACAGACGTGATGCTAAAACATATTCTGCTACAGATATGGAAACATTTGAAAAAGAGCTTAACGAGACACCGGGATTTGTTAAGGCAATGTGGTGCGGAGACCGTGCGTGTGAAGATGCAATCAAAGAAAAGACAGGCGCTACATCAAGATGTATTCCTTTTGAGCAGGAGCATATTTCCGATACATGCGTATGCTGCGGCAAAAAAGCAAAACACATGGTTTACTGGGGAAGAGCTTATTAATTATGCAATCTATAAAGCCGAGGTTTTACCTCGGCTTTTTCATAAATCAAATATACTTATTTATGTCATTTATAGACAACGCAGGATGTATGGCAATATTTATGGCATTTGATATAATATCGGCCAGTCTGTCTATTACTGCGTCTACCTCTTTAGGAGTAACAAACATATTTTCAGCATACGGAGTAAGAAGGTCATTTATAAGTTTATACCTTTCTTCGCCGTCAATATTATTAAGCATATCATAAAACATTTTATCATCGGAAGCAGCTGCCATTGCTTCCAATATTCTATCCATAGTATCATTTACTAAAGTAGCTGCGTCTACGACTGTAGGAACTCCTATAGCTATAACAGGTATTCCCAACGAATGTTTATCAAGCGTCATTCTTTTGTTGCCTACTCCGGAACCCGGACTTATACCGCTGTCAGTCATTTGTATAACAGAATTTACTCTGCTGAACTTTCTGGCCGCTAAAGCATCTATAGCAATTAATAAATCAGGTTTTATTTTATCTACTATTCCGGCTAATATTTCACCTGTTTCAATTCCTGTTATTCCCATAACTCCCGGAGAAATTGCAGATACCGATGCAACATTATCATCAATGTTCTTCGGAAGCGTATCCTTTATATGTCTTGTTACAAGTACTTTAGATATAACCTTTGGTCCAAGAGAATCCGGGGTTATAAATCTGTTGCCTAAACCCGCAATAAGTATATTTTTATATTTATTGGGTTTAATCAGTTCTGCAAGCATATCGGCAGTTTCTTTTATAACTCTTTCTTTAAAGTACGTATCGTTTTCTCTCATTTTCGATGATTCAACTGTTATATATTTTCCAACAGGTTTCCCTACAGTATTACTTCCGTTTTCATTATATATTTCTACGCATGTTACCTCAATGTCATTATCGGATTTTGTTTTGGATTTTATGCCGTCGATAATATCTTTCTCTGTATTCAACAGTTCGCATGCTTCCATAGCCAAATCCGTCCGTATACTGAAATTTTTATTTATCATAGCTCCTCCTATTATTCATAAACTTTTATTTATATTTTTCCGATAACCGCTATATATATTCTTTATTTATGAAAAATTTAAGTATTATATTGACTTTTATTTAACTTTTACGGTGTATATTATTTATAGTGGAGGTGGTTATAAATGGAATGGAAAAAAGGAAATTTCAATCGTGTGCTTTTTATATTCTTTATATTATATGTATCTGCTTTGACATGGATCGTACTGTTTAAATTGACCGTTCCGTCAAATATTGTCTCCCTTTCCAGAGACAGAGTTATAAATGTAATACCATTCTTTGAAGTTATAACAGGAGAATATTTTGACACATTTGATATGATAGCAAATATAATTGCTTTTATACCTTTCGGTATATATACAGCTTTAGTTCTAAAAGAAATACCAGCTCGTTCGAAACTTATATCTGCAGCAGTTTTAAGTATTCTTTACGAAACCGTACAATTTGTTTTTGCTATAGGAGTATGTGATATAACAGATGTTATGATGAATACATTGGGAGCATATATAGGAATTTGGGTTTATGAGTTTATAAACTCCAAAACCAAAACCGAGTATAAAACCAAAAAATTTGTAACGGTATGCTCAGCAATATCAATAATTCCTATGGGCACAGTGCTCGGAATAGTTTCAGTAGGAAAAAATATTATTTTATGATTGTCAAAAAGACTTTTCAAATTTGAAAGGTCTTTTTATTATGACAAAAAACTAAAAACGGGAGCTGCATATTTCAAATGCAGTTCCCGTTTTTAACGTCCTTATAGGACTGAAATTACATAGCGTTGTAAAGTCTCTGGATTGTTGATTTCTTTCTTGCCGCAGCGTTCTTATGGAAAATTCCTTTTACATAAGCTCTGTCGATAGCTGCGATAGCTGCCTTGCATGCAACTTCTGCCGCTGCCTTGTCTCCAGCTGCAATAGCTGCCTGAGCCTTCTTTACAGCTGTCTTTGTAGCTGATTTTACCATTTTATTTCTTAATGTTTTCTTTGAAATAACTTTGATTCTTTTCTTTGCAGATTTTATGTTAGCCAATTTTATTTCCTCCTAATTCAAAATATATAACAGTCAAATTACAGTTTTGCTTTAGCTGTTTCTACAAACTTAGCGAAAGCTGCTTCATCGCTTACTGCAAGTTCTGCAAGCATCTTTCTGTTGATGTTTACATCAGCAAGTTTTAAACCATGCATAAGCTGGCTATAAGAAATGTCATACTTTCTGGCTACTGCATTAATTCTTGTTATCCAAAGTGATCTGTATTCTCTCTTTGTCTGCTTTCTTCCTGCGAAAGAATAGCTCATAGCTTTCATAACAGACTGTTTAGCAGATCTGTACTGTTTTGATCTTGCTCCTCTGTATCCTCTAGCTAATTTTAAAACTTTTTTATGTCTTTTTCTTGCGTTTAAAGCGCCTTTAACTCTTGCCATTATTCAAATCCTCCTTATCCTTGGTTCTTATGCGTAGGGAATTAATTTCTTTTTGATTGTCTTTACTACAGTCTTATCAGCAGTTGTTGCTTTTCTAAGATTTCTTTTTCTCTTAGTTGACTTTTTGCCAAGGATATGCTGTGTATTTGATTTATTTCTTTTAACTTTTCCTGTTCCTGTTAATCTGTAGCGTTTTGCTGCAGCTTTTTTTGTTTTTAATTTAGGCATTTTAAATTTCCTCCTTGATTAAGCTTATGTTAATTATGATTTTGGCGCCAGGAACATAACAAGGCTCCTTGCCTCCATTTTAGCAGGTTTATCTACAACTCCGTATTCCTCTACGGATTTTGCAAAGTTCTCTAAAATAGTCTCTCCGCCGCTTGTACGACCGAGTTCTCTACCTCTGAATCTTATGCTTACTTTGACTTTATCCCCATTTTTAAGGAATTCAATCGCTTTCTTAACCTTAACCTGAATATCATGTTCGTCAATACTGGGCGAAAGTCTTAATTCCTTAGTTTCTATGGTCTTTTGTTTTTTACGAGCTTCTTTTTCTTTCTTAGCCTGGTCAAACTTATATTTGCCATAGTCCATTATTCGGCATACCGGCGGTTTGGCGTTCGGTGCGATTTTCACCAGATCCAGCTTCCTTTCGTCAGCAAGCTTCTGCGCCTCTTTGCCTGATACAATACCGAGCTGTTCACCCGTATCGCTGATAAGTCTAACTTCCTTATCTCTGATTTGTTCGTTAATCATTAATTCAGTAATGGTTAAGCACCTCCAATGCAATAAAAAAAGTGGACAGAGAACTATCCACTTTAATACACAAAACCATAGGGTATTTAAAAGTATTAACCTTATGAACCGAATGTTATAAGGTGAGAAGTGGATACTTCTACTTTATTACTTGAGATAGTATATCATCTTTAAGTTACCATGTCAACTGTTTTTTACTTATTTCTACCCATAAATATATTTTTAGGCTCTTTCTTTTATTTCTTTTGTAACTCTTTCTATAACGTCGGCAAGGTCAAACTGTCCCTCTTCTCCGTTTGCTCTTGAACGAAGAGAAACTTTGTTGGCTTCCATGTCTTTTTCACCTACAACTATCATATACGGAACTCTTTCGTTTCTTGCCTCACGTATCTTATATCCGATTTTTTCATCTCTGTTATCGATTTCCGTTCTGATTCCTACCATGTCAAGCTGCTCTTTTACGCTCTTGGCATAGTCTGTAAACTTCTCCGAGATAGGAAGTACTTTCACCTGTACCGGTGCAAGCCATGTAGGGAACATACCCGCAAAATGCTCGATGAGTATACCGATAAATCTTTCGATTGAACCAAAGCATACACGATGTATCATTATGGGACGCTTCTTTGTGCCGTCCTTATCTGTATATTCAAGTTCAAATCTTTCGGGGAGCTGCATGTCAAGCTGGATTGTACCGCACTGCCATGTTCTTCCGATAGAATCCTGAAGGTGGAAGTCAATTTTAGGCCCGTAGAACGCTCCGTCGCCCTCGTTTACAACATAGTCGATACCCATGTCTTCAAGAGCTCCTCTAAGACCGTCTGTAGCCTTTTCCCAAGCCTCGTCGCTTCCCATGCTGTTTTCGGGACGTGTAGAAAGTTCAACATGATACTTAAATCCGAAAAGCTTATAAACTCCGTCTATAAGATTTACAACGCCTTTTATTTCCTCTCTTATCTGATCTTCCGTCATAAAAATATGTGCGTCGTCCTGTGTAAAGCATCTGACACGCATAAGTCCGTGAAGAGCTCCTGATTTTTCATGTCTGTGAACTATGCCAAGTTCTCCGACTCTTAAAGGAAGGTCTCTGTAAGAACGCATTTCCTGTTTATATATAAGCATTCCACCGGGGCAATTCATAGGTTTTATAGCGAAATCCTGATCATCAATTACAGTTGTATACATATTTTCTTTGTAATGATCCCAGTGTCCGGATGTCTCCCAAAGATGACGTGCCAGCATGATCGGTGTGGAAATCTCAACATATCCTGCTTTCTGATGGATTTCTC
>URLB01000037.1 GCA_900548595.1 uncultured Eubacteriales bacterium
TGCGGAGAAAAAATGCAGGAGCTTGTTCCCGGTACCGTAGACGCTGCCCTCGAAAAACACGTTCCGGTTGTTGAAAAGGACGGAAATAAAGTTACTGTTAAAGTAGGTTCCGTTACTCATCCTATGCTTGAAGAGCATCACATTGCTTTCATCGCAATTGAAACAAAACAGGGAAGCCAGATTAAATATCTTAAAGCAGGCGAAGCTCCCGTGGCTGTATTTGCAATTGCAGACGGAGATGAATTTGTAGCCGCTTACGAATACTGCAATCTCCACGGTCTTTGGAAAGCATAATGAATATTAACTTTATTTAATATCGCTGATTAGCATAAAAGCCGCTTAAAATTTTTTAAGCGGCTTTTACTATATTCATACTTATTTATCAATCGTCTCTTCTGTTTCCGAATACAACGATAAGTCTTAAAAGGTTTGCCAAAGCGACTACCGTAGACGCAACGTATGTCATTGCCGCTGCCGATAAAACTTTTTTTGCACCGTCTATTTCATCACTGTATAATATTCTGCTCTCGTCAAGACATGCTATGGCTCTGCGAGAAGCATTAAATTCTACAGGAAGCGTTATGATAGTAAATACTACCGATAATCCGAAAAATATTATTCCAAGTGTTATTAACGTATTTCCCATGCTTGATGCAAAACTGAATAAAAGACCAATCAATATTAACGGCATTGAAAGTCTTGAACCTATATTGGCCAAAGGAACCATTAAGCTCCTCAGCGAAAGCGGCGCATAGTTTCTTGCGTGCTGTATGGCATGCCCTGTCTCATGTGCCGCAACACCGATTGCAGCTATCGAACTACTGGAATATACGCTGTCCGAAAGTCTCAGTACCTTTCTGCTCGGGTCATAATGATCCGTCAGATTTCCCGATACCCTCTCTATACTTACATCATAAATACCGTTCTGTTCCATAATGCGTCTTGCAGCTTCCGCTCCTGTTATGCCGATATGGCTTTGAACTCTTGAATATTTATTGAAAGTCGACGACACTTTTCCCTGTGCTGCCATTGCCAATATAAGGGCAGGCATTACTAGGACAATATATGTCCAGTCAATGTAAAACATAGGCAATTACCTCCCGATTATTTCAAAATTATACCTTTTTCAATAGTATGTCCACGCATGTAGGCGTCAGCCGTCATTTTCTTACCGCCTTGAGCCTGTACTTCTTTTACCGCTACCGCCCCTTTCTTTGTTTTAACTACAAAGTCTTTTTTCCTTACGTCTACTATTTCGCCTATCTCTCCTGAATATTCGGTTTTTTCAACCTCCGCAAACCATATTTTCAGTTTTTCATCATTATACATAGTGTATGAAACAGGTTGAGGGTTGAGACCTTTTATAAGATTTACAACATTTTCACTCGTGTTATCCCAATCAATATGCTCCATATCTCTTGTTATCATCGGCGCCAATGTAGCGTCATCATCATTCTGAGGTACTCTTACAATCTCGCCTCTCTCTATAAGGTCAAGTGTTTTTATAAGCAAATCAGCTCCGATATAAGAAAGCCTGTCATACAGAGTTCCGTAAGTATCGTCGTCCTTTATTTTTTCCTCTGCTTTCAATATCATATCGCCGCTGTCCAAACCTTTAGCCATATACATTGTAGTAACTCCACCAAACTCTTCTCCGTTAATAATCGACCACTGGATAGGAGCGGCTCCTCTGTATTTCGGAAGAATTGAACCATGAACGTTTATACAACCGTATTTCGGTATATTAAGTATATCTTCAGAAAGTATCTGACCAAACGCTACAACAACTATAACATCCGGCTCATATTCCTTTAATATTTCTACAAATTCACCGTCTCTTACTTTTGTCGGCTGATAAACTTTAATATTATTTTCAACAGCCTTTTCCTTAACTGCCGAAAATATCATCTTTTTTCCTCTTCCTTTAGGTTTGTCAGGCTGTGTAACTACCGCTGCCACATCATGTTTTTCTATAAGCGCTTCCAGTGTCGGAACCGCAAACTCAGGAGTACCCATAAATACTATTTTCATAAAAGTTATTCTCTCCTTTATCAGTATTCTATTTTTCCGACCGCTTTATCCACATATAATATTCCGTCAAGATGGTCTATTTCGTGGCAAAGCGCTCTCGCCATAAGGTCTTTGCCTTCAACTGTAATCTCTTCGCCGTTTCTGTTAAGTGCTTTTACTTTCACATAAGACGGTCGAATAACCTCTGCCGTTGCTCCCGGTAAGCAGCCTTCGCTGTCCTTTTTTTCTCCTTTTGTTTCCAGTATTTCAGGATTAATAAGTTCTACGAGTCCGTTTCCTATATCTATTACAACAACTCTGCGCAAAACGCCTACCTGAGGCGCTGCAAGTCCTACTCCGTCAGCTTCGTACATAGTATCTGCCATATCATCCAAAAGAGTATTTATATACTCATTTATCTCTTTAACCGGCTTGCATATAGTTCTTAATGCAGTATCGTTTCCTGTTCTTATTTTTCTTAAAGCCATTTTTATACCTCCGTAAATCATCACGTTTCCATCTTTCCGTTTAGACGAAATTATATCATAAGTATTAATCTTTTTAAATGATTTTCCAGTTAATATTTGCTTAGAATTTATTTTTGAACAATACTTATTTTTGGCATTTATTTTAAATATTTTAATTTATTCTTTAAATAAAGAGCAAGTCGGAATAATAATGATTACATTTACATTCTTTCTCCTATTTTTACAACAATTCGTAGAAAATATTATAATAATCAAATATAATATTCTTTTGTATCCTTATCACTAAATATAATAATTGCCGTAGTATAATTATAGTTAATTTTAGACATATACCTACGAATTTGTATTGCTGTTTGTCTGTTCCATCCATGGTAATATTATGTAATTGCTAATTTTGTCGTGTTTTATTGCATTTTGTATGTTGATGTTGTATAATGTCGCATAGAATTATGTAAATAAGGGTGATTGAATGAAAAAACATATTAAATATATAGCGGCGTTGGCTGTTATGGCTTCTTTAGCCGTTACGTCGCTTCCTCATATTGAAGCCGAGGCCAAAACCTTGACTGAGCTTCAAAATGAGAGAGATCAGCTTTCCAAGCAGACTAAAGAAGCTCAGCAAAAACTCAAAGAAGCTCAACAAAAGCAAGCTAATGTTGAGGCTGAAATAACTGCAATGGATGATGTTATAAATGCAGCTCAAAAAGAACTGGATTCCGCTCAAGCAGACCTTGATGATGTTACAGCGCGTTTGGAGGCCTCGCAAAAAGCTCTTGAAGAGGCAAATATAAAACGCGAACAGCAATTTGTTACATTTTCTGGCAGGATGCGTTTCTTCTATGAAAACAGTCAATTAAGCTATCTGGACATACTTCTTCAGTCAGAAGGCTTCTCGGATATGCTCAGAAGGCTCCAATATATCGATGATATTATGTCATACGATCAAAACCTGCTTACAGAACTTACCGCAACTCAAAATGAAATAAAGACAAGAACCGAAGAAATAAAAGTCGAAAAAGAGCAGTCCGAATACCTTTTAGGCGTAGCGCAGGAAAAAATGGACAGTCTGGACGCAATCGTAGCGGAAAAAAGAAGACTCGTAGAATCATACGCACAAGATGAAGCTAAGTATAATCAGCTTATATCCAGTAACGAAAAGGCAAGTCAAGAAGCCCAGGCAATGATTAATAAAATACTTGCAGAGCAAACTCCGTCAACTACATCTTATGTCTACACAGGCGGACAGCTCAACTGGCCTGTTCCTTCAAGATCAGCGTCAAGCTCAAGTCTTTCCAGCGGCTATGTTTCCAGAAACAGACCTATAGGAAGAGGAAGCGAATTCCATACAGGTTATGACATACCCGCAAGTTACGGATCCGCAGTAGTTGCGGCTGAAGCAGGTACGGTAATATACGCCGGTTGGATGAGCGGTTATGGAAATACCATAATGATAAACCACGGAAATGGACTTGTAACATTATACGGACATAATTCAAGTCTTACTGTATCAAAAGGAGATACTGTAAGCAGAGGTCAGCAGGTAGCTAAAATCGGAAGCACCGGTAACTCCACAGGTAACCACTGCCACTTTGAAGTCAGGGTAAACGGTTCCCATACAAATCCCGAGCCATATCTCGGAGTACCTAATATAGGTTATTAAATTACTATATCGTCTCCTCTCATTTGATAATGGGAGGAGGTTTCTTTATTTATACGAAAAAATTAAGGCTCGTTTCAAAATACAATGAAACGAGCCTTAATATATAATTATTTTTCAGAATAGAAGTTAATCAGACATCCGTCAAGGATAATCTTTTTCTCGTCATCGGTAATATCACCCATTTTTAACATAAACGGTATGACCTTACCTTTTTTAATTATATATGACGGTATTTCTTTCTTTTTATTTTCTATTGCTTTCTTTATTTCGGGAACATAAATATAATCGCCGTTTTCAAAAGACGGTGTTCCATCTAAAATAAACGGTATCATTCCCCAGTTAATGAGATTGGAACGGTATCTCTTAGTAGCATACTCACTTGCTATATTTGCCCAGCCTCCGAGTACTTTCTGACAGCTTGCCGCCTGTTCCCTTGCCGATCCGTCTCCCGGTTTTACTGCATAAATCGTGCTTCCTATTCCCGTATTTTCAAAATCAAACTCATTAAATTCGGATTTAATAGTATCGCTTATATCTTTAAGTTCGCCTAAAACATCAACAGGATTACATCCGCTGAGTCTTGCTTTTTCCGCTTTCTGGACTTCCTTAGCTCTTCCTACATAGGCAGGGTCTTTTCTTGAAAGAGCAAATTCGGCAAGTTTAAGCGGATTGGAACGATATGATGACGTCTCTCCCGAAGGAATAAGTTCATCCGTTGTCGTAACAGGATCTGTTATAAATGAAACGACCTTAAGAAGAACATTATCTGTAAGAGCGCTCATAGACGGCCAATCTGTAATATTAGGTCCAAATCTGAGCTCTACGGAATTGTCAGCTTTTCCATATCCGTCATAGCATCTGTTTTTATAAACATCACCGTTAAAGAAATATTTAGGCTTAGTATAATTTATATCCAAGTCCGTAGCCGCAGTAAGTACACCTTTGTTAATTGCCGTTGCCGCAATAGAACGCGCGTCCATAAGAGCTACGGAAGCAATTTGTCCGCTTGTTATTTTAGAACCCTCACGGTTAGGGAAATTTCGCGTTGAATGACGTATACTGAGACAATTGTTTGCCGGGACATCACCTGCTCCGAAACAAGGACCGCAGAAAGCCGACCTTACAGTAGCTCCCGACATCATAATATCCGCTATTTTACCGTTTTCAACAAGTGAAAGGAATACGGGTTGGCTGGAAGGATATACACTGAGGGCGAATTCTCCCGTACCTATGGAGTTACCTTTTATTATATCGGCTGCATCGCAGATATTCTCGTAAGTACCTCCTGCACATCCGGCTATTACCCCCTGTTCCACAATCAGTTTTCCGTTTTTCACCTTATCCTTAAGCGAAAATTTTATCGTATCGTTATCAAGCTGTTTTGCCCCTGTTTTCTCAACTTCGTCTAATATGTCAAATAAGTTTGAATTCAATTCGTCAATTGTATAAATATTGCTTGGGTGGAAAGGCATTGCTATCATAGGCTTTATTTTTGACAAATCCACATATATCAGACCGTCATAATAAGCCGCCTCTCCTGGGTTCTGTTCCTTATAATCGCCGCCTCTTCCGTGTATTTCATACCAGTCTTTAACTTTTCCGTCTGTTTTCCATACAGAGGAAAGACATGTGGTTTCCGTAGTCATAACATCAATGCCGTTTCTGTAGTCAACAGAAAGTTTCTCAATTCCGTCTCCGATAAATTCCATAACTTTGTTTTTAACGTACCCGTTGTCAAAAACAGCTCCTATTATAGCAAGAGCCACATCCTGCGGACCTACCCCTGCTTCGGGTTTTCCCGTAAGATATACGGCTATAACCTGCGGTCTGTCAATATCATAAGTTTTGTTTAACAGCTGTTTAACAAGTTCAGGACCGCCTTCGCCCATTGCCATTGTGCCGAGAGCGCCGTAACGTGTATGGCTGTCAGAACCGAGTATCATTTTTCCTACTCCCGACATCATCTCACGCATATACTGATGAATAACAGCCTGATGTGCTGGAACATAAATACCGCCGTATTTTTTAGCGCATGAAAGTCCAAATAAATGATCGTCTTCATTAATAGTTCCGCCGACAGCGCATAAGCTATTGTGGCAGTTTGTAAGTACATAAGGCATAGGGAATTTTTCAAGACCGCTTGCTCTTGCCGTCTGTATAATTCCAACATATGTAATATCATGTGAAGCCATTGCGTCAAATCTTATTTTCAGTTTATCCGTATTTCCCGACGTATTATGAGCGTTAAGTATCGAATAGGCCATTGTATTTTTGCGACACTCTTCTTTTGAATAAACAACGCCCTTAGCTGCCACCATTTCTTTCTCGGCATTTCCGTTATCTTCAATGATTGTTTTTCCGTCTAAAAGATATACTCCGTTGTCGTATAATTTAATCATTTGGAACCTCCGTAATATAATTTTTTATCTGACTGCATTATAACGCTTTACCGCGCTGATGTAAACCCATTAATTGACAATAATTTAAGTAAAATAATTTGTTTTATGGCAAATAATAATTTCATATAAAACACCGAACTTAAAGTATTGTAAAAATCTTAAAACAACGGCATAAAATCACGTATTTATATTTTTTTCGCTATTATACCTGTAAAATACCTATTTTAATAAAAATATCCCAAAAATAATACTATGTCAAGCAATAATACAAATATATTATCAACCGTTATCTTGTTATGAATTTTATACATATATTTTATCTAAATTTATTCATATAAAACTTAATAATAAAAACAACCGACACCAAAAAAATCAGTGTCGGTCGTTTTCAGATAGAAAGCAGTTTCACAACGTCATAATATTCACTGTCAATCTTCTTGCTCATACTAAGAGCCTCATTTATATCAATTGCTTCATATCTTCCTTTATTAAATGCGATTATTTTGTTTTTTCCGCCTTCAAGCAATTCTTTAACGGCAAGGTAACCCATCATTGAGGCATGCATACAATCTATTGCCGTCGGCGTTCCTCCTCTTTGAAGATGCCCGAGAACAGTGGCTCTGGTCTGTATTCCCGTTATATCCTGTATTTTTTTAGCCAATCTTACAGTTCCGCCTACACCTTCCGCAACTACTACAAGATTGTGTCTTTTTCCCCTGCTTCTGTTCATCAATATTTGTTCTATTACCATATCGTCGGTAATAACGCCTTTGCTTTCTGGAATAAGTACTTCCTCTGCTCCTCCTGTAACCGCACACCACATTGCTATATATCCTGCGTCTCTTCCCATCATCTCGACAACGGAACATCTTTCATGCGAGCTGGAAGTATCTCTTAGCTTTCTTATAGCGTCGAGTCCTGTATTTACGGCAGTGTCAAAACCTATTGTATACTCGGAACATGAAATATCCAAGTCGATAGTACCGGGAATTCCCATACAATTTACACCTTTTTCGGAAAGAGCCTGACAGCCTCTGAACGAGCCGTCCCCTCCTATTACTATAAGACCGTCCAATCCGAGTATATTGTATATTGCCGCAGCCCTTGAAACGCCCTCGTCAGTCATCATTTCCGGTGAACGTGCAGTATGTAATATAGTACCGCCTCTGTTCATAATATCCGAAACGTCTTTTGATTTAAATTCTACTATATCGCCGTGTATAAGTCCTATATATCCCTTATGAATTCCTATTACCCTGCAATTTTTATTGATTCCCGTCCTAACTACCGCTCTTATGGCAGCATTCATACCTGGCGCGTCTCCTCCGCTTGTAAGCACGCCTATTTTTATTTGTCCGTTCTCCATAGCAATTCCTCCTGTTTCATCTGTATTTAATAACAATATTATTATCGCCGAGCACAGACATTAAATCGGATATTGTTTCGTCATTTACGTCTATCCAGTATGTCTCGTCAGCTTTGTATTTTCTTTTGTTGTGAACATCATTTATATAAAGCGGAATACTTCCGTGATGTCTTGTAAGTATCGGAACGACATTTTGTAAAGTTATGCCTTCATTTAAAACAATGCCGACGCTTACAGGTTTTTGTTTTTCTTCGGTATTATCAAAAGGGATAATATTATCGCATACAATTTTCGGAGCTTCTCCCTCAGACACAGACGCTCGTCCCTCTACTATTATAACCCTTTCTTCAAAAAGATATTTGCCGAATTTGTCATATGCTTTCGGGAATACTATTACCTCCGCAGAACCTGTCATATCCTCGATTTTTATAAATGCCATCTGCGTATTATTTCTTGTGAATTTAACATTTTTTTCAGCTATAAATCCGCCTACTTTAACTTTTTTCCCGTCATATATTTCGCTTAATCCGTCTTCTATATTACTTTCAAGAAAATCCGCACAGTGGGCGCTCACTTTCTTTTCAAGTTTGTCCGCATATTCGGCAAGCGGATGTCCGCTTATATATATTCCCAACACATTTTTTTCATTCTGCAACTTATCTTTTTCAGCATATTCCGCAACATATTCAAAGCTGTCGTAGGCATCATGTTCATCTGTACCGACCGATATTTCAAAAAGGTTAAGCTGCCCTTCTATATTATTTTTCTTAGACTGAGCAAGACCGTCCATTACGGATTTGTAAACGGATATATACTGTTTTCTCGTTCCTCCGAAAGAATCGAATGCTCCGGCAAAAATAAGGTTTTCAACCATTCTCTTATTTATTTCCTGCCCTACCATTCTTGAGCAAAAGTCAGTCAGTCCCTTATATTTCCCATTCTTCTCTCTTTCTGCAATTAACGCTTTTACAGCAGGTAATCCGACGCTTTTTATTGCTGCAAGTCCGAATCTTATCTGATTTCCCGAAACGGAAAAGTTTCCGAATCCTTCATTTATATCAGGCGGAAGCAAAGTTATTCCCATTTGCCTGCAATCCTCAATGTACCCCGATATTTTTGAAGTATTGTCCATTACCGATGTCATAAGAGCCGCCATAAATTCAACTGGATAGTAGCATTTCAGCCAAGCCGTCTGATACGCAACAACGGCATAGCATGCCGCATGGCTCTTATTAAATGCGTATTTTGCAAAATCCGTCATTTCATCGAATATTTTTTCAGCTGTTTTTTCCGGTATTCCGTTTGCAAGACACCCCGGAACTTCTCCCTCTATTCCGTAAACAAAGTTTTTTCTTTCCTCTGCCATCACTTTGGCCTTTTTCTTACTCATCGCTCGGCGTACAAGATCGCTTCTGCCAAGGCTGTAACCTGCCAAATCACGAACTATCTGCATTACCTGTTCCTGGTACACTATACATCCGTAAGTATTTTTTAAGATAGGTTCAAGCGCCGGCGAAGTATATTGTATTGTCTCTCCGCTGTTTTTTCCTTTTACATATTTAGGTATAAAATCCATCGGTCCCGGACGGTACAGAGAAATACCGGCTATCAGGTCCTCAAGCCTTGTAGGCTTCAGTTCCTTCATAAACTGCTTCATTCCTCCGCTTTCCAACTGGAATACGCCTTCGGTCTTTCCCTGTGAAATAAGTTCATAAACCTTTGGATCATCGTCTTCAAGATTATCTATGTCTACATCTATTCCATATATTCTTTTTATTTCATTTACTGCGTTCTCCACAACGGTGAGAGTTCTGAGTCCTAAAAAGTCCATCTTTAAAATTCCCAGTTCCTCCAAAGTCGTCATTGTAAACTGAGTTGACGCTCCTTTATCGGAAACATAAAGGGGAACATATTCGGTAACGGGTTTCCCACATATAACAACGCCTGCCGCATGTGTAGAGGCATGTCTTGGAAGACCCTCTAACTTTCGGCTCATATCAATCAGACGCCTTACGTCAACATCGTTTTCATACTCGTTTTTAAGTTCTGGGTTCATTCCGAGAGCCTTATCTATTGTCATATTAAGTTCTGTAGGAACCATTTTTGAAATCCTGTCTACATCTGCATACGGCATGTCAAGCGCTCTTCCTACGTCCTTAATGGCTGCCCTTGCCGCCAGTGTTCCGAATGTAATTATCTGAGCCACTTTATCTGCGCCGTATTTTTCCGTTACATAATCTATGACTTCCTGACGTCTCTCATCTGAGAAATCCACGTCAATATCGGGCATACTTACACGCTCGGGATTTAAAAACCTCTCGAAAATAAGGTCATACTTTATAGGGTCTATAGTAGTAATATCCAGCGAATACGCAACTACGCTTCCCGCCGCACTGCCTCTTCCTGGACCGACCGTTATTCCATTGTCCTTTGCAAACTTAATATAATCCCATACTATAAGAAAATAGTCTACATATCCCATTGAAACTATAGTATTAAACTCGTATTCCAATCTTTCAAGGAGTTGTTTATCAGGATTAGGATACCTTTTTTTAAATCCGTCGTAGGTTATTTTCTTTAAATACTCATCAGCTGTATATCCGTCGGGAACATCATATTTAGGAAGTTTAAGTTCATGAAATGCAAACTCCAAATTACATCTTTCCGCAATTTTATTCGTATTTTCCATGGCCTCCGGGATATATGAAAACAGCTGAGACATCTCCTCATAACTCTTAAGGTGATAACAGTTACCAGCATATCTCATTCTGTTTTCATCATTTACAGTCTTTCCCGTCTGTATGCAGAGCAGTATGTCATGAGCCTCCCAGTCGTCATGTTTTATATAGTGCACGTCGTTCGTACATATAAGAGGTATTCCCGTTTCTCTGCTCATCTTTATAAGTCCGGCGTTTACCGTTTTTTGTTCGGGAATACCATGATCCTGCAATTCCAGATAAAAGTTTCCCTCTCCAAATATATCAAGATATTTAAGAGCCATATCCTTTGCGATGTCATAGGAACCGTTTATTAACATTTTTGCTACCGGACCTGCCAGACATGCGCTTGTAGCTATAATTCCTTTATGATACTTTCTTAAAAGCTCTTCATCGACTCTTGGTTTATAGTAAAATCCTTCAGTATATCCAAAAGAGACAAGTTTTATAAGATTTTGATACCCTTCCATATTCTCGGCTAAAAGCACGAGGTGATAATAACTCACACTTTCTCTGCTGTTTTTATCAAAGCGGCTTTTAGGCGCAACATATACTTCGCATCCTATTATAGGCTTTATGCCCTCTTCCTTGCACGCTTTATAAAAATCTATAACGCCGAACATTGCTCCGTGGTCAGTTATAGCCAAACTGTCCATTCCCAGTTCTTTAGCGCGTTTTACAAGTTCTCCTATTTTGGCAGAACCGTCTAGAAGGCTGTATTCCGTATGAACATGAAGATGCGTAAATTCTTTTTTTTCAGACATATATATACCTCATAATAAATTACTGCGTTTAAATTATTATAGCATAAATAAAGACGCTGTCATATTTTTTTATGGATTTAACAGACATTTAAATCTATTTTGTAACAAACATCTCTTATTATGCATATTGTTTTATATCTGTAATTATGGGAGTTGAATTTATGTCCGAACTTATCAGCGGAAATATCATTTTAAAAGATATAAAAAGGAACTACTATTCTATGCCTTCCATATCTGTCTCGCACGAAACAAAAAAAAGTTTTCCTAACGGCTATATCCATGTCGACGAAATCACCCCCGCCGGCATACCTTCCGTAAATACCAATGAAAGCGCCGTAACTTTTATAAACCCCGAAAATATAAAAAGCGAAGTAATATATGAAAATAACGCTCCGAAAACACCGAAAAAAATATCAAACACAGCAGACAGTAAAAATACCGATGCACTTTCATCATATATAAGATTTTATAATTTTACTCCGAAAGATCTGAATATATATACAGATGATAAAAAAGGTTCATTTCCCGTAAAATCTAACGATAAAACGGATTATTACAGGCTAAATCCCGAAGTATATAGCTTTAAAATTGCCGAAGATGATAACGAACCTTTATATGAATACAAATTTAACGCCTATCCCGGAATAAATTCCACTATTATAATTACTAAAAATAACAGTTCTTATAATGTTACGGATATCAGCGGTGTTCCGCCGAAATGCTTTTTTAACACCGCCTATATACGTTTTGTACAATTATCCGAAACCGCTCCTGCTATGGACATATTTATAGACGGAATACCGGTTATTTTAGGAATAACTTTCGGAGAAGTTTCCGCTTTTATAGGCGTGCCGAACGGCATACACAACATAAAGGCAGTCGTATCCGGAACAGGAATTATTTCCATAGATGAAGAATTTAATTTTCCCGAAAATTCAGTAAACAGTTTTTTAATCACTTTAAATGATTCCGGAAACTATACTGCAAATATAATAACAGATACCGATTCATGTGCATAAAGTTAATTAAAGCGGCATTATGCCGTTTTAATTAACTTTACATATCCCCATCATATTGTCAGACAATATTTATTTTCTGTTTAACAGAAAAATATCCGATTTTCAAGGGATACAAAAAATCTTTCATAAAAACCAAAGTATTCTATAATTATTATTTTCAACAATTAATACGTCAAAAAAGCTCTTAAATTTGAGTATTTTTCAAATTCGAGTTAATTTAGATAAATTTTTTAATTATCCATTTATTATTGTTCAAAATAATTGTTGATTTATACCCATAAATATCGAATTTTGTAATAGAAACAAGCCTTGCAGTAAATGTTGTCATACAACAAATAAAATTCTTTAGTATTGATATGAATAAATTACTTTGATATAATTTAGATGTACAAATTTGCAATTTAAAACCAACTTACAATGGTAGATAAAATTAAGGAGGATATGCAAATGTCTAAAGTAATGAAAACTATGGACGGTAATGAAGCTGTTGCATACGCATCATATGCGTTTACAGAAGTTGCGGGTATTTTCCCCATAACACCGTCATCTCCGATGGCTGAACACACAGACGATTGGGCTGCCAACGGAAAGAAAAACATTTTCGGTCAGACTGTAAAAGTTATTGAAATGCAGTCAGAGGCCGGTGCTGCCGGTACTGTACACGGCTCACTTTCAGCCGGAGCATTAACAACAACATATACAGCCAGCCAGGGTCTTCTTCTTATGATCCCTAATATGTATAAAATTGCCGGAGAACTCCTTCCCGGTGTATTCCATGTAAGTGCCAGAGCTCTTGCAAGCCACGCTCTTTCTATCTTCGGCGATCATTCAGACGTAATGGCATGCCGTCAGACAGGATTTGCAATGCTTTGCTCAAACTCTGTTCAGGAAGCTATGGACTTAGCAGCTGTAGCTCATCTTTCAGCTATTAAAGGAAGAGTTCCTTTCCTTCACTTCTTCGATGGATTCCGTACATCACATGAAATCCAGAAGGTTGAATGTCTTGACTATGATGAACTTGCTAAGATCGTAGATATGGATGCTGTAAACGCATTCAGAAGAAGATCTCTTAACCCCGAGCACCCTGTATTAAGAGGTACAGCTCAGAACCCTGATATCTTCTTCCAGGCAAGAGAAGCATGCAACCCTTACTATGAAAATATCGTAGGCGTATGCGAAGATTATATGAAAGAAATCAGCCGTATCACAGGCAGAGATTATAAATTATTCAACTACTACGGAGCTCCCGACGCTGACAGAGTAATCATTGCTATGGGTTCTGCATGTGAAACTATTGAAGAAACTATTGATTACCTTATGGCAAGAGGAGAAAAAGTAGGTCTTATTAAAGTACATCTTTACAGACCTTTCTCTGTAGAGCATTTCCTCGGCGCTATTCCCAAGACTTGCAAGAAGATTGCAGTTCTTGACAGAACAAAGGAACCCGGCGCACAGGGCGAACCTTTATACCAGGATGTATGTACAGCTCTCTTTGACAAAGCTGACAGACCTGTTATCGTTGCAGGACGTTACGGCTTAGGTTCAAAGGATACAACACCTGCACAGTTCATCGCAGTATATGATAATCTTAAGCTTGAACAGCCTAAGAACCACTTCACAATGGGTATCGTTGACGACGTTACATTCCATTCACTTGAAGTTGGTGCACCCGTTGACGTTACAGAAGGCGACGGAACAATCCAGTGCAAATTCTGGGGTCTCGGAGCTGACGGTACTGTAGGTGCAAATAAAAACTCAATCAAAATCATCGGTGACCATACAGACAAATATGCTCAGGCATACTTCGACTATGACTCAAAGAAATCAGGCGGTATTACACAGTCTCATCTTCGTTTCGGAGATAAGCCTATCCGCTCAACATATCTTGTAAATAAGGCTGACTTCGTTGCTTGCCACAAACAGTCATACGTTCATATGTATGATATGCTTTCAGACCTTAAGGACGGCGGTACATTCCTTCTTAACACAGAATGGTCTGTAGACGAGCTTGACGCTAACCTTCCTGCATCAATGAAGAAATATCTTGCAGAGCACAACATTAAGTTCTATATCATCAACGGTACGGATATAGCTGCTGAAATCGGTCTCGGAAACAGAATTAATACAGTTCTTCAGGCTGCATTCTTCAAGCTTGCTAACATCATTCCTATCGCTGACGCTGTTGAATATATGAAGGCTGCTATCAAGAAGTCTTACGGTAAGAAAGGCGACGATATCCTTAACATGAACTACGCTGCTGTTGATAAGGGTGTAGAAGGCATTGTTGAGGTTAAAGTTCCCGCTGAATGGGCTAACGCTGTAGATACAGAAACAGTTGTTGCTAAAGACGAGCCTGAATATGTTAAAACTATTGTAACAGCAGTTAATACACGTAAAGGCGATTCTCTTCCTGTAAGCGCATTCAAAGGAATTGAAGATGGTACAACACCTCTTGGAACAGCTGCTTATGAAAAGAGAGGCGCTGCAGTTAACGTACCTGAATGGGATCCTGAAAAATGTATTCATTGTAACCAGTGTTCTTATGTATGTCCTCACGCTACAATCCGTCCTTTCCTTCTTACAGCTGAAGAAGCAGAAAAAGCTCCTGAAGGATTTAAGATGGTAGACGCTAAGGGTGGCGCTGCATTTGCTGGACTTAAGTTCGCTATGCAGGTATCAGCTCTTGACTGTCTTGGATGCGGAAGCTGTGTAAACGTATGTCCTGCTAAGGAAAAGGCTATCGTTATGAAGCCTCTTGCAACACAGGAACATGAAGCAGCTAACTGGGAATACGCTATGTCTCTTTCACAGAAAGCTAACCCTATGGGTAAAGACTCTGTTAAGGGAAGCCAGTTCGAACAGCCTTTACTTGAGTTCTCAGGCGCATGCGCAGGCTGTGGCGAAACACCTTATGCAAAACTTATAACACAGCTCTTCGGTGATAGAATGTACATTGCAAATGCTACAGGATGTTCATCAATCTGGGGTGGCTCAGCTCCTACATCTCCTTACACAACAAATAAGGAGGGTAAAGGTCCTGCATGGAGTAACTCACTCTTCGAGGATAACGCTGAGTTTGGTCTTGGTATGGCTATGGCTGTAAAACAGATGAGAGCAGGTATCAAGGAAAAACTTGAAACTCTTAAACCTATGGCTTGTGATGAACTTGCCGCTGCAATTGACAAGTGGATTGCTACAATGGATCTTGGTGAAGAGTCTAAGGTTGCTTCAGCTGAACTTGTAGCTAAACTTGAAGGTTTCAAGACAGAAAACACAGAAGCTAAGGTTATTATAGATTATGTACTTGAAAACAAAGATCAGCTCGTTAAGAAGAGCCAGTGGATCTTCGGTGGAGACGGTTGGGCATACGACATCGGCTACGGCGGAGTTGACCACGTTCTTGCTTCAGGCGAAGACATCAACATCTTTGTATTCGATACAGAAGTTTACTCAAACACAGGCGGACAGGCTTCTAAGGCTACACCTGCCGGAGCAGTTGCTCAGTTCGCTGCAAGTGGTAAGAGAGTTAAGAAAAAAGACCTCGGTATGATGGCTATGAGCTATGGTTATGTATATGTTGCACAGGTTGCAATGGGCGCTAACCAGG
>URLB01000038.1 GCA_900548595.1 uncultured Eubacteriales bacterium
ATCTCACTGTGCAGCTTGGACACGCCGTTGATGCTGTTGGCGGTGTAGGCGCAGACCTCGGAGCGGAAAAATTCCTTGATATCAAGTGCAGAAAAGCAGGATTAAAGCCCGACGCGGTCGTAATCGTAGCTACTGTAAAGGCGCTTAAAATGCATGGCGGCGTGCCCAAAAACGAACTCGGTCCTAAAAATCTCGAGGCGTTGGAAAAGGGAATACCGAACCTTCTTAAGCATATTGAAAACATTACTCAGGTTTACGGACTTCCTGCCGTTGTTGCAATAAACAGATTCCCCAATGACGATGAGGAAGAGCTTAAGCTTATCGAGACAAAGTGCAGAGAACTGGGCGTAAACGTAGCTCTTTCGGAAGTATGGGGCAAAGGCGGCGCAGGCGGAGAAGAGCTTGCAAGGGAAGTCGTAAGACTTACCGAGGAAGGAGAAAACAACTTCCGTTTTGCCTATGATGACGATATGTCCATAGAGGAGAAGATAAACGCAGTCGTAACAAAGGTATACGGCGGAGACGGAGTTGACTTTACTCCCGCGGCAAGAAAGGAAATGGAAAAACTCCAGAAACTCGGTTTCGGCGGATACCCTGTATGTATGGCAAAGACTCAGTATTCGCTTTCCGACGATCCGCTTAAAATGGGACGTCCCGAAGGTTTCCGAGTAACGGTAAGAAATATGAAAGTATCGGCAGGCGCAGGCTTTATAGTAGTGCTTACGGGCGATGTTATGACAATGCCCGGTCTTCCGAAGGTTCCTGCGGCTGAAAACGTAGACGTGGACGAAAACGGAAAAATAAAAGGATTATTCTGATATTGGAACGGTGATAAAATATGGGTTCACAGATAAATAAAATTTGGTTTGACGAACTGGCTTCATCAGCGCCTACGCCCGGCGGCGGCGGCGCGTCTGCAATGGCCGGAGCTGCCGGAGCTGCCCTCGGTCTTATGGTTTCCAACCTTACGGTGGGAAAAAAGAAGTACGCCGCAGTTGAGGACGAGATAAGAAGCTGTATGGACAAGCTGGAAGTTTTAAAAAACGATATGCTCGGACTTATAGAGGCGGACGCCGAAGGTTTCGCACCTTTGGCGGCGGCATATTCTCTTCCGTCGTCGACAGATGAGGAAAAGGCCGAGAAAGAAAAAATAATGGCTTCGGCATTGAAAGAGGCGTGTCAGGTGCCGCTTGCAATTATGGAAAAGGGTGCGGAAATACTTGATATCGTGGAAATCCTTTCCGTAAAGGGAAGCGTAATGGCTGTCAGCGACGCAGGCGTTGCGGCACAGTTTACCCGTACCGCTGTCCTCGGCGCGTCTATGAACGTATATATAAATACAAAGACCATGAAGGACAGAACGCTTGCCGAAGAATATAATGAAAAAGCAGATAGATTAAACGCATATACTTCTGAAAAGGCAGACGAAATATTTAAGAAAATCGAGGAGGCGCTTAAATGTCGATAATAAAAGGAGCGCAGGTGGCGGAGGCTGTAAGTGCCGAAACGCTCAAAAGGGCGGAAGCTCTCAGATTAAAGGGTATTGAACCGTGCCTTGCAGTAATAAGGGTAGGAGAGGACGGAAGTCAGCTTGCCTATGAAAGAGGCGCTTTAAAAAGAATGGATAAATGCGGTATAAACTGCCGTGTGTGCGCCTTTGACGAAAACATTTCACAGGAAGATTTTGAAAACGAGTTTAAAAAGATAAACGATGATAACAGTGTGCATGGCATACTTCTGCTTCAGCCGCTGCCAAAAACTCTGTCTGTGGAACCGATTAAGGACATTATAAATCCGCTTAAGGATGTTGACGCAGTAAGTCCCGTAAATATGTACAAAATACTTGCCAATGATAAGACAGGCTATGCGCCGTGTACGGCTGAGGGCGTTATGGAAATACTGGACTGGATGGGAACGGACTTAAAAGGAAAGAAATGTAAGGTAATCGGACGTTCCATGATAGTAGGTAAGCCGCTGGGTCTGCTTCTTCTTGCCAGGGACGCAACGGTAACATACTGCCACAGCAAGACGATAGAACTGGCAAAGGAAACAAAGGACGCAGACGTGCTTATAGCAGCCGCAGGCTCTGCAAAGCTTGTGGGAGCCGACTTTGTAAATGAAAATATGACGGTTATTGATGTGGGTGTAAATGTCGATGAGAACGGCAATATGTGCGGAGACGTGGATTTTGAAGCGGTAGAGCCTATTGTTGCAAATATAACGCCCGTCCCCGGCGGAACGGGAGCGGTTACAACGTCAGTATTGGCAAAGCACGTTGTAAAGGCTGCGGAAGCCTTAAGCAGACTGTAAAAATACAATAGAAAACGGATAATTTGTAACAGGCACCGCCGAATATGAAGCAAACGGCTTTTTATTCGGCGGCGTTTTGTATATATGGGAAAGTTGTTATGTTTGCAATTAAAGTTAGCATATAGTATACTTGATAGACAAAAACGGTATTATCAAAGGGAGGGGCGGACATGGACTTTATTCCCGAATATTTGAGAGATATTAATATGCATTCCATAATACTCAGGTTTATGCTGGCGGCGTTTTTCAGCGGCATAATCGGCATGAGCAGAGGAAGAAAACAGTATGCGGCAGGACTTAGGACGCATCTGCTTGTATGTATAGGAGCGGCGTCCGTGATGATGATAAACCAATATATCGGACAAAAATGGGGCGGCGATATGGGCAGAATGGGTGCGCAGGTCGTCAGCGGCATAGGTTTTTTGGGCGCGGGAACAATACTTGTTACAAGCAGGAAGCATGTAAAGGGACTTACCTCCGCAGCCGGAATATGGGCGTCCGCATGTATGGGACTGGCAATAGGCATAGGCTTTTATGAAGCGGCGGTTGTCATGTGCCTTATTCTTTTTATAATACTTTCGGCTTTGGAACGCTTTGACGAGATATATATAAAAAGATCCAGGGAAATATCGGTGTATTTGGAATATGACGCTTCCAAACCCCTCAGCATGGTTATACAGGGTATAAAGGAACAGGGCTGGAGAATAAACGAGCTGAGACAGCTTAATATGAATGTGGAAAACATAAATTGCTTTATTTTGGCGTTACAGGTTAAAAACAGCGATATAAGCGATGAAACGGCAGTAAAGGAACTCAATAATATAGAAGGCGTTTATTATATAGAGGAAGTATAAATATTCCGCAAACACAGTAAGTGGATAATGGTGTAAATATGAGATTAAAAAGTTTAAAACAAATACGAAAGGGCAGGTTTTTAAGCGGTTATGAGCTTACCTACTCTAACAAAGAGGAAAAAGATAAAGTATATGAAATGGTCAGCCGTGAGGACGATTTGTCTGCCGATACAATCGGCAAAAAGACGGCAGGCGTTGCAATCGCAGGCTTTAAGGACGACAGAGTATTGCTTATTAAGGAATTCCGAATGGGCGTAAACCAATGGGTATGGGCGTTTCCGGCAGGACTCATTGACGGGGACGAAACCGCCAAGCAGGCTGCGGCAAGGGAACTGAAAGAGGAAACGGGAATGGATATTGTTTCCGTAACCGATATATTAAACCCGTCATTTTCATGTACGGGAGTTACGGACGAAAAAAGCTATTTTGTATTCTGTAAGGTGGACGGAAATATACAGGAATGTGATTTCCCCGACGAGGATATAAAAGCAGGATTATATACAAAAGAGGAAGTAAGGAAACTGCTTGAAACCGAAGTGTTTTCGGCAAGAACGCAGGCGGTTTGCTACTTATGGTCAAGAGGGTGATTGATATGACGGATAAACTGTTTTATAAAGACGTAAGAGGCAGTGAGTTTGAAGCGGTCGTAACGGACTGCAAAAAGACGGAAAACGGATATGAAATAATATTGGACAGAACTTATTTTTATCCCGAAGGAGGCGGACAGCCTGCCGATAACGGTACGATTGGAAATGCCTTTGTTTCCGATGTGCAGGACGTGAACGGAGATGTTGTGCATTATACGGATAAGGCGTTTGATGTCGGCGAGCAGGTACATGGAAAGGTAGATATGCTCAGAAGACATACGCTTATGCAGCAGCATTCTGGCGAGCATATTGTATCGGGACTTATTCACAATAAGTTCGGCTATGATAACGTAGGCTTTCATATGGGAAGCGAGTGTATAACGATAGATTTCAACGGTATTCTTACTGCCGATGATTTGGTAGATATAGAAAAAAGAGCCAATGACGTTATATATGAGGATTTTGAACCGACGATTTTTTACCCGTCAAAGGAAGAACTGAACAGACTAGAATACAGAAGCAAAAAGGAACTGGAGGGCGACGTAAGAATAGTCAGCTTCGGCAGTTGCGATACATGCGCCTGCTGCGGTCTGCACGTCGTAAGAACAGGCGAAATAGGATTGATAAAAATAACGGGATTCCAGAAATATAAAGGCGGAACGAGGGTAACAATGCTTGCCGGAAGACAGGCGTACGAGGACTGCGCCGTAAAGGACAGGCTAAACCATGCCATATCGGGCATGCTTTCCGCCAAACCATACGATATACAGTCGGCTGTGGAAAGGCTGATGAAGGAAAGAAACGAAATAAAGGAACAGCTTGTGGAAACGAAGAAAAAACTGTTTGCATTAAAAAGAGACTGCATTGACAAAGACGTCAAATGCGCCGTTCTGTTTGAGGATGACATGGAGCCTTTTGATATGAGAGTTCTGACGGAAACAATATTGGAGAAAATTCCGTCGGCTGCCGTACTCAGCGGAAATGAGGAAAACGGCTATAAATACTGTATAGGAAGCGCAACCGCCGACGTGCAGGCGTTTGTAAAGGAAGCCAATAAAATGCTTAACGGACGCGGCGGCGGAAGAGGTAATATGGCTCAGGGTAGTTTTGCCGCAAAGGCTTCGGATATAGAGAGATGTATAAGAAATGGAATGGATTAAAATAATAATTTCGGCAACGGCGCTGATATTTATTGCCGTTATTGTATATAAAAGCGTTTTTGCCGGAATTTTTCACAGGAGAGAACCGAATATGTATGTAATTGTTGGACTGGGTAACCCGGGAAGAGAGTATGCCGATACGAAGCATAACGTAGGATTTATGGTAATAGACAAACTTGCCGACCAATATAATATAGACGTAACCAAGTTTAAGCATAAGGCGTTTGTAGGCGACGGAATTATAAGCGGTAAAAAAGTAATGCTTGTAAAACCGCAGACATATATGAACCTCAGCGGAGAAAGCGTAAAGGAGATAATGTCCTTTTACAAAGTGCCTACGGAAAATATGATAGTGATATATGACGATACCAGTCTGGAAACGGGACTGATTAGACTTAGGGAAAAAGGCAGCGCCGGCGGACATAACGGCATAAAAAACATAATAAGCCATATGGGTACGGACTGCTTTAACAGGATAAAAGTGGGAATAGGCGAAAAACCCAACGGATGGGATTTGGCGGACTATGTTCTGGCAAAGTTCTCGAAGGACGACGAGCCGCTTATAAATTCCGGTATAGATAAGGCTTCTCAAGCGGCGGGGATTTTTATTTCCCTCGGTATGCAGGACGCCATGAACAAGTTTAACGCAAAACAGAAAATAAAAAAGAAAACTAAGGAAGAAGCAAAAAACGAAGAAAATAAAGGCGAATAATTAAGAGGTGATGCGTCGTGAAGTGGTTGACGGAACCGCTTAAGGAACTGGAAGATTACAGATATTTGCTGGAAAATATAAAAAATAAAAATACTCCTGTTTTAGCAACAGGAGTTATTGACGTGCAGAAAACGCAGCTTATATACGCTCTCTGCAAGGAGGCAGGCGCAACGGCTTTGATAATCGGGCATGACGAGGCTGACGCAAAATCAATATATAACGATATTTTATCTTTAAATGAGAAAGCTTCATATTTCCCGGCAAAAGACGTTATATTTTACAGCGCCGACGTACATTCCAGCGATATAACAAGACAGAGGTTTAAAACCATAGACGAACTTCTGAGCGGTGAAACGGATTTTGTATGTACTACGGCGGAAGCGCTTTTTGAAAGGCTTATGCCGAAAAAAGAAATGAACGAATATATTTTTGAACTGAGGGAAGGGGATATAATACCCCTTGACGAGCTTGTACAAAGACTTATAACAATGGGTTATGAAAGAAGCGACTACGTTGAAGGCGTAGGCCAGTTTGCGCTGAGAGGCGGAATATTGGATATATTTTCCCCAGTACACGATACCGCGGTAAGAATCGAGTTTTGGGACGATGAGGTGGATTCCGTAAGAACCTTCGACGTTATAAGCCAACGCTCGCTCATAAGGGCGGAAAACGCCAGGATTTTCCCCGTAAGGGAAGTAATATCGGGCAGGGAAGAAGCCGCCCGTGCCGCAGACCTTATGGAAAAGGATATGCTTAAAGCCATAAAGAATTATGAGAAAAAGGAAAATACCGAGGCTGCGGAGAATATAAAAAATACTGTAGGCGAGGCTGTGGACAGGCTGAGAAACGGAGATTACGACATAGGCGCGTTTATAAACTACCTTTCGACAGATACGGTCAGCCTTTTTGACTATCTTCCGGAAAATACCATAGTTTTTTACGATGAGCCGAGAAAAATAAAAGCTCATGCGGATACAATATACGAGGAATTTGCGGAAAGCATGAAATCCAGACTGCAAAGCGGATATATACTGCCCAAACAGATGGAGCTTATATTCAATATAGACGATGTTTACAGATTTTCCTCAAAGTTCAGAGAGGCGCTTTTCTGCGCCGTAGCGCAAAATATATCCGATTTTAAAATAAAAGGCATATCTAATTTTTCGGTAAAAGCTTCGGCGGCGTTTAACAATCAGTATGAAATGTTCTACGATGAAATTAAATTTCTGAAAAACGGAGGCTACAGGGTAATAATTTTCGGCGGCGGCGAAAGCCGATGCGAAAGAGTGGCAAGGGAGCTTAACGAACACGGCGTTGAAGCGGCTCTTGTAGCGCCCGACAGGGACTTTGTACCGGTAAGCGGCGGAGTATACGTTTGCAGAGGAAAGCTTTCAAAAGGGTTTGAATATTCGGGAATAAAATACGCCGTATTTTCTCTGAACGAAATTATCGGAGAACAGGGACTTAAGAAAAAAAGGAAAAAAATAAAAAAAGGAAAAGCCATAGAAAGCTTTACCGACCTTAAGGTTGGAGATTATGTCGTACACGAAAGCCATGGTATAGGCGTATACAGAGGACTTGAAAAAATAACGGTGGACGGCATAAACAAAGATTATCTGAAAATTTCCTATAACGGCGGAAGCAATCTGTTTGTCCCCGTAAACCAGATGGATCTTGTACAAAAATATATCGGAAGCGACGGCGCAAGACCGAAGCTGAGCAAACTGGGCGGTTCCGACTGGGGGAAAATGAAATCCAAGGTAAAGGCTGCGGTGGCGATACTTGCCGAGGACTTGGTAGAGGTTTACGCAAAAAGACAGGCGGCGGAAGGCTTCAAATATTCTCCCGATACGCCTTGGCAGAGGGAATTTGAGGAAAACTTCGACTATACGGAAACGGACGACCAGTTGAATGCGGTGGAAGACATAAAAAGAGATATGGAATCCGGCAAAGTAATGGACAGACTTGTATGCGGAGACGTCGGATACGGCAAAACAGAAGTAGCCATAAGGGCAGCATTCAAGACCATACAGGACGGAAAACAGGTGGCGTATCTTGTCCCGACGACAATTTTAGCACAGCAGCACTATTCGACATTTGTAAAACGTATGGCGGATTATCCCGTACAAATAGAACTGCTTAACCGTTTCAGAACCGCAAAAGAGCAGAAACAAACAATAAAAAATCTGGAAACGGGCATGGCGGATATAGTAATAGGAACGCACAGGCTTTTGTCAAAGGATGTAAAATTTAAAGATTTGGGACTTATTATAGTTGACGAAGAGCAGCGTTTCGGCGTTGCTCACAAGGAAAAACTGAAAAGGATAAAGGAAAACGTAAACGTCCTTACGCTGACTGCTACTCCCATACCGAGGACACTGCACATGAGCCTTTCGGGCATAAGAGACATGAGCCTTTTGGAAGAACCGCCGGAAGAACGTATGCCCGTACAGACTTTTGTTATGGAAAGCAACGAGCAGTTTATAACCGACGCAATACACAGAGAGCTTGCAAGGGGCGGACAGGTTTACTATCTCCATAACAGAATAGATAATATATTCGAGGTGGCGGCAAAGCTGCAAAAACTTGTGCCGGAGGCAAGGATACAGTATGCCCACGGAAGAATGAGCGAGCGTGAACTGGAAGGCATAATGGCGGACTTTATCGAAGGCGAAACGGACGTGCTTGTATGTACGACTATTATAGAGACGGGTCTGGACATACCGAATGTAAATACGATAATTATACAGGACGCCGACAAAATGGGACTTTCTCAGCTTTATCAGCTCAGAGGAAGGGTCGGCAGAAGCAACAGGACGTCATACGCATATTTTATGTATAAGAAGAACAAAGTGCTTCAGGAGGTTGCGGAAAAGCGTTTGCAGACCATAAGGGAGTTTACGGAGTTCGGTTCCGGATTTAAAATAGCCATGAGAGACTTGGAAATAAGAGGCGCAGGTTCCCTTTTGGGCGCAGAACAGCACGGACATATGGAAACCGTCGGCTACGACATGTATTGCAAACTGCTTGACGAGGCGGTATGCAAGCTGAAAGGCATTGAAAAAGAAGAAAGCTTCGAGACTTCCGTAGACATAAACGTCAACGCCTATATACCCGAATATTATATAGAAAACGAAGAACAGAGACTGGAGATATACAAAAAAATATCCGTTATAAACGACGTCGACGGTTTCTATGACGTTCAGGAGGAAATAGAGGACAGATTCGGAACTATGCCGAAAGCCGTTCAGACGCTGTTGGACGTCGCGCTTATGAAAGCCGACGCTCACGGTCTGGGCATAATATCAATAGCGGAGAAACAGAAAAATGTTATTGTAACTTTTAAAGCCGACGCCAAGGTGGATACGGCGAAGATAACGAAACTTTTGACGGAGAAAAACAGTCCGTATATGTTTACCGCGGCTGTCGAGCCTTATATAACCGTAAAAATGGCAGATAAACAAAATGCTTTAGATTGTGTTAAAAATTTTATACAAAAACTGAATGATGTTGAAAGTTGACGCTATTAGGTTATAATAAAGCTGTGTTTAATTTATTTTCGGGGAGGTTTCGATGTGAAAAAGATTATACTTGCCGTTGTAATGCTTGCGGCTGTACTTACCGGCTGCCAAACGGCTGAAAAGGCGGAAGATAACGGCTGGGCCGTTAAAATAAATGATGAAACCGTTTCAAGAGAGGAATTTAACATATATCTTTACGAGACACAGAAAAGCTTTGAAAGTCTCGGAGGAGAGGATATATGGGAGACGGATTTTGACGGAAGGTCTGCGGAAACCGTGGCGAAGGAGAACACGCTGTCTACGCTGACCTTTGTAAAGCTGACTGCCGAAAGGGCGGAAAATATGGAAGTGGAAACGACCGAGGAGGACAAACAGGCGGCAAAAGCCGGAGCAGAAGAAATGTATAACAGCCTGACAGACACTGTAAGGGAAGCCATAGGCGCAGATGAACAATTATATTATGACGTAATGCTTGAAAATATACTTTACGGCAAAGTGTATGAGGCAACGGTTAAGGATTATGTCGTAAGCGATGATGATTTTGAAGAATACTATAAAACATATAAGGGCGATTTGGCAGAGCAGTATCGCCGAAATGTAAATGATTCGGAAGAGATAAACGAAGAAACCCTCAAGGATTACAGCAGAGCGGTTTATGAAGAACATATGAAACAGATTTATTTTTCCAAAGAATATGAAAAATGGGCAAATTCCGCAAAAATAGAGCGAAACGAAACGGTATGGAATTCTTTGACCCTTATAAGATAAAATATATGAAATATTATCCCCCTGCAAAGGGGGATTTTTTAATGTATCTTATTTAAGAAATGTCTTGCCGATTACCTGTATTTTACTGTATTATATAATTATCAATAAAATTGGGAGGTTTGATAATATGCAGTATAGAGACTTCGGAAAAACAGGATTAAAAGTTTCACCCATAGGCTTCGGAATGATGAGACTTCCGGCAGACAATGACGGCAACGTAGACGAGCAGAGAGCTATAAAAATGCTCAGAGATGCCATTGACAACGGCCTTAATTATGTTGATACGGCTTTCAACTATCATGGCGGAAACAGCGAAAAAATAACGGGAAAAGCTCTTCTTGACGGATATAGAGAAAAGGTGCATCTCGCTACAAAGGCTCCTGCATGGATGTTCAAAAGCGGAGACGATTTCGATACTATTCTCGATAAACAGTTGCAAAGACTTCAGACCGACCATATAGACATATATATGCTCCATGCCATGAACGCCATAGCTTTCGAGAAAAAGGTAATGAGATACGGCGTAATGGAAAGGATAGAGGCTGCAAAGGCGGCAGGCAAAATAAAGTACATAGGATTCTCTTTCCATGACAAATTGGACGTTTTCAAAAATATATGCGACAGTTATAACTGGGATTTCTGTCAGATACAGCTCAACTATCTTGATACGGAATATCAGGCAGGTATAGAAGGACTTAAATATGCGGCTTCAAAGGGAATGGCAGTCTCCATTATGGAACCGCTCAGAGGAGGATATCTTGCCAATGTTCCCACCGCAGTTAAAAAAGTTTTTGACGAAACAGGCAAATCACCTGTTGAGTGGGGTCTTGACTATCTTTGGAATATGCCGGAAGTATCGATTGTTCTCAGCGGCATGAGTACGGAGGAGCAGATAGCGGATAACCTTGCGTATGCGGCGCGTTCATCTGCGGGCATGTTCAGTGAAGAAGATAATAAGGTTATAGAAAAGGTACAGGGCATTTTTGCTTCTTATGATACAATACCTTGCACAGGTTGTTCATACTGTCTGCCGTGTCCGAAGGGCGTGGGAATACCGTATAATTTCCTTGTTTACAACAACTATAAAACGGACGGAAACTTTGAGGCGGAGAAAAAGAGATACGAAGAATGGATACCGATGTTCGGACAGAAAGCGTCGGGCTGTATAGCATGTCATAAATGCGAAGAGGTTTGTCCACAGCATATAAAAATTGCCGATAAGCTTAAAGAAGTTGCGGCTGTTTTCGAGAAATGATATAAAATAAAATTTCTTTAGTTTAAATCAGACAAAATTTTATAATGTACCGCAAATCTATAGGCAGTATTGATGATTGACAGTATTTGTTAAGCAATATTATAATTATATTAGAGTTGTATTAACTTTGATATATAATGCGTTAAGCTTATATATATTCTTAAATGTATATTCTTAAAAGGATAACGAAGAAATGGGAGGATTAAGAATGAAAAAATTATTGGCAGTTCTTTTATCAGCCGTAATGGTTCTCGGCGTATCGGCCTGCGGCAGTTCTTCAAGTTCCGAAGAACCGGCGGAGGAAACGAAACAGACGGAAGGAACGGCAGAAGGCATTGATGTAAGCGATATTAAAATCGGCTGCATCTTTATCGGCGACGAAAACGAGGGTTACACATACGCTCACATGAAGAGCGTAAAGGACATGCAGGAAACGCTCGGCATCAGTGATGAACAGATAATTTACAAGTATAACACTCCTGAGGATGAAGCTTGCTATGACGCGGCTGTAGACCTTGCCGAACAGGGTTGCGACATTATTTTTGCAAACAGCTTCGGTTTTGAAGATTTTATTCTCCAGGCAGCGGAAGAGTATCCCGAAATTCAGTTCTGCCATGCAACAGGCTATAAGGCTGCTTCAAGCGGACTTGCAAACGTACATAATTTCTTTGCAAATATTTATGAAGCGCGTTATGTAGCAGGTGTTGTTGCAGGTATGAAGCTTGCTGAGCTTTACGGAGCTGACACTGACGCTAAAATCGGTTATGTAGGCGCTTACTCATACGCAGAGGTTAAGTCAGGTTACACAGCTTTCTTCCTTGGCGTAAGATCAATTTGCCCTAACGTAACAATGGAAGTTAAATACACAGGTTCATGGGCTAATCAGGCTCTTGAAAAAGAAACAGCCGAAGCTCTTATAGCTGACGGATGCGTACTTGTCAGCCAGCATGCAGATACAACAGGAGCAGCTTCCGCGGCTGAAGCGGCAGGTATATATGACGTAGGATATAACGTATCAATGATAGACGCCGCTCCTAACTATGCGCTTACATCTTCGGCAATCAACTGGGGTTCTTATATAACATACGCTGTTGAGTGTATGCTTAACGGAGAGGAAATACCCGTTGACTGGTGCCAGGGACACAGCGAAAACGCAGTTTACCTTACAGAGCTTAACTCTGCCGCAATAGCAGAGGGAACAGAAGAAAAGGTAGAGGAAGTTTGGGCTGCAATCGACAGCGGAGAACTTAAGGTATTCGATACTTCAACATGGACTGTAGGCGGAGAAACAATCACTTCCACAAAAGACCTTGAAGGCTTCAACGGTATTGAGTATATCAGTCCCGACGGATACTTCATGGAGTCCGAAATTGCGTCTGCACCTGCATTCACATTTGTAATCGACGGCATTACAGAACTTAACACAGTATATTAATATTTTTGAAATCAGGGGCAGGGTGGCCTGAAACATAACGGCGGCCCTGCCCTTATTCCGTTTTGCTTAAAAAAGAAGGAGGAGTAATATTGGAGAGCGCAAACGCGATAGAGCTGAAAAAAATAAGTAAATACTTCGGAGAAGTTATTGCCAATAAAAATATTTCGCTCGAAGTAAGAAAGGGTGAAATTCTTTCTCTTTTGGGTGAAAACGGAAGCGGTAAAACAACTCTTATGAATATGCTTGCCGGTATTTATTTTCCCGATGAGGGTGAAATTATCATAGACGGGAAAGAGGTAAAAATAACATGTCCCGCCGATGCGTTTCAGCTGGGAATAGGTATGATACATCAGCATTTTAAGCTGATAGAAACATTTACGGCGGCGGAAAATATAATTCTCGGACTTCCCGGAAAAGAAATTATAAAAATGAACGAGGTCGTGGAAAAGATAAACGGACTTGTAAACAAGTACGGTTTTGAACTTGACCCCAACAAAAAAATATACAACATGTCCGTTTCGGAAAAACAGACGGTGGAAATCGTAAAAATGCTTTACAGGGGAGCCAATATACTCATACTGGACGAACCTACGGCAGTGCTTACGCCACAGGAAACAGACAGACTGTTTGACGTTCTGCGTAATATGAGAAACGACGGAAAGGCTATCATAATTATAACCCATAAGCTCCATGAGGTGCTTTCCCTTTCCGACAGGGTCGCAGTACTCAGAAAGGGAGAGTATATAGGAACAGTTCAGACAAAGGACGCTACGGAGCTTTCTCTGACGGAAATGATGGTCGGAGAAAAAGTTACCCTCGATATGGGAAGACAGGAACCACATGACGTTAAAAAGAAACTGGAAGTAAAAAATCTTACATGTATCGACAAAAACGGAGTAAAAACTCTGGATAATATATCTTTTGAGGCAAACACGGGCGAGGTTTTGGGAATAGCCGGTATAGCCGGAAGCGGACAGAAAGAGCTGTTGGAAGCCATAGCCGGACTTCAGAAAATACAAAACGGAAGCATAATATACTATGACGATGAGAAGGGCGAGGAGGAGCTTGTCGGAAAAACTCCTTTAGAAATATCGGACATAGGCGTTGCGCTTTCATTTGTTCCCGAGGACAGGCTCGGAATGGGTCTTGTGGCAAATATGGATTTAACGGATAACGTAATGCTCAGAAGCTATAGGGACGGAAAAGGCTCCTTCCTTAACAGAAAAACTCCTAAAAATATGACGGAAGAAATAGTGGACGAGCTTAAGGTAGTTACTCCCAGCCTCCAGACGCCCATAAGAAAGCTGTCGGGCGGAAACGTACAGAAAGTTCTTGTAGGACGTGAAATAGCAAACGCTCCGTCGGTTCTTATGACTGCATATGCCGTAAGGGGATTGGATATAAACACATCATATACGATATATCATCTTATAAACAAACAGAAAGAACGCGGAGTAGCGGTAATATATGTCGGAGAAGACCTGGACGTATTATTGGAACTGGCAGACAGGATACTTGTTCTCTGTGCCGGAAAGGTAAGCGGCATAGTAGACGCAAGAACGACGACAAAAGAGAAAATAGGACTTATGATGACAAAGCATACAGAGGAGGAGGTATAATATGGCTGTCGGCAGCTTAAAAAAAGAACCTATGGTTCGTATAGCGAAACGCAGTGATATATCCGGAAAAAAATCATGGATTATAAGAATAATAGCTATTGTACTGGCTCTTATTGTATGCGGAGTATTTATATTCGCTATTACAAAAACAAATCCGCTTGAAGTGTATATGGGTATGATAGACGGCGCTATAGGAACTTCGAGAAGAACATGGAACACGTTGAGAGATACGATGATACTGCTTGCCGTATCCCTTGCGATTACTCCCGCATTTAAAATGCGTTTTTGGAATATCGGCGCAGAAGGACAGATACTTGTGGGCGGTATTGCCACAGCTGCGGTAATGAGATATGCCGGAGATTCTATGCCGACATTCGCCCTTTTTGCGGTAATGATAATATGCAGTATCGTGGCAGGTCTTGTATGGGGAATAATCCCTGCGTATTTTAAGGCAAGATATAATACCAACGAAACTCTTTTTACACTTATGATGAACTATATTGCCATACAGTTGACGGCATATTTTTGTATAGTATGGGAAGCACTTAAAGGAAGCGGAACTATAGGAACTATAAACCAGGCGACAAAGGCAGGATGGATACCTACCGATTTTATGAGCGGTATATTCGGAAGGTTCAATTACAGTATAAATGTTATCGTAGTGCTTATCCTTACGGTATTGATGGCAATATATCTTAAAAAGACAAAACACGGATATGAGATAGCCGTTGTGGGAGAAAGTGAGAATACTGCCAGATACGCAGGTATAAACGTAAAGAAAGTAATTTTGAGAACAATGGCTCTTTCGGGAGCAATCTGCGGTTTTACGGGATTTTTGCTTGTCAGCGGATCAAGCCATACTATTTCGGTAAATACAGCCGGCGGAAGAGGATTTACTGCTATTATAGTATCATGGCTTGCTAAATTTAATCCGTACGTAATGGCGTTAATATCGTTTATGCTCGTGTTCCTTGACAACGGCGCAATCCAGATTGCCAGCCAGTTCGGTCTTAACGAATCGGCAGCGGAGGTTATGACGGGAATTATTCTTTTCTTCCTGATAGGCTGTGAGTTCTTTATAAATTATAAAGTAATATTCAGGGGAAAACACGAGGAGGCTTAAAATATGGATATTATACTTATTATACTAGAAAGAATATTTTCGGTAACATTCATACAAAAGGCCGTAACTCAGGGCGTCCCCATGCTTTTCGGCGCTTCCGGCGAAATTATAACGGAGCGAAGCGGAAATCTTAACCTGGGCATACCGGGAATAATGTATATGGGCGGCGTAGGCGGTCTTGTAGGCGCTTTTATCTATGAAAACAGCGTAGCGACGCCAAACGGCTGGGTAGGCGTGCTGTGCGCCGTAGTTGTTTCGCTTTTATTCTCGCTTATTGGCGGACTTATATACAGTGTGCTTACGATTACTCTCAGAGTTAATCAGAATGTAACGGGTCTTGCCCTTACAACATTCGGCGTAGGCTTCGGTAACTTTATCGGCGGTTCTCTTTCGAGAATAAGCGGAACTGCAGGTCAGGTAAGCGTATATACGACGGGACAGGCGTTCAGAACGCAGATACCGTTTTTAAGTACGGAACTGGGAGTAGTCAGCGATATATTCTTTTCATACGGCTTTCTGACATATTTGTCTATAATACTTGCCGTATTTCTTACATGGTTCCTTTTTAAAACAAGAAAGGGACTTAACCTGAGGGCGGTCGGAGAAGATCCCGCAGCAGCGGACGCAGCCGGAATAAACGTAATAAAGTATAAATATGCGGCT
>URLB01000039.1 GCA_900548595.1 uncultured Eubacteriales bacterium
TTCCGTATGCAAGTGCGGCAACCGCCTGTGCGCCTCCAACCTTGAATATTCTGTCAGCGCCGGCTATTTTTGCAGCGGCAAGTATTATCGGATTAATTTTCCCATCCTTTGCGGGAGAAGTCATTACTATTTCGTCCACGCCCGCTATTTTTGCCGGAACGATATTCATAAGTACTGTAGACGGATAAGCCGCCGTACCTCCGGGGACATAAATTCCCGCTCTTTTAAGAGGCGTAACTTTCTGTCCGAGTACAACCCCGTCGTTTTCGGAAATTATAAAACTGTTTTTAACCTGATGTTTATGATAATTATAAATATTTTGCCTTGCTTTTTTTATAACTTCGATAAAGTGTGGATCTACGCTTGCAAATGCCTCGTTTATTTCCTCCTGCGTTACCTCCAATTTATCGGTATCTGTATTGTCGAATTTCTTACAGTACTTAAAAAGAGCCGCGTCTTTGTTTTTTCTTACATCGGATATTATTTCGGCTACAATATCCTCTACGCCGCTTGCAGCCATTCCTCTGTAAAATATTTCTTCATTTCTTGTTTTGGAATAATCCATTATCTTTATCATCTGTTATTCCCCCACTCGCCGCATATAGCGTTAATTTTATTGCAAATATTTATTATTTCTTCATTTTTAAACTTATAGCTTGTTTTATTCGATATAAGTCTTGCGCTTATCGGTAATATTTCTTCGATAACGGCAAGATTGTTTTCCTTAAGAGTAGTTCCCGTCTCCACTATATCTACTATTACATCGCTCATTTTAAGTATAGGCGCTAGCTCTATTGAACCGTTAAGCTTTATTATATCTATTTGTCTGCTTTTTTCCGCATAAAAATTTTTTGCTATATTGGGAAATTTCGTGGCAACTCTCAGCGTCCTCGCAGTGTTATCCCTAAATCCGTTAGGCCCTGCCACGCACATTTTGCATTTTCCCATGTTAAGGTCTGCAAGTTCAAAAACGTCAGGTTCATACTCAAGCAATATGTCTCTGCCTGCAACGCCTATGTCTGCCGCTCCTCTTTCTACATATATTGCCACATCGGAAGGTTTGACCCAAAAATATCTTATCCTGTTTTCTTCATTTTCAAAAATAAGTTTTCTGTTCGTTTCCAAGATGGAAGGACAGCTGTATCCGGCTTCTTCAAATATTTTATATACGTTTTCCCCAAGCCTTCCCTTTGGAAGTGCAACGTCAATCCAGTTTTCCACTTTAATCAATCCCCCTTTCACCGATTCTTACAATTCTTTTATACATGCCCTCTGACGGTATTTTACTTAGTACGCATACGCTTTCTCCCGATGAGGTAATATTTTCCGCCGTTTTTGCCACAACGTCTTTATCGGCGGTTTCGTCATAGATAATAAGCACGTCTGCGTCATATTCCTCGCCGTTGTCTTCAAGCCACTCCAACATATCAAGATACAATGCAAATCCTATTGCGCCTGCATTTTTCCCGAGCTTACTCAATAGTTTATCATATCTTCCTCCCGACAATATATTTGAAGGAATGCCTTCCACATATCCTTTAAATACAATGCCGTTGTAATAACTCATATCATTTATTATCGAAAAGTCTATATTTATATTATCGGCACATCCATATACCTTTAACATTCCGTAAACTTCTTCGAGTTCGTCTATAACGGAATCCGTTTTATTATTTATGCTTATTTTTTTCAGTTCCGTAATAATTTCTTCAAACGGTCCGTAAAGAGACGCCAGTTTAACGGCTTTTTCCGTAATACTGTTTCCGAGGCCGAATTCCTGACATATTTTTTTAATTCCGACAGAATTTTTTGCGCTTACATATGATAAAATGATTTCCCTTTTATTTTCCGTTATATCCTTGAATATTTCCTCGATAAAACCGGTATGAGATATATCAAGAATATAATTATCCGATATTTCCTTTAAACTTTTTACCGCCAGCATAAGGACTTCTCCGATAGAGTAGGAGTCTATTTTACCCATACATTCAAGTCCTGTCTGCATAATTTCTTTAAACTCATTTCCGCCTTTTCTTGCTCTGTACACATTTTCGTTGTAATATAATTTTTGCGTGCCTTCGGTCTCCTTGACATTCTTGGCTATAGATAGGGTAACGTCAGGTTTAAGCGCCATTAGTTTTCCGTTCAAATCGGTAAACGTGATTATATTGCTGTTTAAAAGAAAATTTTTATTTTCGGCATACAGGTCGTATTCCTCAAACTTATTCATTTTATATTGTCTGTATCCGAACTTTTTATAAAGATTTTTAAATTTCAGTATCGCTTCTTCATCATTTTTAATATATCTTCTCTCAGTCATAATGCGCACCCCCGTTCTTTAATGAAATTAATTATATTACACTTTAGCATGGTAGTCAAGTAAAGTGAAAAATATTTTTATTGATAAATAAGCATATTAACACTATAATAAAAGTTATTAAATCACTATAATGAAAGCAGGCGAAATATTATGGATCTCATAAGAAGGGCTTTAGGTGCATACTTTACTTTTGCACTTATTTTTGTAGTATTAGGCATTTGTTTTTTGGCATGGCCGCAGACTTCTATGATGACTGTTTGCTACATTTTAGGCGCCGTAACATTGGCGTGGGGACTTGTAAAAATCTCGGGGTTTGTAAAAAACAAAGATAAAAATAAGAGCTTTTCATTTCAATTCAGTTTAATAATAGGAATATTTTTAACTATAGCAGGCGCTTTGTTAATTGTTTTTCCCAGATTTATACTCCCTGTCATCCCTATAATAATGGGCATAATGTTAACTGCCGATGGCATACACAAACTGAAGGTGGGTTTTGACGCTAAAGCAATTGGACACGGTAAGTGGTGGTTGATAGAAATACTGGCTGTTATTACAGCCGTGTTCGGCTTTTGCCTTATAATAAATAATTCGGCAGCCACAACTGCTATAATTGTATTTCTTGGACTTTCTCTTCTTATAGACGGGGTACAGAATATTATAGTTATAGTAAGCACATTCAAACTAATGAGCCAAATGAACGCAGAAGAAAAAGCTCGGGAAGAATTTAAAAACGATGATATTCCAAACGCACCATATACAGATGAAAATCCGGAAAAAATCAATCCCGACGATATGATAATTGAGGATAAAAAAGATTAAAAATAGAGGCAGACCAATAGGTCTGCCTTGTTTTTACATATCTTCCAGTCGTCCGTGTTTTTCATATCTTGTTATACGGCTGATTTTGTTGTCATCATCTACAAATACTACTTTCGGAGGATTTTCCGTAACTTCTTCGGGATTCATAAGCGCATAACTCATTATAATTATTTTATCTCCTTCCGAAACGCACCTTGCGGCTGCTCCGTTAAGACATATCATTCCGCTGCCCTCTTCTCCGGCTATCGTATAGGTTGAAAATCTGTTTCCGTTATTTACGTCCACAATCTGCACTTCCTCATATTCCAATATTCCCGAGGCGTCCAAAAGTTCTTTATCAACCGTTATACTCCCTACATAGTCAAGCGCTGCCTGTTTAACTGTCGCACGATGGATTTTTGACTTCAATACTCTTAACTGCATTTTAATTTCCTCCGAATGTTATTTTTCAAAAATAAAATTATCTATCAATCTTGTCTTTCCTATATAAACAGCCATTGCTACAAGCACAGCTCCGTCCATTTTTTTTACGGGTTTTATGCTTATAGCGTCTACTGCCTCCACATAATCTATCCTTGCCATAGGCTCCGTATTGATAAGCTCTTTCATTTTGCTTACAATTTTTTCTGCATCATTTTCGCCGCTTTTTGCCATATCTTCTCCGAGTTTTACGGCTTTACTTAATATTAATGCCGCTTTTCTCTCTTCACTGCCTAAATAAGTATTTCTTGAACTTTTTGCAAGACCGTCGGCTTCTCTTATTATAGGGCATCCGACAATCTGTACATCAAAGTTAAGGTCTCTTACCATTCTTTTTATTATTGCAAGCTGCTGTGCGTCTTTCTGTCCGAAATACGCACGATCCGGTTTTACAATGTTAAAAAGTTTTGATACGACAGTACAAACTCCTTTAAAATGAATAGGTCTGCTTTTTCCGCAAAGCTCATCGGAAAGAGAATTTATATTAACATAAGCCTCGCAGTCATCATAATACATTTCACTTGGTTCGGGATTAAAAATCAGAGCGGCTCCGGCTTTTTCACATAATTCGGCATCACGGTTTATATCACGCGGATATGCTTCCAAATCTTCACTGGGTCCGAACTGCGTTGGGTTTACAAAATCGCTTACAACTACTCTATCGTTTTCCGACACTGCTCTATCTATAAGACTTTTATGTCCTTCATGCAGAAAACCCATAGTTGGCACAAGACCTACCGACATGCCTTCAGCTCTCCACTGCGATGTAATATTTCTGACCTCTTCTATTGTTTTTACAATTTTCATATTAATCTCCTTTAAATCAATACAGTTTGTTGATGACGTCTTCCGATATTTTAAATGTATGTTCATCCGCAGGGAAAGAACCGTCTTTTGTTTCCTCAATATATTTTTCAAATGCCGCTTTCATTACATCTCCGATTTCCGCGTACTTCTTTACAAATTTCGGTGTAAAATCGGAGAACATACCAAGCATATCTTGGTAAACCAAAATTTGTCCGTCGCAGCCTGCTCCTGCTCCTATTCCTATGGTAGGTATATTTACGCTTTTTGAAATCAATTCCGCTAGTTTTGCCGGAACACACTCCAAAACAATAGAAAAAGCGCCTGCTTCTTCCACAGCCTTTGCCTCTTCAATAAGCTTTCTTGCGGCATCCTCACTCTTTCCCTGAACCTTAAATCCACCGAATGCATTAACCGATTGTGGAGTAAGACCTATATGCGCCATAACCGGAATTGATGCCTGAGTAATAGCTTTTATTTGCGGACAAACCGCCACTCCTCCTTCCAGCTTTACCGCATGACATCTTCCCTCTTTCATCAATCTTCCTGCATTTCTTACAGCTTCTTCCACAGATACCTGGTAAGACATAAACGGCATGTCGCCTACAACCAATGCATTTTTAGCTCCTCTGCATACAGCTGCCGTATGATGAATCATGTCCTCCATAGTAACTGATAAAGTATCTTCGTATCCGAGCATTACCATACCGAGGGAATCCCCGACAAGTATACCGTTAATGCCGGACGAATCCACTAACTTTGCCGTTGAATAGTCATAGGCAGTAAGCATTGTTATTTTGTCTCCGTTTGCTTTCTGTTCTTTAAAGGTGGATACTGTGTTTTTCATTTTCTATTACCTCCGTCATCTCAGTATAATCACGCTGCAAATGTTTTCTTTTGGCTATATCAATGAGTTTCTCCGACAATAATATGTATGCCATGCGGTCTTCATTATCATTTTCAAGAGCTGCAATATGATTCTTAACGGTCAAAACGTCATTTCTCTCCACAGGTCCCGTCAACGCCGAAACAGTATCGGTTGTCCGTATAGAATTCACGTTCCCCACAAACAGAGGCATAAGCGCCTGTTGTGCTTCCGTCTCGGAAAAACCGCATTTTTGCAGCATATCAGCTCCTATGGAAAACAATCCCGTAACAAGATTGCTGACAACTACAGCTCCGCAATGATAGAGATATTTATTATCCCTCGTTGTTACAATTACTTTGTTTCCGGCATTTTCAAAAATACTTTTCATTTCTGATAAGTGATTTTGACTGCCTTCGATTGTAAAAAAAGCTTGTTTCAGTTTTTCCCATGAATTGTATTTGTCATTGATAGCATATAGCGGATGTATCGAATAGACGCTGGCGCCCAATTTTTCACCATTAAAAAAAACGGCCGATGATATCGAGCCGCTGCAATGACAAATATTTTTATTTTTAACATCAAGATTCTGCATATAATCCCATATTTCCCCTATTGTTCCGTCGGGAACCGTAACGAAAATGGTATCACTGTCGTTTAATAATTCAGTAATACTGTTATATGATCTTGTCTTGGTAAAATCTGCTGCTGATTTAGCTGAAATCGGTGATTTACTGTAGTATCCTGTTACAGTAATCCCATTAGCCGTAAGGTATTTACCGAGGGAAAATCCCACTTTTCCCGCTCCAATAAATCCTGCTTTCATACCGTTCACTCCTTTCAATAAGGTAGCGACAGTGTTTAAATCTGCAAAGTCTTGTGAGGTATCGTTAAAAAATACAATCCTCTATGTTTAAAAATAAAAAATTTGCGGTACAGCTTCTTTACGAATACTATCCGTATATCAATATATCACTATATTATATTTTTGTATAGTAATAAATTAAATTTTTTAATTAAAATCCTATTTCCGTTTATCTTTGTTTCGCTTTCAGACTTGATATTTTGTAACAAAAAATACCCTGTATTAACATAATACAAGGTATCTTTATGTATATTATTATAATTGATGTTTACGGAAACTATAGATGTATTATTTATTTTCACTCAATGTATATATATCTGTTCTTCTCTGTTTAAGAAGCGGAAGCTGTTCCCTTACAGACTCGACTTTTTCAAAATCAATATCGGTTATCAGCACATCTTCTTCATATCCTAATTGACTTATGACACTTCCCCAAGGGTCTGTTATAATACTGTGTCCCCATGATTGATAAGAAGCGCTTTCATCTCTGCACGGGGCTGTGCCGACAGCATATATCTGGTTATTTACAGCCTGAGACCTAAACAAAAGTTCCCAATGTGCAGGACCTGTAGTCATATTAAACGCCGCAGGAACAAAAATCGCTTTTGCACCTCTCAATGCCATAAGACGAGACAATTCGGGAAATCTGAAGTCATAGCAGATACATAGACCGAACGTTCCGAATTCTGTTTCAAACGTAGTTACTTCATCTCCCGCTGTCAGTGTATCAGATTCTTTAAAGCGTTGTCCGCCCTTTACATCGATATCAAATAAATGCACTTTTCTATGCTTTGCTATCTGCTTTCCACTTCTGTCGAATACATAGGCCGTATTATATACTTTACCGTTATCATCAATTTCCGGCATAGTTCCGGCAGACAAATAAATTTTATACTTTGCCGCCAAGTCAGAGCAAAGTTTCCACATTTCTCCATCATCTTTTTCGGCATATATAGGAAAATTATCTACATGATACGGACAGCAAAACATTTCCGGAAGCGCAATAAAATCAGCATTTTCAGCCGCATCAGCTATTTTAAGCTTTATATAATCGGCTGTCTCTTTTTTATTTGCAAACACCGGCATTTGTATTTGTGCTATTTTCATACTGTGCCTACCTCCGAATTATTATTACTTTTCTCCATTTTATTAATTGTTTTCCTGAAACTTTTTGTAAACAATATCGCTGTTGTAAGTACTGCTATAGCGTCGGCAAACGGTTCAGCCATATATACAGCCATCGCTTTGTTTTCAAAAAACATAGGAAGTATGTATATAAGTGGGATTAAAAGCAGTATCTTTCTCAGTATTGCCAAAAATAAAGACGTTTTTGCATTTCCTATGGCAATAAATGTCTGCTGACATGCTATCTGTATCCCGAAAATCCCCGATACCGCAAAATATATCCTCATTGCCCATGAACCATATTCAACCAAATTGGGGTTCGAATTGAACATCATTACAAATTTATCCGGCATAAGCATTATGAGAATCCAAAGAATCATTGAGTACGCAAGACATACTTTTAAAAGCAAGCTGAAAGATTCTTTTACTCTTTTCGGATTTCCCGCTCCGTAGTTATAGCTCGTTATCGGCTGTGCTCCCTGTGTAAGTCCCTGAAGAGGGAGCATAGAAAACTGCATTACCGTTGCCAAAACAGTCATAGCTCCGACAGCCAAGTCTCCGCCGTACTTAAGCAAAGAAGAGTTAAAGCATACGTTTATAACACTTTCCGTAGCCTGCATAATAAACGGAGATACGCCAAGTCCTATACATGGCGCAAGTACCTTAAAATCTATTCTGAAGTATTTTTTCTTAAGTTTTATGCCTGTCTTTTTACCCGAAAGGAAAGACACTACCCAAACAGCCGAAACAGCCTGGGAGATTATTGTTGCCAACGCTGCGCCTTTAACGCCGAGATCAAAAACAAATATTAAAATAGGGTCGAGTATTATATTCAATACCGCTCCAATAACAACCGACATCATACTTACTTTTGTAAAGCCCTGGCATGTTATAAACATATTCATTCCAAGCGCCAACTGTACAAATATCGTTCCCAATACATATATTCTCATATAATCCATGGCAAAGCCTATTGTATTTGCACTTGCTCCGAATACCATAAGCAGCCTTTCCCCGAAAATAAGAAACGTAGCTGTCAGTATTATACTTATTGCTATTAAAAATATAAGACAGTTTCCCATAATCTTTTCTGCCTTATCATATTCTTTTTTACCCATGCATATAGAAACCTGCGGAGCTCCGCCCATTCCCACAAGGCATGCAAATGCGGAAACCAACATTATTACAGGCATACATACACCGACTCCTGTTAATGCAAGGCTTCCTACCTCAGCCATATGCCCGATATAAACTCTGTCTACCATGTTGTAAAGCAAGTTTACCAATTGGGCTACTACAGACGGCACGGCAAGTTTAAACAGGAGTTTGCTTATTTTCTCCGTACCTAAAAACTCTTTGTTATCCAAAACATTTCTCCCCAGTCTATTTCTTCAATAATCTTTTTTTAGAATAAATATATGCGCTTACAATAACTGTAACCTCGACGGCAACCGCTATCCAAAATGCAGGCGATGCTACGTCCAGTTCCTTTCCGAATATTGTAACGCATACCATGCCGGGCGCTACTGCAATAAAGCTGCTGATTAGATACTTAAGATAAGGCATTTTTAAAAATCCGAACATTATACCCAAAACTTCCGTTGAAAGTCCGAGGGCATGCAGTATATATGAAACAAGGAACGAGTTGGTTTCACATTTATCAAAATATTTTTTTATCTTCGGATGCTTGTCTATTTTCAGTGCAAACCCATCGCTTTTGGTATTATATCCCATAATATAGGAAATTGTAAGGCAAATTACCGTACCTGCGGAGTTTATTAACAGCGCCTGCGGAAGGCTAAATATAAATCCTGTAACGGCTACAAGAAAGCTGTAATAAATAATTACCGTAACGCTTTTAAGCGCATATAAAAATAGGATAATCACAACTGCCTGAGCTTTATTGTTTATAATATAATTATATACGCTCTCAAAAGTCCAATGATTAACAACGGCAACAATGACCAGAGTTACCATGCATACCAGTATAATAAAAACAGGTAAATAATTTTTGATGGTTTTTTTAAGCTTTGTATTCATAAAACAATGCCTCTTTTTATTAATTTAATACATAAAACGCGCATTGAATAATCAATACGCGTTCGGATTTTTAATGTTATTCCTTTCCGAAATCAACAGCGGTAAATAATTTTACCCACATAAAAAGACTTTTCAAACAACATCAGTTATTGAAAGGCTCTACTTTAACGCTTTTATCAACGTCTTCGTCTGTGCAGCAACATTCGTCTCCACAACAGCATTCATCATCTTCGTCGTCCCATTCATCGTCCCAATCGTCATAACATTCTTCATCGCATCTCTTCTTGATAAGGTAAACTATACCAGCAACAAGCAACGCTATTATGACTGAACCTGCAATTACAAGACCTACAAGCTTATTTCTGTTTTCTTTCTCTTTAAGTCCTGCAATGTATGCTTTCAATTCGGCATTTGTTTCGGTAAGATTTTTCATGTTAAAACTCCCTTCATATAATTAATTATTGTATCCTTTTAGAATTACATTTCTCGGCGTTATGCCTTCAGCTTTTTTCATATCTGCATATTCGAGAAACGCTCTTTTAAGCATTTGTCTCTCGTCGTTAAACTTAAGCAGATGGTATGCCTCATGGAACTTATAAAAACCTGCGTCCGCAAAAAACTCCTCGCTCTGCGGCTTACAGTAAAAAGAGTCTGCTGACATAAGATACCAGTGAACAGATTTGTTTACCATGTCATCGTTACCGCGAAAAACATACTGCGTCTTTCCGATATATTTTATAACATGTCCATGTGCGCCTGACTCCTCACAAACCTCTCTTAATGCGGTTTCCTTGAAAGTTTCTCCTTCTTCTACAGTACCTTTCGGCAACACCCAGCCCATATAGCGTCCGTTTTGATTCTTATAAAGCAGAAGAATTTTCCACCTGCAGATCACAACGCCACCGCAACTGACTGCTTCTATCACCTAATTACCTCCGTACAGTTTATAGTGTATCTGTCAATTGTTAATAGTATACCGCTTTTTTTAATTCATTTCAACATATAGACAGAATTTTAATGAACCTCACATCTACATTACTTTTGATTACATTAAAAAAAGGAATAAATCACAACTAAATGATATATTCCCTCTACTTATCGACAATTTCAAGTTTATGTCCTTGTTCGTCATTATATTCATCGGGAACGGCTTCATCGCCGTTCCCTTCATTTGTAGTATTATTTTCTTGTGTACTGTTTCCTTCCGGCAGATTTTCCGAAGTATCTTGTTTGTCATCGGGATTTTCCGGGTTTATTTCCGGATTCGGTTCAGTATTTGTTTCCGGATTTTGGTTGATTGTATCGCTGCCTATAACGTAATCATCTTCAGGCTCGACAACATCTTCAACTATCTCGGTTTCACTGTTCAAGTCGTCACCGTTATTATCTTCAGGCTCCGCAGGAGGAGTATATGTATAGTTATTATCGCTGATACTTTCTCCGTTATTTTTATCCAGTACAGCCTGCATAAGTTTTGCACCTATGGGCGTCGCCCTTGCCGATCCGCTCACATTTTCCAGTACAACCGCAACTGCTACCTGAGGATTGTCATCGGTCGCAAATCCTACAAACCAGCTATGGTCATATTCTCCTGAGTTTTCAGCCGTTCCGGTTTTTCCCGCAGCCTGATATCCTCTCAGTTTAGCAGCTGTTCCCGTACCTCTGTTTATAACCTCTGTAAGCATTTCGGTAAGTCTGTCCGCTTCGGCAGGAGTCATTACAGTATCAAGGACTTTCGGAACTGTAGTAGTCCTTGTTTCTCCTTCACCGTTTGATATTTTCTCTATCATGTACGGTTGCATCATAACTCCATCGTTTGCAACAGATGAAATAAGCATAGCCATATATAACGGTGTAACCAATGTTTTTCCCTGTCCTATAGAAGTCTCCGCAAGCTCGCTGGAACTTGACAATCTTGTTAATGAAACTATTGTGTCCGATAAAGGCAAATCGAAAGTTATATCAGAATTCATATGAAGAGCGTCTGCTGTCTCACGCAGTTTGGCCGAGCCTACTTCCATGCCAAGTGATGAGAAAAGACAGTTACAGGAATATGCCATTCCGTCGTCAATTGAAATAACTCCATGTACCTTAGAGTTAAAGCAATGTATTATTTTATCTCCGAAGTCAACCTCCCCTTCGCATTTGAATACGAAGTTATCTAAATCACTCATATTTCTCATGGCAGTTAAAGCCGTTACGATTTTAAAAGTTGATCCCGGAGGATAAAGACCCTGTGTAGCCCTGTTCAGCATGGGACTATCCTCATTAGTTGAAAGTTCTCCCCAATCTTCTCTGACAGTATTTGGGTCAAATGAAGGAGTAGACGCCATGGCTATTACCCTTCCGGTTGTAGGATCCATAACAACCACAGCTCCTTTATTGTTTCCGAGCAAATCATACGCAAGCTTCTGTATATCCATATCTACAGTCAGATATACATCATCTCCTGTCAGTTCGTTATCCCTAAACAGTTTTTTTACTCTCTGACTTACTTCATTATTAAGACCGAGCAGATTGAAATTTTCAACTGCCTCTATTCCTGCCGCTCCCGAGCCGGTATAACCTGTTATATGCGCCGCCGCTTCACCGTAAGGATATGTTCTTTCATATCCATCTCCGTTTTTTACGCTTTCCGCCATAACATTACCGTTGGAATCGTATATAGTGCCTCTTTTAAAATCCTCGTTGCCGTAACCCAGTCTTGCGTTATAACTGTTTGAAGCTATAGACTGCCTGTCATGCGCAACAAGTTTAAACATTGTTCCCAGCAAAAGGAAAAACAGAGCTACAAGTATCCAAAACACACGTTTCATGCTCTTTTTCATACCGTTGTGCATATTATCACCCCGACAAATTTATTATGCTTTTTTCTTAAAAAATCCGAATACAGACAGTTTATTTTCAAAGTTTTCCTCTTCTTCCTCTTCACATTTTATCCTCTCTGCCGGAGTACCGTTTGCCCATTGCAAAAGTCCCATTAACGCTACGCTGACGAGAACCGAGCTTCCACCGTAGCTGACAAACGGAAGCGTTACCCCTGTAAGAGGTATAAGTTTTGTTACTCCGCCGAGTATTAAAAACGTCTGGAATGAAAACATTATTACTATACCGGCTGAAAGTATACTGTAAAATCTTCTTTTTGCCCTAACGGCTATAAACATACCTCTCAAAAACAAAAGCATATATATACACACCATGCCCATGCCGAACAAAGTTCCCATTTCTTCGCAAATAGCCGAAAAAATGAAATCCCTCTCTACTACAGGTATTTTACCCGGCATACCTCTTGTCAATCCGCTTCCGAGAAATCCCCACGTAGTTATAGCAAACAAAGACTGCGTTATTTGGTACCCTGTGTTTCCTGCGTCTGTCCACGGGTCCAGCCATGTAAACACACGCACTCTTACATGTCCGAACAAATTATACGCTATGATTGAGGCTAAAGCCATAGCTCCAAAACCTGCCGCCAATAGCAAAAAATTACTAGTAGTAATATAGAGCAAAAGCATGTATGTAACAAAAAATATTAATGCTCCTCCCAAGTCCTTTTGCAAAACAAGACAAAGGACTATAAATGCCGAAAATCCCGATACAATACAAAGCTTTTTAAAATCCAGTGGTTTTCTGAAAACACACGCTATATACAGCAGAAAAAGAAATTTTACAATCTCTGAAGGCTGGAAGCCTATTCCTTTTATTTTTATCCAGTTAAGAGAGCCGTTTTCTTCATCACCGAGTATAAACGGCATTAATATAAGCGCCAACGAAAGGCAAAAATAGAAAGCCTGAAATTTTTCCAGTTTCGGCAAAATTTTAAGCATCGGCGGTATGAGCATAATAAGAGCTGCGCTCACAGTCATCCATATAAGCTGTTTTCCTGCCAATGTTGGATTAAGCCTTTGGAGCATTATAAGTCCGGCGTCCATTAAAAAATACATACAGTTCCATATAAGCGGACATCCATGCTTATATATTTTTCTTAATAAATGATAAGAAACAAATATGTATATAAGCGCGGCAATCCCCGATACAGCAACGTTTATATTTATTGTTTTTGCTTCCCTGTCCCATATAAGTATTGAATAAGCCGTAATGTGCATAAGTATTATCATGCTTCGCTGTATTGAAACGGCTTTAGGCAGTCTTCTCGGATCTCCCTTTCTTTCATCAACTACATATATAAGTCCCTGGAATATAAAAACGGCTATATATATAATAAATAAGTATCTGCTTATTAATATTAAAAAATCAAACATTGAGCTTTTACTCAACTCCTCTGAAGAAATGACCCTTTGTTACGGCTTTTTTAGCCATTTTATTAAGAAGCGCAGAAACAGCCTGTCCATGAGGTCCGCAATTAAGCGCTGCCTCTGAATATGCCTCTAATATTTCAAGGGTTTCACCGAATGTCTCTCTCGTAAAGTCCAGTCGTATATATCCGGCAGGATTTGCAAGAACCTCATCAAAAAATTTAAGTGTAAAAAGCGGTTTGCTGTTAAGTATCTGGCAGACGCATTGTCTGCAATCGGGAAGTAACGGGAACGCTACGTCCTTTCTGTCTTTAATTACATATCGTTCCTCCGAATATCTTTCCGAACAATATATTCCAGCCGACTTTCCTCCCGCATAGTTCCCTATCGGACATTGAACGGTTGTCATAAGCGGTAAATATCCGTATACTACTATTTCGCAGTCATCATCGGCAGCCGTGTTAAGTTCATTCAGATTAAGTTCAACAGACATTGTTATTCTGTCTGCGCCTCTGTGCTTATAAAATTCAACTGCCTCATTGTTAAAGACATTCATATTATAATCAACCGCTATCTGTTTTCCGAAATCCTTTACAATATCGAACTGTCCTGACGATGTAATCAAAAATCCGTCTATAAGGCTGTTATCCAATCTTTTTATAAAGTCTCCGTAAATCTCCTTTGTATTCTCTCTGAATATTCTGGGAAAAGCGGCGAATATTTTTATATTGTTTTCATGGGCGGCATTTATGATAAACTCGAAATTATCCTCAAAGTCTTCACATAATTCATAGTACACTGTGTCTACTCCGCCGCATTTTAAAACTGCGTTAAACTGTTCTCTGTTTTTAACTTTTACATTCAATTTTTTTGTCTTTTTAACGCCGCTTACGCTTGTCTCGGGAAACGCAACGAAATCAGGCTCTTTATGCCTATTTTTATTGGTTATCCTGTCTGTAAGCATTTCACATGCGCTTCTTCTTAATTCATTAAGGGATTTTATATCAATATATAATCCTTCATCCAGAACTATGTCCAGATTTTTAAGTTCAAACGGCGTTGCCCCCATTTTACTTATGTGCTTTCTTATTATTTCTTCCGTTACAGGTCTGTTTTCAGCCTTATCGGGCACAGCTCCCTCTGCCGTTATGCTTATTCCTTTGTCCTGCCAAAGTTTTAATACGCAGGGTTTTCCTTCTTTAATCTCCATTTTGCCGTAAATATCGGTTTTTCTTGTATCCTTTTCATAGGTTTTTTTCATGGAATCCATAAGCGCCTTATCATACGTTTTATAGACGACGTCATTTTTTTCAATATCGCCTTTTATTATCATACTTATTACCTGTCCGGCTCTTGAAGGTTTTGAAACTCCGCTTCCGACATGAGGTTCTTCTTTCGTCCATATTTCTATTCCGTCTCCCGGTACGAGCGGTTCCCTTGTGCGTATGGAAACTCTCCCATACTTCTGATCGTAAGAGTCTACTATTCCGGTTTTAAGTCCCCACGCTTTCGGTCTTTCAACGCTCATCATTTCATAGCCTGACGGCGTTGTAAAGTATCCGTTCGTAAATCCCCCTCGGTTAAAAAGCTGAGTAAGTACCTTTATGTCATTTTTGTCCACTTTATATTCTTCGGGATTATCAAAATACATATCTATGTACTTTCTGTATACGGCTGTAACTCCTGCTACATATTCGGGATTTTTCATTCTTCCCTCTATTTTAAAAGAATTTATGCCCGCCTCAATAAGTTCGGGAAGTATTTCAATCGTTTCGATGTCCTTGGGACTCATCAGGTATCCCGAAGAGACCTTTTCATAACCCTTATACAGTTCATAGGGAAGTCTGCATGTCTGGGCACAGCAGCCTCGGTTTCCGCTTCTTCCTCCGAGCATACTGCTCATTATACACTGACCCGAATATGATACGCAGAGCGCCCCGTGTACAAAACACTCTATTTCCGCATCGGTATTTTCTCTTATATGTCTTATTTCATCCAGAGTAAGTTCCCTGCTCAGTATGACCTTATCAAAGCCGTTATTTTTCAAAAAATTAACGTCGTCCGCCGTATTTGCCGTCAACTGAGTACTTGCGTTTATTTTCATGTCGGGAAATGATCTTTTAATCAGGTTTGCCGCTCCGGTATCTTGGACAATAAGTGCGTCAACGCCTATCATATAGAGTTCTTTTACAAAATTTATAAACGGTTTAAGTTCCGCGTCTTTATAAAGCGTATTTACTGTAACATAAACTTTTACGCCTCTGACATGGCAGTAATCACACGCTTCTTTTATTTCTTCAGTCGAAAAATTGCCGGCATACTTTCTGGCGCCGAAT
>URLB01000040.1 GCA_900548595.1 uncultured Eubacteriales bacterium
GATGATAAAAGCTCATCCGTCTATGCAGAGTATTCGCAGGGAAGTATAGGAAAAGCAATTATGTTTGCCGAATCCGAAGAATTTGCGGAGATGAGAAGCAGTGTTTCTTCTGTGCTGAAGGACATGGGCAGACTGTCATACTTTGAATTGACAGAGGCTGCAAAGAAATTGGAAGCATTTAAGGATTTAACCGATATAACGGATATGATATATATGTGGTACAGAGACGTATTGGCATATAAAATAACGGGAAAAGAAGAACGTATAATAGAGAAAGACCTTATTTCGGCTGTAAAAGCGGAAGCAGGGAGAGTATCTTATGAAGGATTATACAGGATTCCTAAATTAATAATGGAAAGCAAAAAACAGATTAAGCAGAATGTAAACTTTGTATTCGCTTTGGAAATGCTGTTTATTAATATAAAAGGAGAGTTATCTGAATGATAGAGGTAATAGGCGTTAGATTTAAAAAAGCCGGAAAGCTTTATTATTTTGACCCAAACGGACTTCAGCTAAAGGAGGGCGAACATGCTATAGTTGAAACCGTAAGAGGTGTGGAATACGGCACGGTAATAAAAGGAAATACGATGGTTGATGATAACGACGTTATACAGCCGCTTAAAAAAGTAATAAGGGTTGCTACACCGGAGGACGACGCGTGCGAAGAAGAAAACAGACAGAAAGAAAGGGAAGCCTTTGAAGTCTGCTTTGAAAAAATTGCAAAGCATGGTCTTGATATGAAACTGATAGACGTTGAAATAACATTTGACCATAATAAACTTATATTCTATTTTACATCAGACGAAAGAGTGGATTTCAGAGAGCTTGTCAAGGAGCTGGCGGCTGTATTCAGAACGAGGATAGAGTTGAGACAGATAGGCGTTCGTGATGAAGCGAAAATGCTTAACGGAATAGGTATATGCGGACGAGCTCTTTGCTGCGCTACTTTTTTGGGAGATTTCCAACCTGTAAGTATTAAAATGGCAAAAGAACAGAGCCTCTCGTTAAATCCGACTAAAATATCGGGTATATGCGGCAGACTTATGTGCTGCCTTAAATATGAAGAGGACGTCTATGAAGAATTGAATAAGAAAATGCCTAATGTAGGCGATATTATAAGCACAGTAGACGGAACGGGAGAAATCCTTTCGACAAATGTGCTTATGCAGGTTGTAAAGGCGGCAGTCAGAAAGAAAGAAAACGATCCGCCTACGATTGATTTTTATTCTATTAACGAGATAAAGGTAATTAAGAGTAAAAGACAAAAGAGGCATGACGATACGGAAAAACTTGATACAAGCCTTGATGATTGAGGTAAAGGGATGTGTTCACGTGTATACTTGGAAAGATATGATATATGAGGTGCTTATAAATACTGAAAAGCCACTTTCTGTAAAAGAAATTTTAAAAATTGCTTATGAAAATAAATTAGATGAAAAACTACAATCTTGTGGGAAAACTCCAGATAACGAATTAGGAGCTATCTTATATGGAAGCACAAAGAATGATCCTAACAGTCCATATGATAGGGTTGGGAAAAGACCGGTGAAATTCTATTTAAAATCTCATGAAATGAATTTGAATAGCTTTAATAATATATAAATAGAAACAGTTATTTGAATTAATGGGAGCAATCGAGAAAGACATGGATGTTAAAATAAATGATTATGAGCGTGTAGATGATCTGCACCGAAACGGATATTTGATAATACAGGATCCAAAAAGATTTTGCTTCGGCATAGACGCTGTAATACTCAGTGATTTTGCGGAGGTTAAAAAAGGTGAAAGGGTTATGGATCTTTGCACAGGTACGGGAATAATACCGATACTTTTGGAGGCAAAGACAGACGGCTCGCATTTTACGGGTCTTGAGATACAGGAGGAAAGTGCGGAAATGGCGCGCCGTTCCGTACTTATGAACGGTTTGCAGGATAAAGTAGCGATTGATACGGGTGATGTGAAAAACACGGAAGAACTTTACAAAGCTTCGTCATTTGATGTTGTTACGGTAAATCCTCCGTATATGAACGACGGCGGAGGTCTGAAAAACGAGTATTCTCCTAAGACCATAGCAAGACATGAAGTGCTTTGTTCACTTGAAGACATTATTGCGGCTTCCGCAAGGCTTTTAGCGCCTCAGGGAAGGCTTTACATGGTTCACAGACCGCATAGGCTTACCGATATTATGGTAACGCTGAGGAAATATCGTTTGGAGCCTAAAAAACTCAGGTTTGTCCATTCGTATTCCGACAGGGAGCCTGTAATGCTGCTTATTGAGGCTGTTTCCAACGGAAAGCCGATGATAAAAGTTATGCCGCCTCTCATTGTTTATAAAGAAGAGGGAAAATATACGGAAGAGATAATGAAGATTTATTACGAATAGGGTGAGTTGTTTGGCAGGAACATTATATTTATGCGCCACTCCCATAGGAAACCTTGGCGATATTACGGTCAGAGTTATAGAAATATTGAAATCTGTTGATATAATAGCCGCTGAAGATACGAGAAATACGTTAAAGCTGTTAAATCATTTCGAGATAAAAACGCCGATGACAAGTTATCATCAGCATAATATGGATACAAAAGGCCCTGTGCTTATAGAAAAACTGAAGGACGGAAAAAACATTGCGCTTGTTACGGACGCGGGAATGCCGGGGATTTCGGACCCCGGGGAAGATATGGCAAAAAGATGCCGCCAGGAGGGAATACCCGTTACAATAGCTCCGGGAGCCTCGGCAGGCATATCCGCCCTTGTGCTTTCCGGAATGGACGCAAGAAGATATGTTTTTGAGGGTTTTCTGCCGACTGATAAAAAAGAAAGGCAGACTGTGCTGAAAAATCTTGAAAAAGAAACGAGAACAACCGTGTTTTATGAAGCACCGCATAGGTTGACAGATACGCTCGGCGTACTGCTGAAAGCGGCAGGAGACAGGGAGGCGTCGACCGTAAGGGAAATAACAAAAAGATATGAAGAAGTAAAACACGGAACATTGGGCAGCCTGTTGGAATACTATAAGGAAAATCCTCCTAAAGGCGAGTTTGTCGTAATAGTCGGCGGAATGAGCGAAAGCGTGCTTCGTCAGGAAGAAATAGACGGTTGGAACAGCATATCCGTAGAAGAACATATGAAAAAATATACGGATGAAGGCATGTCGGAAAAGGAAGCGATGAAAAAAGTCGCAAAGGACAGAGGCGTGTCAAAAAGAGAAATATACGCGTATCTGAACCGATAAAACAAAATAGCTTCGGATTATCGGGCGTTTTGCCTGATAATAAAGGAAACGGCGTTGGAAAAAGATAGTTTAAGGACTGATAATATGTTGGAAAAAGAAAAAAGAACTTATGAATTTTTAGACAGCCTGGGCATAAAATATGAAAAGTATGACCATGAACCGATAATGACTATAGCTGCCGCAGAAGAACTGGACAGAAAAACAGGTTTAAAGATATGTAAAAATCTGTTTTTAAGCACACGTCATAGTACGGAGTTTTATCTTCTTCTTATGGAGGGCGGAAAAAAATTCAATACGGGAAAGGTGTCTAAACAGATAAATGTGCCGAGAATGACGTTTGCCGATGATGAGCATATGCAGGAGTTTTTGGATATAACGCCGGGAAGCGTAAGTCCTCTGGGACTTATAAACGATAAAGGAAATAATGTAAAGCTGCTTATTGACGGCGATGTCCTTAAAATGGAGAAGATTGCGGTTCATCCATGCGTAAATACGGCTACGGTAATAATTTCAACAAAAGACCTTACAGATAAAATACTTCCGTCATGCGGACACGGTTACACGGAGGTTATTGTTTAAATATTGAATACATGCCGAATATTGTGTATAATAGGCAGATGAAAGGAGCTGAATTTATGGCGGAAAGACTCGCTTCACTCAGCGTTTATAACTATATTTATGCTGCTCTGATAGCTTTTGTAGTTACATATTTAATAATGAAGGTTAAAAATTTTAAGAAAAATATTGAAAGCAGAGACGAACTGGCAATGGATTACGGCCATATCGACAGAAACTCCGTAATGGAAAGGTGTATCAAAATGTTTCCGATAGAAACCGTTGTTTTTAAAGGTAATGTTTTTAAAAAAGGTATGACAGTCAGAATAACCACAATGCAGAAAAATGTTTTTCAGGGAGAGTTTGTCGGCAAAAACGATATGGATATAATATGTATTCTTACAAAGGACCATATAATAGCGCATGAAATTAGAAAAATTACCGATATGGTATCGGTTGATGATAAAACAGCAGATGACAGAGGTGTATTATGAATAAAATATTTATTCCGGAAGGATATAAATGTCCGCTGACTATATATGAAATGCAGAGGGCAATTGATTTTGTAAAAAAGGTTTTTCCCTATCATTTAAGCAGTGAGCTGAATTTAAAAAGAGTTTCGGCGCCGCTTTTTGTTGACGAGGCTTCGGGTCTTAACGATAATCTTAACGGATATGAAAGACCCGTTTCATTTGACGTTCCTGCCGCAGGGAAAAATTGCCAGGTAGTGCATTCGCTTGCTAAGTGGAAACGCTATGCCCTTAAAAGATATGATTTCTATGAGGGAAAAGGTCTTTATACGGACATGAACGCCATAAGACGAGACGAAGAGTTGGACAATATACACTCTGTATATGTCGACCAGTGGGATTGGGAAAAAATTATAAGAAGAGAAGACAGAAACATTGAGTATCTTAAAGAAACGGTACGAAAAATAGTACATGCCATATATGATACATGGGGACAGCTTAAAAATGAGTTCCCGGTTTTATCAACAAATATTTCCGAGGATATCACGTTTATAACAACACAGGAACTGGAGGATATGTATCCCGACCTTACGCCTTCCGAAAGAGAGACGGAAATAGTAAAGAAACATAAGACGGTATTTCTTATGAAGATAGGCGGAGCGCTTAAATCGGGCAAACCCCATGACGGAAGAGCGCCCGACTATGACGACTGGGAGCTTAACGGAGATATACTTTTCTGGAACGAGCTGTTAGGAAGAGCGTTTGAGGTTTCGTCAATGGGAATAAGAGTAGATGAAGAATCCCTTGACAGGCAGCTTACAATATCGGGCTGCAATGACAGAAGGGGACTTCCTTTCCATAAGGCTCTTTTAAACGGTGAACTTCCCCTTACAATGGGCGGCGGAATAGGTCAGTCCAGACTTTGTATGTTAATGATAGGAACGGCGCATATAGGCGAAGTTCATGCCAGCATGTGGGATGAAAAAACAAGAGAAGAATGTGAAAAGGCAGGAATAATGCTTTTATAAAATGCTGAGACAGTATACGGTTTTGTATACTGTCTTTTTTTATTGACAAATTTAAATGTCGGACGTACAATTGTATTAATTGATTAATACATTAATGCATAAACACAAAAGCGCAAAATATGAACGGGGGTATTCTATGAAAAACAGATTTGCCGTGATAGGAGCGGCGGCATTACTGATGATAAGCGGCTGTGTATATACAGACACAGTGGAAAAGGTTGATAAGGAAGAAGAAAAAGAGATTGAAAACGACTTTAAAGAGTTTGAAGAAATGTTTGCCGATAGCATGGGAGAGGTAGACTGGGCTGTTGAATTATTCGGAAGCTATGAAGAAGGAAAAGGCAAAAAGCTGAAAATATCAAAAACAGGAGGTGAAAACGAATACAATAATGCAAAAGATAATGAAGCTACTCAGATAAACGATGTGGATAATTTTATAGAAAGCATAAAGATAGACAACTGGAATAAGGTTGATATGCTTCCGGAAGAATTGGAAACAGAGTATGTCTATATGGTAGAGCAGGAGGCAACCGATACGCTTTTGCAGGACAATAGCGGCATATATACGGAAATATGCAGGATTACAACATATAAGGACTCTGAATATGTTACGGTCGACGCACTTACAGATTATATGCTAAAGGGAAATTTGACCGATGTTATACCTGAAAGTTGGTTTATTTCCGTATACAAAGTACCTGAGGAAACAGCGGACTATTTAAGAAATTAAAGGAGTGGAAAATATGAATTTTAAGAGGATTGCGGCAGCGGCAGGAGCTGTTTTAATGATTTCTTCAAATGCGTTTGCGGCAGAGGTTGACGTAAACAAGAGAAAAGATGATTTGAATTATCTTTATGACACTCTTAAGGAAGTGCATCCGAATATATTTTATAATAATGACGAAGAAATATTTTCAAAAAGAATTTCGGAAATAGAAAAGAAACTGCCGTACGACAGTGATACGGAATTTATGCTTGATTTGCAGTCGCTTGTTTCACTTGTGGGGGATTCGCATACATCGTTGACAATAAGCATGGACGACGCCGATGTTTTTCCTGTGAATATGACCAAGTATGACGGAAAATGGACTTTAACTCTTGCTCCTGAGGAATATAAAGAATGCGTCGGAATGAGGGTAGATACGATAGCAGGATATTCGGTTGATGCTCTTTGTCAAAAGTTTGCCTATATTTTCAGCGCTGATAATAAAGAAGTGCTGGAATACAGATTTTCAAAAAATTTCTATGTAGATGATTTTCTTTCGTATTTGGGAGTAAAAAAACATGGAGAGCCTCTTAAAATACAGGGACATGATGATAACGGAAAAAAATATGAAATGACAGTAAATTCTGTTTCCATACAAAGCATATCCGATGTTAAGCTGGCAAAACTGTCGGATATGCGTACCGCTGTACCGGCTACAGAATATAACGGAGAGTATTACTCATCAAAGCCCTTAAATAACAGTGCATATTATATACAATATAATAAATGCGACGTAGACCCGGATTTTCCGATAGACAAATTTGAGGACAAGGTAAAGAATGAATTAAACAGCGGAAACTACAGCCAAATAATCATTGATATGAGGAACAACGGCGGCGGTTCCGACGGAGTTATACAAAATACTCTGAAAATAATTAAAGACTATGCAGACAAAAACGGTTCGGAAATATATGGTTTAATCGGAGAACGCACATTTTCTTCGGCAATAATTAACAGTGTGATGATCAAAGAAATGGGCGGATATTTAGTAGGCGTTCCTACAGGAGGAAGTGTAAACCATTTCGGTGCGGTAAAAGGATTTAAATTGCCGAACAGCGGACTAAAAGTCGGATACTCAACGAAAATGATATGGCTTTCCGATTTTATGGACGCTGCCCAAGGATATGACATAGAGGCGTTACAGCCTGATTTAGTTGTTTATGAAAGCATTGAAGATTACATTAACGGAATAGATACGGTTGTTGAAACTGTGCTTGCAAAACCGGAAATAAAAGAGTATGAAACGGGAAAACAGCTGTATATGACAAGAGGCGGACTTGTTACGGAGCTTTATAAACTGTCGGGGGACAGTATGAATACATATTCCGATGTGGAATTTTACGATGTATTTCCGTTTTCCGAAACATATAAACCTATTTGCTGGGCGGTTAAAAACGGAATAGCAGTAGGGGACGGAACAGGAATGTTTTGACCTGCAAAGAAAATAACAAGAGAAGAGGCTGCCGTAATAATTGACAGATTTTTAGATTATATGAAAATCGAGAAAACAAGTAGCAAGGAAATAGCGTATGAGGGAGTAAGCGACTGGGCGTCTGCTTCGGTAAATAATATTGTATCTATGGGAATAATGGAGACCGAAAGCGGAGATTTTAAAGCTAAAGACAATATAACCAAAGACTGTGGAATTACGGATAGGGTTTCCGAAATAATCGGGAAAGCCGATAATGGATTAAAATGATTTTTAAATACATAAAATGATATTATAAAATTAAACGGACGTCGTTATTAAGACGTCCGCTTTTATTTTATTCTTCCTCGCTCATTTCCTCTATGAGTTTATTTTTCAAATCCAAAAGCTTATCGGATAAATCTACGGGAACATTATGAGGGTTTGCCAGTCTTCTGTGCTCATCCCAAAGAGTATTCAGCTCTTTCTGACAATATGCCCTTATATCGGTTACGCATGGAGAGTTATACACACATTCTCCGTTTATAAACACGGGAACGAGCAATTCTCTGATTGAATATTCACCGGGGTGAAGAACCATTTTCTTCCATACCGCGGTGTGGTCGAAAAGTTTAACCTTTTTGTCCTCGCTGTAAACCTCGTCGTCAAGGCATATAAGGTCCGCTTTGACTTTACCGGTTGCCTTATCATAGAAACGGAGTACCTTTTTGATACCGGGATTTGTAACCTTAGACGGATTGTTGCTGAGTTTTATTTTCGGTATAAAATTGCCGTTTTCATCGCTTTCTGCCGCCAGCTTATATACGCCGCCGAACGAAGGACAATCATCGGATGTAATAAGCTTTGTACCTACTCCCCAGTTGTTTATTTTTGCGCCTTGGAGCTTCAGGCTCATTATAAGATATTCGTCCAAATCACTGGAGGCAGTTATTTTAGCGTCTGTAAATCCTGCTTCGTCAAGCATTTTTCTTGCTTTTTTGGAAAGGTAAGCAAGGTCTCCGCTGTCAAGCCTTATACCGTAATTTTTCAGTTCTATTCCTGCGTCTTTCATTTCCTGAAATACCTTTATGGCGTTGGGTACTCCGGAACGGAGCGTATCATAGGTATCTACAAGGAAAGTACAGGCGTCGGGGAACGTCTTTGCATAATGTCTGAATGCTTCTATTTCGGACGGGAAGCTCATAACCCAGCTGTGGGCATGGGTACCCAGTATAGGCACACCGAAAATTTTTCCTGTCAGAACGTTACTTGTTCCGGCACATCCGCCTATTATTGCCGCTCTGGCGCCGTATGTGCCTGCGTCGGGTCCCTGCGCGCGACGAAGACCGAATTCCATAATGGGGTCTCCCCCTGCCGCCCATACTACTCTGGCAGCTTTTGTCGCAATAAGAGACTGATGGTTGATTATATTAAGCAGCGCCGCCTCTATAATCTGCGCTTCCATAATGGGAGCTTTTACTCTTACGAGCGGTTCTGTAGGAAATACTATTGTTCCTTCCGGTATGGCGTATATGTCTCCCGTAAATTTGAAGTCTTTCAGATAATTTAAAAAATCATTTGAAAATGTATTCATTGAACGGAGATATTCAATATCGCTGTCGGAAAATTTTAAATTTTTAATATAATCTATTACCTGTTCAAGCCCGGCAGTAATGGCAAAGCCGTTTCCGGACGGATTTATACGGTAAAATACGTCGAATACAACAGTTTTGTCATTGCCGGCATTAAAATAACCCTGCATCATGGTAAGCTCATAAAAGTCAGTAAGCAATGACATTGTTTCAAAATTCATTTGTAAAACATCCCTTCTTTTGTATATAGCTTCAATTATACACCATTATAAAGAGAAATAGTATAAAAAATTGATAAAAAATTTTTTTCGGAACCATATCCGACTGATAGATTTGATTAATTTATAAGAATTAAAAAATCTATGTGATAAAAAACCGCGGTACGGAATTATATACAAGTATTTCGGGAATTATATAAATTATCCGATAGTATTGCCGATGCCATGTGTTGTATATGTTTTATACGGGTAACTGTGAAATGCAGTAAGAAAGATTATCTGCATGTTTAAAATCGACTGTAAAACAGATGAAGATTTTAAATATTTAAGTCTTTACAAAGAATATCGGTTAATGTATAATACCTAAGTATCGGAATATTAATAATTCCTAATTTTATATCTAAACGCTTTGATGCGGACAGTAAATATACTTGGTTAAGATTCAGCGAGTACGGGACGGTGAAAGCCGTATGCTTCATGTATATTGAAAATCACCGCGGAGCGGCTCGGCGAAATAAAAGTAGCTTGAGACGTTTCCCTACGTTATAGGGGCATGTATAATTATTGTTATACGGTTCGAGGTGGACGTTTTTATTAACGTCAAATCAGGTGGTACCGCGGAGAGTAAAGGCTCATTCGTCCTGTCAGGGAGATGAGCCTTTTTTATTTTATCGAAAAACAGTTTGGAGGTATTCGGATGTTATACGAAAAAGTGTCCACAGACCTTAATTTCGTGGACAGAGAGCAGAAGGTTCTGGAATTTTGGAAACAGAACGAGATTTTTAAGAAGAGCATAAAATTAAGAGAGGGAAATCCCAGATTTACATGGATAGAAGGCCCTCCCACAGCTAACGGAAAGCCTCATATCGGACATGTTGAGACAAGATCGATAAAAGACCTTATACTCCGTTACAGAGTTATGAAAGGCTATGACGTTCTCAGAAAAGGCGGTTGGGATACTCACGGTCTTCCCGTAGAGCTTGAGGTTGAAAAACAGCTTGGCATAAGCGGAAAGCCTCAGATTGAAAACTACGGTGTAGAGCCTTTCATTAAAAAATGTAAGGAAAGCGTATGGAAGTACAGCAACGAATGGGAAAAGATGAGCGACCGTGTCGCTTTCTGGGCAGACATGGACGACCCCTATGTAACATACCACGATACTTATATCGAGTCCGAATGGTGGGCTCTTAAGAAAATATGGGAAAAGGGACTCCTCTATAAAGGACATAAAGTAGTGCCTTACTGCCCCAGATGCGGAACAGCCCTTTCAAGCCACGAGGTAGCGCAGGGATATAAAGATGTTAAGGAAGTTTCCGTATATGCTAAGTTCCCTGTCGTAGGAAAAGAAAACGAATATATCCTTGCATGGACAACAACTCCTTGGACTCTTCCTTCTAACGTTGCGCTTGTTGTAAACGCACATGAGGATTACTGCAAGGTAAGCTATAAGGGAGAAATACTTATTTTTGCAAAAGCTCTTGTAGAGCCGCTTCTTAAAGAAGATTATGAAATAATCGAAACGTTTAAGGGCGCTGATTTACAGGGAACAAGATATAAATGTCTTTTCGATTTCCTTGAGGATGACCCTACAGGATTCTATGTTGTAACTGACGACTATGTAACTCTTACAGACGGTACCGGAGTTGTTCATACAGCGCCTGCATTCGGTGAAGACGACTACAGAGTCGGACGCGTTTTCGGACTTCCTTTCCGTCAGTATGTTGATACGCAGGGTAACTTCACATCTGAAGTAACTCCTTGGGCAGGTAAATTTGTAAAAGACTGTGATAAACAGATAATCAAATATCTTGAAGAAAACGGACTTCTTTTTGCGGCAGTACCTTTTGAACATAGTTATCCGTTCTGCTGGAGATGCGATACGCCGCTTCTTTACTACGCAAGAAGCACATGGTTTATCGAAATGACAAAGGTTAGAGATAAGCTTGTTGCAAATAACGAAACAATAGAATGGTATCCCGATAACGTAAAACACGGACGTTTCGGAAACTTCATCGAAAATGTTATAGACTGGGGATTAAGCCGTGAGCGTTACTGGGGAACTCCGCTGCCTGTATGGGAATGTGAATGCGGATATTTCCATACTATCGGAAGTGTGGAAGAACTCAGAAGTATGTCGGATGACTGCCCCGAAGAGCTTGAACTTCATAAGCCGTACATTGACGCAGTTCATATCAAATGCCCTAAATGCGGAAAACAGATGACTCGTGTTCCCGAAGTTATAGACTGCTGGTTCGATTCGGGTTCAGCTCCTTTTGCTCAGTGGCATTATCCGTTTGAAAACAAGGACATCTTTGAAAAGAGATTCCCCGCAGACTTCATAGCGGAGGCAGTTGACCAGACAAGAGGCTGGTTCTACTCTATGCTTGCGGTATCTACCCTTGTATTTGACGAGCCTTCATATAAAAACTGTATATCAATGGGACATGTCCTTGATAAGTTCGGTATCAAGATGAGTAAGCATAAGGGCAACGTCGTAGACCCTTGGGACGTAATGAATAAGCAGGGCGCAGACGCAATACGTTGGTATTTCTATGTGAATTCCGCACCCTGGCTGCCATGCCGTTTTGATGATGAAGCAGTTGACGATTCACAGAGAAAGTTCATGGGAACATTCTGGAATACTTATGCTTTCTATGTGCTTTATGCAAATATTGATAATTTCAATCCTATGGAGCATAAGCTTGAATATGATAAGCTTCCTCCTATGGATAAATGGATTCTTTCAAAGCTCCAGACTCTTGTTAAATATGTTGATAACTGCCTGTTCACATATAAGATTACAGAGCCTGCAAGAGCGCTCCAGTCATTTGTTGACGATATGAGTAACTGGTATGTAAGAAGAAGCCGTGAACGTTTCTGGGCAAGCGGAATGCCTCAGGATAAGGTTAACGCATATATGACTCTTTATACGGTGCTTTCAACACTGGCTAAGGTTTCGGCTCCGTTTACACCGTATATTGCCGAGGAAATCTACAGAAACATAGTTGTTAAGGTTGACAATTCGGTTCCCGAAAGCGTACATCTTTGCGATTTCCCCGAAGCTGTTGAGGAATGGATAGACAAAGAACTTGAAGAAAACATGGATCTTGTACTTGACATAGTCGTACTCGGACGTGCCGCAAGAAACGAAGCTAATATCAAGAACAGACAGCCTATCGGAACAATGTTTGTAAGAGCCGAAAGAACGCTTCCCGAAATGTATGCAGGTATCGTTCTTGATGAGCTGAATGTAAAGAAGATAGAGTTCACAGATGATGTTGAAGGATTTGTAACATATAAATTCAAACCTCAGCTTCGTACACTCGGTCCTAAATACGGTAAGCTTGTACCTAAAATCGGCGCAGCTCTCGGAGAAGCCGACGGAACAGCGCTTATGAACGAGCTTAAAGCCAACGGCAAGGTAAAACTTGTTATTGACGGTACAGAGGTTGAGCTTGAAGAAAGCGACCTTCTTATTGATACAGCCCAGAAAGAAGGACATGTATCGGTAGAGAATAACGGAGTAACGGTTGTTCTTGATACAAACCTGTCGGAAGATCTTATCGAAGAAGGTTTTGTAAGAGAAATCGTAAGCAAAATCCAGACTATGCGTAAGGAAGCCGGTTTCGAGGTGCTTGACAGAATAGTTGTTTACCATAAGGACAGCGAAAAGGTTTCAGGCGTAATAGAACGCAATAAAGAAAGCATCATGGGCGACGTTCTCGCTCTGGAAATGACAGAGGGCGAAGGCGAAGGCTATACAAAAGAATGGAATATAAACGGTGAGAAAGTAACTCTTACAGTAAAGAAAAACTAAATAAGTATATGAAAGCCGCCCTTATGGGCGGCTTTTGGGTTAAAGGGGAAAGAAGATATGTGATCCGTTTTCATTATGTGTACCATTGACTTCAATATGATAATGGGGGAGATTTAAAGGCTGTGAACTGGAAGTATGAGCCCTGTCTTCTTTAGCGACACCTCCGGGAGTAGCTTTAGCCGCAGCATTAGCCAATCGCTTTGCAACACCTTTATTTATGCAGTATACATCTTCTTTTCCAAGAACTTCTTCCAGAGCTTCGTTGAATGATATTTCTTCTTTTATTATTACTCCGCCGCCAATGCCGGTATTTCTTTCACAGCGGAAATATTCTGCATTATTATTTTTTTTACTGAGGGCGACGGCGTATGCTGCCGCAAAAGCCTTAGCTACATTTGTTCTGACTGTTGACTTTTTACTTGTTACGGCGTCACTTGCCAAATCCTGAATTTCTTCCGTTTTATTATACAAACGCTTTATTTCGCTAAAACTATAATCATAATCTGATGCAGAAGTAAAGTATAATCCAAGAAGCAGAGCAAGTAGATCCAGTATTGGAATCGGACCGTCAAGCGAACCGAGAGTACCTATGCCGGCTGCAAGTTCGGCAATTTTACCAACAGTTGTTTTTATTCCGGCAGATGATAATAGAGATACGACTTTAGAAACAGATATGTATGTCGATGGTATATCGTCTTCCGAAGGATAAGTACCGTGTTCATTGTAGTAGTCATAGTAATATTGAGCTAGTTCGTCCAAAGCTTTAAGCTCTTCTTTAAGTTCTGCGATTTCTTCAAAAGTTTCTGTATTGTCTGATATATCATCTGATAAGCATTCTGCGTAAGTATCAGGATTTGACATGGAGTTTGTAACGGCAAATACGGGGCAAGCGGACTGCAAAACCATTATTATAGAAATAATTAAGCTGATAAATATTTTCAATTTGTTTTTCATAATTTAACCTCCCGATTAATAAATTTCTGTGTCTGATGTGAAAGAGTCGGTTTCTATTAATTTCCCGTCTTTATATGCTTTTACTTTTGCATCCATATAATATGAACCTTTCGATGACAGTTTTTTAGTTTTATAGAACTTAAAAGAAGTTTTGTCAATATATAACGTATCACTCCAAGTTTTTATCGGAGTTGAAGAACCGGACTTCATAAGCTTAACTGTTACTTTAATATAATCCGGTTCATTATTTGACTTAGGCATAATCCGTATTTTTGCCTTTGCAGTAGAGCCGTCAATATTAAATGTATATGATACGTTATAAATGGAAATAAAGTAAGGCGCAACAGTATCGACAGGTGGAGAAGCAAAGACCGTTACTGCACCGCTGAACGCCATAAGCATGGCTAAATAAATACTAAACAACTTTTTCATAAAATACCTCCCTTAAATTTGTATTCAATTATAATAATCCATAAAAAAATAAAACATGACATGTTTTTACAAAAAAAATAAAAAAACAGCAGAATTTAAACTCTGCTGCTAAAGATTACTTATATATAACAAATTTTTTCCATCCGCTTCCGCTTAAATTAAAAGTTCTTTCGGAAAGAACATCATTCAAGGAAAGTTCTATAGTTTCTCTTGGAGGACCCCATATAAACTTCCAGTCATCATGCAGTACCTCATTATAAATTTCTACAAATTCGCCGTGTTTGATATTTTCATCAATGACGGTAAACAATTGATGACGATTTAAACGAGATTTTAACAATATAGTTATGTCAATGCTTGAGGGATTATAATTTATATCATTACACTTAATATATTTTTGAATTGCCTCTATCCTATCACAGTCATAATATAAATAGTTATCCATCATATAATAAAATTTATTATAAAAATTACCTTTAAAGCTTAAATTAGGTTCTTTAGAAATATAAAGACCTCTGAATTCCCTTTCTCCGATTATATCAGAAAAACTGTCTAAATGTTCTTCATGAAAAAACGGGAAATTACTTAAAGCCGAATAATTATATAACTTGTCTGAAATAATTTCATAAAGTCGCTTCTCATCAAGTTTTCTTGGGAAAAAGATAAAAGAAAATAAACTCATAATGTTCACCTCATTTATATATAACAAATTTTTTCCATCCGCTTCCGCTTAAATTAAAAGTTCTTTCGGAAAGAACATCATTCAAGGAAAGTTCTATAGTTTCTCTTGGAGGACCCCATATAAACTTCCAGTCATCATGCAGTACCTCATTATAAATTTCTACAAATTCGCCGTGTTTGATATTTTCATCAATGATAGTAAACAATTGGTAGTGCTCCAGAGCAGATTCTATTAATATTTCCATATCCATATTAGATTTGTCAAAAACTTTGATTTCTTTATTAACAAATTTTCTTGTGTTTTCAATAGTATCAACATAGTAGTATAAATGATGAGATAATAAATAATAAAATTTATTATGAAAATTGCCTTTGAATTTTAAATAAGGTTCTTTATGAATATAAATACCGCTTATCATACCGTCATCCATTTTGTTGTAAAAATCATCTAAGTGCTCCTGATGAAAAAATGGGAATTTACTTAAAGACGAGTAATCATATAACTTGTCTGAAATAATTTCATAAAGTCGCTTTTCATCAAGTTTTCTTGGGAAAAAGATAAAAGAAAATAAAC
>URLB01000041.1 GCA_900548595.1 uncultured Eubacteriales bacterium
CATAGCCTCTGAGTCTTTTATAGCGAGCCATTGTATCCGTAGCAACAGTACAGTATGAATGACCTATATGAAGCTTATCGCTCGGATAATAAATCGGCGTCGTTATGTAAAATTTTTCTGCCATTATAATAAATCCTCCTAATAAATACTATTGGATATTATTATAGCCGTTTTACGTAAAAAAATAAAGGCATTATTAATAAATTTGGGATTTTTGAACAAAAAAGCGGCTGACAATTAAGGTCAGCCGCAGATACAATTATTTCATGGTTAATGCTTTTTCAAAGTTGGTTCTCATATTTTCGCATGACTGCGCAAAAAGCTTAAGTTCTTTATCGTTCATTTCCAATTCTATTATGCCTTCGACTCCGTTTCTGCCTATAATTGCAGGGACGCTTGCATATACGTCTTTCTGGCCGAATTCACCGTGAAGCATAACGGCAACTGTGCAGACCTTCTTTTCATCGGAAAAAATAGTTTTTATAATTTCAACGCATGAAGCCGCTATACCGAATTCCGTAGAACCCTTTCCTTTAAATACAAGCCAGCCTCCATAACGTGCGTCTGCTGCAATTTTTTCAAGATCAAGCTTTCCGTATGTATCGGGATATTCTTCCATCAATTTAAGAAGAGGCTTTCCGAATACGCTTGCGCATGACCATGGAACCATCTGGCTTTCTCCGTGTTCGCCGAGAGCGTATGCAGATATTAAGTTCCTTTGCCAACATTTTTCTGAGACGGGCGGAATCAAGGGTAGTGCTTGTGGAGATAACTTTTTCCTCGGGATAGCCTGTATTATACTGTATGTATCGTGCAATTACGTCAGCCGGATTTGTTATATTTATTATTATACCGTCGAATTTTGAGTTTTTAATGCCTTCAATTATCGAACCCATACAATTTATTGCCTTTCCCATGGCGTCAACCCTGTCTTCGCCTTTGCTTAAGTCCGGGAGAGGACCAGCGGAAATAACCGCTATATCCGCGTCGTCAAGATCGCTGAAATCGCCGACCTTTACATCGACATGATGAGGGCAGTATACGGTTGCGTCCATTGTATCTTCTGCCTGGGCAATGGCCTTGTCATTATCAACGTCAATGTATACAACTTCTTCGCATACGCCCTGTGTAACAAGGCTGAAGCCGACATGTGAGCCGACATGACCGGCGCCGATGATAACTACTTTTCTTCTCTCTATACTCATGAAAATTACCTCCCAATGTTTTTTATTAGGAACTATTATAAGATTTGATTTTTATTTTGTAAATAAAAAGTTGTCTGAATATTTAAAAAAATATCAGACAACTTTGATATCGGTTTATTTAAGATTTTCGGGATTAAGAGTTTCCAGTTCGGGTATTACAAAACGACCGTTTTTGCGTATAAGCCTGTCGTCGAAATATATCTCGCCGCCGCCGTATTCTTCGGTTTGAATAAGAACTAAATCCCAGTGGATAGCGGACTTATTTCCGTTGTATGCGTCATCGTAGCAGTTACCGGGAGTGAAGTGAATACTTCCCATTATTTTTTCATCAAAAAGAATGTTATTCATCGGCTTTGTTATATAAGGATTTACGCCGATGGCAAATTCACCGATATATCTGGCGCCTGCGTCTGTGTTAAAGACCTGATTGAGACGTTCCGTATCGTTTCCTTTGCAGTCTACTATTTTTCCGTCTTTAAATGTAAGACTTACGTTTTCAAATTTAAAGTTATTGTATTCCGACGGGGTGTTGTAGGTAATGGTTCCGTTTATTGAAGTTTTAACGGGAGCGGTATATACCTCGCCGTCGGGGATATTACACTCGCCAGCGCATTTGATTGCCGGAATGTCCTTGATTGAGAATGTAATATCTGTGTCTTTTGCGGTAAGTCTGACTTTGTCGGTTTTATTCATAAGCTCGACAAGGGAGTCCATAGCCTTCGACATTTTGCTATAATCGAGATTGCAGACATCGAAGTAGTAATCTTCAAATGATTCCAAACTCTGATGCGCACTCTGAGCCATTGACGGCGCAGGATAGCGAAGAACGACCCATTTGGTTTTCGGCACTCGTATTTCATGGTGTACGGGACTCATATAAAGTCTGTCATAGAGAGCGGTTTTTTCAGCGGGGACATCGCTCATTTCCGCAATATTGTCTTCGCCTCTTACGCCGATATATGCGTCCATTTCTTTCATTTTCATTGCCGAACATTCAGCCATAAGTTTCAGCTGTTCTTCCGTAATGTTCATTAAAAGTTCCCTGTCGATAGAATTCGTTGTAAAATCAACAAAGGGAAGTCCGCCTACGGCATAAACTTCTTTGATAAGCTGTTTTACCAACGGCATGGGGTGAATGCCGCTGCAGCTTATTAATACCTTTTCGCCTTTTTTTACTCGGCATGAGTAATTTACAAGATTATATGCAAGTTTTTTAATTCTTTCATCCATATATAAAACCTCCTTATGTTAGTATTTTTCGATATATAAAATAATATTACAACTTTTCGGTATAATTTTGAATATTAATTTGAGAATTTATAAGAAAAATGATAGAATATCATAAAATAGTTTTTGGAAGTGAGTATATATGAGAATAGCAGTACCATCCCATAACGGCGATATATATAAAAGCTGTTCCAACAGCAGGCAGTTTACAATATTTGAAGTAGAGGACGAAATGGTTGTCAGCATTGAAAGAAGATATTCGTTTATAAAAAAACCTGAAGCGGTTGCGGATCTTTTAGACGAATATAATGTGAGCGTACTTATATGCAATGATATAGGAAGTCGTACGAGAAAGGCTATACGCGAACATCACATAGAACTGATACCCGGTGTTGTCGGCGAGGTAAACGACGCTATAGTAAGATATTTAAGCGGAGAAAAAATAGGAGTGCCGGAATATATGTATACATGTTTTAATGATGAAGATTGACGATATTATAAGCGTGTTTGATAAATAATGTTAAAAAGAACGATTTGGTTTTACGGAGGTTTTTATAATGGACAGCAAAAAGACGCTGAGACTTGCAAGTTTTATGTGTATATTGCCGACGATTGTCGGATTGATTTTATATACACGATTGCCGGGTCAGATACCGGTACAGTGGGGATCCGGTGGCGAAGTTACAATATATGCGCCTAAATGGTTTTCGATAATAGGAATGCCGCTGTTTCTGCTGGCATTTAATTACTACTGCCATAAAAAAACGGACAGGGATCACATTGAAAGAAATTATCCCGAAGTAATGATAGTATTTTTGAAATGGGTAATGCCTATGATTTCCGTGGTAGGAACGGGATTATCCATTGCTTCTGCTTTGGGAAATCCTATGTCAGTTGTGGGCATAATAGGTTTTATCGGTGGGGTTATGATAATATTCGGCGTATATATTCCGAATTTGAGTAACCGTATGCCTGATTTTATACTTAATGAGAAAGATAAAAACGGAGACAAATGTAAAAGACTTTGCCTGTATATGGGAAGAGTTTTTGTTATATGCGGAACAGCTGTTGTAGTGTTATCGTATTTCGGAGCTAAATATATATCGGTTCTCGGAATTGCGGCAGCAGTTATAATATCGTTTATTATTTCCAGAGTAATGTGAAAACTACCCTCTGTTTTTAACAGAGGGTTTTGTATATAAAATATCATTTTCGGAAATAATCAATCAGAGGTGATATTTATGGGTAGAACGGAACGGGTAATTTCGATTTTGGGAATATCTGCGGTTGTGATTTGTACGGGATCGACAGCGGCATATATGTATATAAACGGGCAGAGTGGAAGCAAAGCGGAAAATAACATAAACGACAATATTGAGGAAGTCGATATTCAACAAGACGGAGGTTCGGAAACTGCGGCTGTGAATAACGGACTTAACGGCAATGCTGTTTTTACCTATGAACTGTATAATGAGATGACAGGCACTACGGATACGATAAAAGGAGAATGTCCCTTTGAACTTACAGGTAAATCGTTGGCAGACGTAAAGGAATATTATCCGGATTGGCAGGTTACTTCATACTCAACAGATAATGTACTGCTCAGAAAAAATATAGGAAGTTATAACGATGACCGTTATGTTGTGGGAATATATGAAGAAAATGTAGCCGTATTCTATGAAAACAGCGAAGAGGGAATATACATGCTTACGGACATTCCCGCCACAAGCCTTGAGCAGGATAAGCAGACAATGCTTAAACAAGGCATATATGTTGAAGGGAAAGAAAGATTGAACAGAATACTTGAAGACTACAGCAGTTGATATATGAAAGACTGAGATGTATGACAAACCTGTTAATAGTTATTCAAATTTTTATGGACAATAAAGTCAAATGGTGATATAATAAACTCCGTGAATTCCCCAATATTATTCACACTGAAACCTGTCTTAAGGCGGTTTCAAAAAGAAAGCAATCTGCCGCCAATGATTGCTTTCTTTTTTATGTTTTTAAATTATTTTGTCTTAATTTTATCAAAGATTTATTTTGATGTCATACATTATTAAATACGCAGTTTCTTTATGAACTATACTATATTGACCCCAAGATATAATCATAATATACTTAGAAGTAACGGACGATAAATGAGGAGTTTTTATGAGAATAAGTGAAAAAGTACTTTATAATACAGCTGTAATCAGCGGCATAATTAATTTTGATGCCGTATTCAGCGACGAAACGGTAAACTATGTTAATCCGTTTGAGCCTGATGAGTATGATAATGTAAAAATAAGACTGAGAATCGGAAAAGATGAGGCGGAGGCAGTTTACTTTTTTTCCAACGGCAGAGAATATAAAATGGAACTTGAAAAAAGCAAAGATATTTTTGACTACTATTTTATTATAATACCGCCGGAAAAAGAAAACCGCAGCTATTCATTTAAAATAGAAAGCGGTTTTGAAACATATTATTACAATAAATTCGGGATTTCAAAAAATCTTAATACTGACGGAGATTTTATGATAAACCGTAAATATAAAACGCCTGAATGGGCAAAAAAAGCCATAGGCTATCAAATATTCACAGACAGATTCTTTAACGGGGACATAAGTAATGACGTTGAGAACGGCGAATACAAGTATCTTGACATTTGTGCAAAAAAAATAACCGATTGGAATGCCATGCCGGAAAACAGAGATGTAGCAAACTTTTACGGCGGAGATATACAGGGCGTTATCGACAAACTGGACTATCTGGAAGAGCTTGGAATAAATATGATATATTTCAATCCGATTTTTGTATCTCCCAGCAATCATAAATATGACATACAGGACTATAATCATATAGATCCACATTTAGGTAAAATAGTGGTCGACACCGATAATATCGATAAAAAATATATGGTCAGGACAGCTTCAGAGGAGAACCTTAAAGCAAGTGATAAGCTTTTTGCGGAACTGGTCAATGAAGCCCATAAAAGAAAAATCAGAGTTATTATGGACGGCGTATTTAATCACTGCGGTTCGTTCAACAGATGGATGGACAGAGAAAAAATATATGAAGACGCCGGTTATGAAAAAGGCGCATACGGACATGAAGACAGTCCATACCATGACTTTTTTAAGTGGAACGGCGGAAGCTGGCCCGACAATGATGAATATGAAGCATGGTGGGGACACAAAAATCACCCCAAACTTAACTATGAACAGTCTGATAAATTGTTTGAGTATATAATGGACATAGCCGTAAAATGGATTTCTCCTCCATATAATGCAGACGGCTGGAGGATAGATGTGGCTGCCGATCTTGGATTTTCGGCAGAGTATAATCATGAATTTTGGAAAGAATTCAGAAAAAGAGTAAAGAAAGCCAATCCAGAGGCAGTAATAATAGCCGAGCATTACGGAGACGCAGGTACGTGGCTTAAGGGCGACCAATGGGATACGGTTATGAATTATGACGCTTTTATGGAACCGGTTTCGTGGTTTTTTACGGGAATGGAAAAACACAGCGATAACTTCGATGAAGGAAAATTCAGAAACGGGAAATTATTTGAAAATTTGATGGTTGATAATTCTCGGAAAATGGGGATACATGCCCTTATGGTTGGAATGAACGAACTTTCCAACCATGACCATTCCAGATTTTTGACAAGGACTAATTTGACTGTTGGCAGATTGGATTCATTGGGAAGCAGAGCGGCTGAGGAAAATATAAATAAAGGGATTATGAAGTCGGCTGCGGCGTTTCAATTTATATGGCCGGGACTGCCGACGCTGTATTACGGCGATGAGGCAGGACTTGCAGGATGGACCGACCCCGATAACAGAAGAACATATCCATGGGGAAACGAAGATAAGCAGCTATTGGATTTTCATAAGGAATTGATTAAGATTAGAAAGGGCAATTCAGTATTAAATGAAGGCTCATGTAAGTTTATTTATTCAGACTACGGGATAGTAGCTGTTACAAGATTTGATGATAAAACGGCAGTTACGGCGGTATTCAATAATTTAGATACCGAAAAGACGGTTTCACTGCCGGTATGGATTGCGGGAGTAAAGACCGACGGAAAAGCCGAAACATTGATTGAAAGCGGAAGTGATTATTTCATTACCGACGGAAAAACATATTCGGTTAAAGAGGGATACATGGACATAATGGTTCCTGCATACGGATGTATAATAGTAAAGAGTGAGTGATATGGATATAAACATTATTTACAGCGATAAAAGTATAGCCGTTGTTGAAAAGCCTGTCGGCGTTCCGTCGCAGGCTGATAAGACGGGGGACGCAGATTTACAAAGCATACTGTCGGATAAATTCGGATATGCAGGTCTTGTACATAGGCTGGACAGACCTGTCGGAGGTTTGATGGTATTTGCTTTAAACAAAAAATCGGAAACATTTTTGTCAAAGGAAATGTCCGGAGACGGATTTTCAAAAATTTATTATGCCGTATGCTGTGGAAAGCCTAAACAAAATAACGGCACACTGACGGATTGGATTGTGAAAAACCAGAGACAAAATATATCGTCGGTGTCTTCAAAATATGATAAAAAAGCAAAAAAAGCGGTTCTTGATTACAGAGTTATAAACTCGGTTGAAGATGAAAGATTTGGTTTTTTATCTATGCTGGAGGTAAAATTATATACGGGCAGACATCATCAAATCAGAGTACAAACATCAAATGCAGGATTTCCTTTATGGGGAGATACTAAATATAACGAGTCCTTTAAAAATGAAAGAAATGTAAGCCCGGCATTATATTCGGCAAAAATTGAGTTTTTACACCCTGAAACAAGGAAAAAGGTTATGTTTGAAAAAATACCAGAAACATTTCCGTTTTCTTTGTTCATATAATGTTTACATAACTTTAAAAATTTTTTTGAAAAAGTACTTGCATTTAAAAAATATAGTGCTATAATGATTAGCAAATAAGAAAAGAAATAGAAAACCTTTAAAGGTTTTTTATTTTAAAATTTAATTAGCACTCATTAAGCTTGGTGGCTAATAAAATAAAAAGAATATAAAAATGTTTATAAGATAATAATTTATTTAAAGGACAATGCAGCGCATACACATGGCTTTATTAGGAGGTATAAGTATGATTTGCGAAAGATGTCATAAAAATGAAGCGACTGTACATACAGTACAGATAATAAACGGTGAAAAGATAGAACATTATTATTGCCAGAATTGTGCAAACGAAACCGGAATAGACAATCCTATTTCATTCCAGGATATATTCCAGGGTCTGCTGAATTTCGGTATGCCAAAGCAAGGCGAAATGAACGGAGTATACAGGAATTCCTCTGCGAAATGCCCTAACTGCGGTATGAGTTATGATGATTTCAGAAGAGGCGGAAAATTCGGATGCAGCGAATGTTATGAAGCTTTTGAACCGTATATTATGGGATCGCTGAAAAGTATACACGGAGACAATTCCCACAGAGGAAAAGTCCCTAAGAGAAACGGCGGAGATTTTTTAAGAAAGCATGAATTGGAAGAACTTAAACGAAAACTCGTAGACGCCATATCAAAAGAAGAGTTTGAAGAAGCGGCTGTTTTGAGAGATAGAATAAAGGAGCTTGAAGGAGACGGTAAGCATGAGTAAATGGTATGAAAACGGAAAATGCGAAGACGGAATAATAATTTCAAGCAGAGTAAGACTTGCAAGAAACTTAAAAAAATATAATTTTTACAGTAAATTGACCGGCAGTGAAGCCGAAAAAATGATAAATGATGTAAAAAACTCCATATTAGATGAAAGAACGGCATTTGGACAGCAGTTTAAATATGCGGCTGTAAATAAAATGAACCAGAATGAAAAGTTCGCAATGGTGGAAAAACATATAATAAGTCCCGAACTTATGAAGTCCGATAAACCGTGCGGCGTTATATATAAAGACGACGAAACCATAAGCATAATGCTTAACGAGGAAGACCATATAAGAATTCAGGCTATTTCACCGGGCGATAACATAGAAGAAGCGTTCGATACAGCCGATAAAATAGATAACCTTATAGAGGAAAGCGTAGAATTTGCTTTCAGTGAAAAATACGGTTATCTTACAAGCTGCCCGACGAATGTCGGAACAGGATTAAGGGCTTCATATATGATGCACCTTCCCGAACTTGAAAGAACAGGACAGATAAGAAACGTAATACAGGCTATTTCAAAGTTCGGAATTACGGTACGAGGTATTTACGGAGAAGGCAGCGAGGCAATGGGCAGCGTATATCAGGTTTCTAACCAGGTAACGCTCGGACAGAGCGAAAGCGAAATAATAAATAACTTAAAAAAGGTTGCGGCTATAATTGTTCAGCGTGAACAGGAGCTTCAGAAAAAAGTTTATGAAGCCAATAAAGACGATGTTGAGGATAAAGTATGGCGTTCGTACGGAATACTTAAAAATGCAAGAAAAATTTCCGGAAAAGAAGCCATGCAGCTCATTTCAAACCTAATTGAGGGAAGAAATATGGGAATAAAAGATATGCCGCAGTGTTCCGTAGGATTTACGGAACTTATGATAAATATTCAACCTGCTGGACTTCAATTATTCAATAACAGGGAAATGCTTCCTTCGGAAAGAGACAAGTACAGAGCCGAGTATATAAGAAAGACTTTTGAATAGTCTTATACCAATATAAAAATACAGATTGTAACATGCATAAAAGGAGATGATTATTATGCAGGATAATTTTACAGAGAAAGCAAGAGAAGCCATTACAAAGGCACAGCAGTATGCTGTTCGCTTAGGTCATAATTATGTCGGCACGGAACATATCCTGCTCGGCTTGGTAGGCGTAAAAGACAGCGTTGCCGCAAAGGCGATAGAAGCGCAGGGCGTCAGTGAACAGGCTGTAATCGAAAAAATAGAACAATTGGTAGGCGTTAATAACGGCGGAGGATATTATCCGCAGGATTTTACACCCAGATCAAAAAGAGTAATAGACATGAGCGTCCAGGAAGCCATAAAAATGGGTACCGGATATGTAGGTACGGAACATATACTTCTTGCGCTTATGCAGGAACAGGATTCCGTAGCGGTAAGAATTTTGGAAACATTGGGAGTAAGCGGTCAGAAACTTTATGAAGATATAATGACAATGCTCGGCGAGGGCGGAAGCAACGGTTCATCGTCAGGCGACGGTAACAGCGCTACTCCTACGTTGGATAAATACAGCAGAGATTTTACAAAAATGGCTGCAGAAAGCAAGTTCGACCCAATTGTCGGAAGAGACAAAGAAATAGAAAGAGTTATACAGATACTCAGCAGAAGAACAAAGAATAACCCTTGTCTTGTCGGAGACCCGGGCGTTGGAAAATCCGCTATAGTAGAGGGTCTTGCGCAGGAAATATATAACGGAAACGTACCGTCTACATTAAAAGACAGAAGAATAGTTTCACTTGATTTATCGTCAATGGTCGCAGGCTCAAAGTACAGAGGAGAATTTGAAGAAAGAATTAAAAAAGTGCTTGATGAGGTAAAAGCGGCAGGCAACGTAATTTTGTTCATTGATGAAATCCATACGATTATCGGCGCAGGCGGCGCAGAGGGCGCTATTGACGCTTCCAATATACTGAAACCTTCTCTTGCAAGGGGAGAAATCCAGCTTATCGGCGCTACAACAATTGAAGAATACAGAAAGTATATTGAAAAAGATGCCGCTCTGGAAAGACGTTTCCAACAGGTAATGGTAAACGAACCGAGTGAAGAAGAAGCCGTGCTTATGCTAAAAGGACTTCGCGATAAATATGAAGCGCATCATAAGGTTAAGATTACCGATGAAGCTATAGAGGCGGCTGTAAAAATGTCTTCCAGATATATATCGGACAGATATCTGCCCGACAAAGCAATCGACCTTATGGACGAGGCAGCTTCAAAGGTAAGGCTGAAAACATATACTGCTCCGTCCAATGTTAAGGAACTTGAAGATAAAATAGCTTCACTTGAAAAGGAAAAGGAAGAAGCTATAAAAACCGAAGAGTTTGAAAAGGCCGCAAAGGTTAAAAAGGAACAGACTGCTTTGAAAGAACAGCTGGAAAATGCCAAGAAAGAATGGGATGAAAAGAATACTAAGCAGGATCAGGTTGTTACGGAAGAAGAAATAGCCGAAATAGTATCAAAATGGACAGGTGTGCCTGTACAGTCTCTCAAACAGGAAGAAAGCGAAAGACTTATTAATTTGGAGAATATCCTCCATGAACGTGTTATCGGTCAGGAAGAAGCCGTATCAGCCGTTGCAAAGGCTATAAGACGAGGAAGAGTAGGATTAAAAGACCCGAAAAGACCTATAGGATCGTTCTTATTCCTCGGACCTACAGGTGTGGGAAAGACAGAACTTTCTAAGGCGTTGGCAGAAGCTCTCTTCGGAGATGAAAACGCAATGATAAGAATAGATATGTCCGAATATATGGAGAAACATACGGTGTCAAAAATGATCGGTTCGCCTCCGGGATATGTAGGGTATGAAGAGGGCGGACAGCTTACGGAAAAAATAAGAAGAAAACCGTACAGCGTAGTTCTTTTTGATGAAATCGAAAAGGCATCGCCCGATGTATTCAACGTAATGCTTCAGATACTTGACGACGGTCATATTACAGACGGACAGGGAAGAAAGGTTGATTTCAAGAATACTGTAATTATTATGACGTCCAATGCAGGGGCTAAAAATATCATAGCGCCAAAGAAACTCGGATTTACTGCGGACACAAGTGAAGACAAGTCGTATGCCAATATGAAAGACACTGTAATGGCAGAGGTTAAACATATGTTTAAACCGGAGTTTATAAACCGTATTGACGATATAATCGTATTCCACCCTCTTAACGAAGAAAACGTCAAAGAAATAGTAAAACTTATGACTAAAGAAATAGTTAAGAGAGTTAAAGAAAATATGGATATAGACATCAGTTTTACAGATGAAGCCGTAGCACTTATTGCAAAAGAAGGATTTGATCCTGCATACGGAGCAAGACCGTTAAGACGAGAGCTCCAGTCAAAAGTTGAAGATAGGTTCGCCGAAGAATTTTTACAGAACAAAATTAAAAAAGGCGATTCCGTAGCAATAGACGCTAAAGAAAACGAACTTGTATTTAATACGGGAAACACAGTAGAAGTAAATGAAGAATAATATTTTTATAAAAAACCGGCATGATTTATCATGCCGGTTTTTTTGTATACATCGTCTGAATTGGGAGTATAATTCTTGACTAAAGGATAAAATAATGATATTATTATAAAAAAATAAAACCTAGTAAATGAGTAGGTGATTGAGTGAGTAGAAAATTTGATGTTACGGGTATGACATGCAGCGCGTGTTCGGCGCATGTTGAGAAAAGCGTATCAAAATTAGTCGGAGAAGGAAATGTAACGGTCAGTCTTCTTACTAACAGTATGCAGGTTGAATGTGATGATAAAAAAGTATCCGATGATGAAATTATAAAGGCTGTCGAAGACGCAGGATACGGAGCGGCGGTTTCAGGAGCTGCAAAAAGCAGTGAGAAAAAGGAATCAGTTGTAGATAATGAACTGAAAGAGATGAAAACGAGACTTATAGTTTCGTTTATCTTCCTTATACCTTTGATGTATGTATCCATGGGGTCTATGGTCGGTCTGCCTCAGCCAGCGTTTTTAAGCGGACACGGCAATGCGGTTTCTTTTGCTTTTACCCAATTTCTTATGTGTCTTCCTATATTGTATGTGAACAGAAAATATTTTCAGGTAGGATTTAAAACGCTTTGGCACAGAGCACCAAATATGGACAGCCTTATAGCCGTAGGTTCTACAGCTGCGCTTGTTTACGGTATTTTTGCCATTTACAGGATGAGTTATGGGTTAGGCGTAGGAAATGAAGAACTGGTTATGAAATACCATATGGATTTATATTTTGAATCCGCGGTAATGATATTGACGCTTATAACTCTCGGAAAATATTTGGAAACAAGGTCGAGGAGAAAGACGAGCGAAGCTATATCAAAGCTTACGGAACTTGCGCCCGAGACCGCCGTTATAGAAACCGAAAACGGAGAAAAAGAAATACCTATTGAACAATTGGCAATAGGAGATATAGTAATAGTAAAACCGGGAGCGAGGATACCTGCTGACGGAACGGTTGTTGACGGAACGTCTGCCGTAGACGAATCGGCGTTGACGGGAGAGAGCATACCTGTTGAAAAAGCGGTGGGAGATAAAATAATTGCGGCTTCCATAAATAAAAACGGATTTTTGAAATTTAAAGCGGAAAAAGTAGGAAGCGAAACTACTTTGGCGCAGATAATACAGCTTGTTGAGGACGCCAGCGCTTCTAAAGCCCCTATTGCGAAGCTTGCCGACAAAATAGCGGGAGTTTTTGTACCGATAGTAATGGTAATAGCGATCATAACGGCTGTAGCATGGCTTGCGCTTGGTTATGAGTTCGAGTTTGCGCTTTCGTGCGCAATATCCGTGCTTGTAATATCATGCCCGTGCGCTTTGGGTCTTGCTACTCCGGTTGCGATAATGGTCGGAACGGGAAAAGGCGCTGAAAACGGTATATTGATAAAATCTGCCGAGGCTTTGGAGACTCTTCATCTGGTAAAAACCGTTATAATGGATAAGACGGGAACCATTACCGAGGGAAATCCTGTTGTAACAGATATACTTTCCGACGGCATATCAGAGGACGAGCTTTTGAAAATAGCGGCGTCGGTTGAGAAGCCTTCCGAGCATCCGCTTGCAGGTGCGATAATTGAGGCGGCTGAAGAAAAAAATATTGCTTTGAAAGAAATTAATGAATTTACAGCCGTATCGGGAAGAGGAATAATAGCCGAGTCTGACGGAAAGACAATATACGCCGGAAACAAAAAGATGATGGACGAAAACGGCATATCCTCAAATGGTTTTGAAGATAAAGAAAAGAAGCTTTCGGAAGAAGGAAAAACCGTTCTCTATTTTGCGGAAAAAGACAAAATTCTCGGCATTATAGCCGTGCAGGATGTTCCTAAACAAACGAGCAAAGCCGCCATAAGACAGTTTAAGAAACTCGGCATAGACGTTGTTATGCTTACGGGAGATAATAAAAGAACTGCTGAGGCTATAGCAAAAAATCTGGGAATAACAAATGTTGTAGCTGAAGTAATGCCTCAGGATAAAGAAGCGGTAGTCAGGTCTTTCCAGGAAAAAGGCGGAATAACCGCTATGATCGGCGACGGAATAAACGACGCGCCCGCTCTTGCAAGGGCAAATGTGGGCGTTGCCATAGGCGCCGGTACGGATGTAGCCATAGAATCCGCAGATATAGTACTTATGAAAAGCGACCTTATGGACGCAGTTACAGCTGTAAAATTGTCCAGGGCTACAATAAAAAATGTTAAAGAAAATCTTTTCTGGGCGTTTTTCTATAATACGATATGTATACCGCTTGCGGCAGGTCTCTGGTACCCTATGTTTGGTATAAAACTGAACCCAATGATAGGCGCAGCGGCAATGAGTTTGAGCTCTGTGTGCGTAGTAACAAATGCGCTCAGATTAAAACTGTTTAAACCTAATAACGAAGCAGACTATGCGGAAGTTGACAACAATGAAGAATTTAATAATAATGTAGAAACAGATATAATTTTACATGATGAAAATGAAGGAGAGAATGTTATGAAAAAAGAAATGATAGTTGAAGGTATGTCATGCATGCATTGCTCAGGCAGAGTGGAAAAGGCTCTTAACGAAATTGACGGAGTAAGTGCTAAAGTTGATTTGGAAAAGAAAACGGCTTATGTAGATTTAACAAAGGACGTTTCGGACGAAGTTCTTTCTAAAGCCGTTACAGACGCAGGATATGATGTTGTTTCAATAAAATAAGCCTGTTAAAACGGAGGGTTATTTATGTAAACATAAATTAAAATCCTCCGCTTTTTTATGTACATTTTAATATTTACATGGTATAATTAATCCACATCAACAGGTTATAATATTGTTTTTTATAGTCTGAAAACGGAAATAACGTATCTGTATGGACTTAGGAGGAAGTTAAAATGGCAGTTATAGAGGAATTAATCAGACTTGAGGATAATGGAAGCATCAGTTTCGGAAATTATCTCATGGATGAAAAGAAGAAGGTTCTTGACTTTGAGGTTGCGGGAAATCTTTACAAAGTAAAGACATATAAAGATATTACAAAACTTGAGAAAAACGGAAAAATGCTTCTTGAAACTGTTCCGGGAGCTACAATACATAATTTTGACATGGGAGCAAAAAATATAGAGTTTTCTGTTGAAAGCGACGATGATGTTCAGATAACAATGGAACTTGAACCCGAAAAGGATTATAAGCTTTTGGTTGATGATGTCCTTGTGGGAAAAATCAGCTCCAATATAGGCGGTAAAGTTAATTTCAGTGTGGAATTAAACAATAATTGCTCAGCTGTTAAAATAGAGAAACTTTAAAAATGAAAGCCGCGGAAAATATCCGCGGTTTTTTATATGGAGAATATTATGAAAGAGAAAACAAGCTATGTTTGTTCGGAGTGTGGGTACAAGACTCCGAAATGGATGGGAAAATGTCCGAAATGCGGAAACTGGAATACATTTGATGAACAGACTAAAGAAACTGTTACATCATCATTTGTAAAAAGACCTTCTTCATCTGTAATAGGCGGAGGAGAGGCAAGCCGACTGAAAATGGTTAAAACAAATTCAAGTGAAAGGATAGTAACCGGAATTACGGAATATGACAGGGTTATGGGCGGAGGAATAGTAAAAGATTCGGTGTCCATAATAACGTCTCCTCCGGGAGGTGGAAAGTCCACGCTTGCGCTGACAATAGCAAGTAAAACCGCCGAACAGGGACTGAAAATTTTATATGCCAGCGGAGAAGAAAGCGAAGGACAGATTAAAAACAGAGCAGACAGAATACTTGACGGGATAAACGAAAATATATGGATATTGTCAACTGTAAGTATGAACTCAGTAATAGCGGAAGTTGATAAAATAGATCCCGATATTATAATAGTAGACAGTATACAAACATTTGCTTTGGAAGAATTTTATCCGTCAAGGGCAGGAAATCCTACTCAGACTATGGAATGCGCAGGGGCGCTCGTACATATAGCCAAGGGTGGAAAAAGGCCGAGAGCCGTTATAATAATAGGACAGATGAATAAGAGTGATGAACTTGCTGGACTTAGGGCGCTTGAACATCTTGTCGACACTGTGCTTATTATGGAAGGAGACTCGCAGGATGAGTTGAGAAGCGTTTACGCTTCAAAAAACCGCTTCGGAAGCACGGGTGAAATGGGATTTTT
>URLB01000042.1 GCA_900548595.1 uncultured Eubacteriales bacterium
CCTCCTTTTGTTTTCAGTATACTATAAGGTTAAAAAAAATACCAGAATTGATTGGATACGGATTATTAAAAATGAATGAAGTTTATTAATAATGAGGCGCAGGGGGAGTATTTGCTTGTATGTTCTTACCGAATAATGATATAATCAATTTATAAAATACATGGAGGGCTAATATGGCAAGAGTTACGTATCTGTATCACAGCGGTTTTATGGTGGAGACAAAAAATACATGTCTTGTGTTCGACTATTATACCGACGGGGGGAAAATTAATAATATAGACATTAACAGGTTTAAAGATAAAAATGTTTTCGTATTTGTATCACATTTTCATCAAGACCATTATGATAAGGAAATTTTCAAATGGAAAGGCATGAATGTCAGATATGTTTTGTCCAAGGACTGCAAATATGATAAAAATATTGAAAACGTTACGGTTGTAAGTCCTAATAAGGGGTATATAATCGACGGTCTTGCAGTTGAGACGCTGAAGTCGACCGACGAAGGAGTTGCGTTTATCGTCCATGCCGACGGACTGACGATATATCATGCGGGAGATTTGAACTGGTGGCACTGGAACGGTGAAAGCGACGCTTTCAACAACATGATAAAGAAACAGTATACGTCGGAGATAGATAAAATAAAAGGCGTAAATGTGGATATAGGTTTTGTTCCCGTGGATACAAGGCTGGAGGACAAATATATACTGGCGATAGATTATCTTATGAGAGACGTTGAAATAAAGCATATTTTCCCTATGCATTTCTGGAACGATTATAAAATATACGATTATCTTGCGGAAGACGAAAGAACCGAGGATTATCGAGACAAAATAATGAAGATAGATAAGCCGGGACAGGAGTTTGAACTGTGATAAAAAGCGAAATAAAAAATATGCTCGTTTCCGTAAGCGATGAAAAATACAGAGCTTTTACGGAAAAGCTTAAATCATCAAATTCAGCCATATTAGGCGTAAGAATGGGAGTTTTAAGAAAGACGGCTAAAGAACTGGCAAAGGAAAGCTGGAAAGAGTATGTAATTTCCGTTGAAGAGGATGACAGCTATGAAGAAAAACTCATAGGCGGAATGAGCATATACTACTCTAAATGCAGTATAAACGAAAAAACGGAGTATACCGAAAAATTTATGAAGTTTATAGACGGCTGGGGAATATGCGACAGTGTATGTTCTACAATAAAACTGAAGGAAGAGGAAAGAGAACCGTTTTGGAACTATTGTAAGGAATGTACACAGTCCGGAGAGGAGTTTAAAATAAGGTTCGGTTTGGTGGCTATGCTCGGACAGTTCGTAACGGAGGAGAAACTTGACGATATATTTAATATTGTCAGCGGCATAAACTACACCGGATACTATGATTCTATGGGTGCGGCATGGCTTCTTGCCGAGTGTATGGCGTTTTATCCGCAGATTACATTGGAATTTATGAAAAATAATACGCTTAACGATTGGGTGTACAATAAATCCATAACAAAGATGAGAGAGTCTTTCAGAGTAAGCGATGGAATGAAAAGTATATTGAAAACTATGGTCAGAAAATAGGCAGCTGATAAGGAAGTGTCTGTGTATGCTGGAATACGAATTAAAAAGAATGGTAAACAACGACATAGAGTATTGCAAAAAGGAATGGGACAAATATTCGTTTGACTGGGAACGTATGGGCACTCTCTTTGAAAGGATTTTGCACAAATATATAAATATCATCGACGGTTTTGACAAAGGAATGAAAGTTATATCCGGCTATGAGAAAAAGAATAAAAGCGGAGATACATACAGGGATAATCTTATGCTTGCCATAAGCAGACTGGAGGCATTCCGAGACAACGGATATAAAAACGAAGGACTGCATAAGGAGAAAAACAGAGACTTTAATATAATAGTATATGACCGAGAGGAGTTTGACGAAGCAAGACTTTGTATAGAACGATGTGAGCGTATAAGCCGAGAGGAAAAAGATGAGGTTTCCGACAGATTGGATCAAATAGAGGAGATATGTACATCGTCCGATAATCCTACCGTAAAATGGGAAAAGCTACGTCCATATGTTATGTGGCTCAGCGGTAAGAAACTTGTTATATCATCAAGAATTTTGCCTCTGCTTATGATGATTGATAACGACAGATAGAATATTTTAAATAAAGAAAAAGCCTAAACTTATTGTTTAGGCTTTTTTGATGTTAATGAAGATTATTTATAATAACGGCAATCTCCGCTCCGATTATGTTTAATATGGATTTTATATTGCGGCGGTTACGAATTTAACATGAGATTACTATAATAGCTATTGTAACTTAATATGAAAACAGCATGACATTTTAAATTAACGGAGGAGTTGTAAAAATGAAATTTAAAAAAGGCTTAGCTATAATGTGCGCCGCGGCAATGGGAATTTCCGCATTTACTTTCGGTTCCGGAATTAACGAAGCCGAAGCGGCTACAATTGTAAAGGAGAATACCGCGACGGCAAAACCGACCGTAACAAAAGCGCCTAAATATGTGTTTATGTTCATCGGCGACGGTATGAGCTATCCGCAGATACAGCTTACAAACTATTACTTAAGCGCGCTTAAGGATACAAATAACAATGATATTGTAGAATCAAAGAAAAATCTTACAATGATGAACTTCCCTGTCGCAGGTTCTGCGCAGACATACGACAGTTCTTCTTTCTGCCCCGATTCCGCTTCTACGGCGACAAGTATTTCAACGGGAAACAAGACATACAGCGGAACAATCAATATGGACGAAACAAAGAGCGAATCCTATGAGACAATAGCCGAAAAACTTAAGGATCAGCTTGGATACAAAGTAGGTATTGTTTCCACAGTCAACCTTAACCATGCTACGCCGGCTGCATTCTATGCTCATCAGCCGTCAAGAAATAACTATTATGAAATCGGTCAGGAAATGATTTCGAGCGATTTCGATTACTTTGCAGGCGGAGGTCTTCTTAAACCCGACGGAGCGGACGGAAAACAGAAGAACCTTTATGAAACAGCAAAAGAGGCAGGATATAACGTAGTACTTACAAAAGCAGAGGCGGAAAAAATCAACGCTTCTTCTGGAAAGACGATAATTATTGATGAGACTCTTGCGGATTCCGACGCAATGAGCTATGACATGGATCTTGAAAACGGCGAGTGGGCGCTTAAAGACTATGTAAAAAAAGGAATAGAAGTGCTTGATAATGATAATGGCTTCTTTATGATGGTAGAGGGCGGAAAGATTGACTGGGCGTGTCATGCAAATGACGCCGCTTCAACAATCAGCGATACTCTTGCCCTTGACGAGGCTATTCAGGAGGCAGTCGCTTTCTATAACGAACATCCGGATGAAACTCTTATTCTTGTAACGGGAGACCACGAAACAGGCGGACTTACAATCGGTTTTGCGGGAACAGACTATGATACGTTCCTTACAAACCTTAAAAACCAGAAGATGTCATATGCAAAATACGACAGCGATTATGTAGCTAAATACAAAGAAAATAAAACAAGTTTTGAGGACGTTCTTAAAGACGTGCAGAACCTGTTCGGACTTGTAACAAAAGAAAATGCAGCGCAGGCAAAGGACGAAACTCTTGTTCTTACGGATTACGAATACAATAAGCTTAAAGCCGCTTATGATAAGACAATGGCAGGACAAGAGGAAGAACTCAGCCAGGAAGAATATGTGCTTTACGGTACATACGAACCGTTGACGGTAACTCTTACGCATATTCTTAACAACAAATCAGGCGTCAACTTTGCGTCATACGCGCATACGGGTCTTCCCGTTGAAGTATTCGCAATGGGCGTAGGACAGGACATGTTTGAAGGTTACTATGACAACACGGATATATTCTTTAATCTTGCAAATATCACAGGTGTAAAATAATCGGAGTAAATAAATGAAAGCATTATCTAACAGACTGAATTTTTGGACTCAGCTGATTATAGGCTTTCTTCTTGCAGCGATCCTCATAGCCGTTCCAACCGGCTATGAGGGCGCTCTCATATATACGGAAAGCGAAAAATGTAAAGCTGAGGTAATAAGCACTGATGAAAGCAGTATAATAAGTACCGGACTTATACAGTCGGGAGAGCAGATATGCCAATTGGAACTGCTTGACGGAAAGTTTAAAGGGGAAAAGGTAAGCGGAATAAACCTTTTATCGGGATCCCTTGAAAACGATAAAATATATTCTGCCGGCGACGAAGCTCTTGTTGTGGTAAGCTATAACGACGGCGGAATAACGTCCGTTACGATGACCGACCATTACAGAGTTGACAAAGAAATAATACTTGCGCTTATGTTTGTCATCCTGCTCATACTTTTTGCAGGCAAAAACGGTATGTTTGCGGTCCTGTCATTTGTTATAACGGTTCTTATGATATGGAAAATACTTGTTCCATGCTATCTGAAAGGCATGAACCCTATGTGGGTGGGAATGGGCATCACGGTAGCGTTGACTGCCGTAATAATATTTCTTGTATACGGCGTTGATAAAAGAACTCTGACAGCGTTTATGGGGTCTATGCTCGGAACGGTTACAACATGCATAATAGGATTGATTTTTACGGACTTATTTAAGATACACGGAGCAGTCATGTCTTATTCGGAGACATTGTTGTACTGCGGTTATCAGCATTTAAACCTTACGCAGATATTCACAAGCGGTATTTTTATAGGAGCTTCCGGAGCTATGATGGACTTATCGGTGGATATTACGTCGGCTGTACATGAGGTTATTCAGAAAAAACCTGATATTTCATGGAAAGAGGCGGCAAAATCGGGGATGAATGTCGGACGTGCGGCGATGGGCACAATGACCACTACGCTTCTTCTTGCATATTCGGGCGGATATATAGCGTTGCTTATGACGTTTATGGCGCAGGGAACACCTATAATGAATATTCTGAACTACAAATATGTTGCTTCGGAAATACTGGATACGCTTATAGGAAGCTTCGGACTTGTTACGGTAGCTCCGTTTACGGCTCTTATGAGCGGACTTCTTCTTACTTCGGGACTGAGAAACAAGATTGACGCAAATAAACGGTCAAAAGTATAATTTTATCTGAAAGGCGAACTACATAAGAAACATTTAACGGCGGTTCAATAAACCGCCGTTATTTAGGTTGTTTATATTATTTAATTGTGTTAAAATTAATATTTAACGGAAATACTGTTAGAATAGACGGAGACAGCTCTCCCATATTAACTGACAGCGGAGGAAAACTTATGATAAAACTTATAGCGACAGATATGGACGGAACTCTTCTCAACAGCAACGGGGAGTTGAACGAGGAAATATATTCGATAGTAGGTCGGCTGAAAGGCATGGGTATAAAATTTGCCGCAGCCAGCGGAAGGCAGCTTATGTCGCTGAAAAGAAAGTTTGAACCTGTTGACGAAGATATTATATATATTGCGGAAAACGGAGCCTATGCTTTGGACAGAGACGAAGAACTTTATATAAACGCCATTGACAAAGATACAGTTGCGGAAATCATAGAAACATCAAAGGAAGTAAATGGTTCGGCAATATTTATATGCGGCAAAAAATATTCGTATACAGACAATGAAGAGCTTTTTGAAACAATGAAAAAACCTATATTCGGATATGAGATAAAATATGTTTCGGATTTACGGACGGTAAACGAAGATATATTAAAAATAGGGCTTTTTGATACGATAGACCCAAGAGAGAGTTCTATGAAAATAATGCTTCCGAAATTTGAGGGAAAGGTTCATATGACTTTGTCGGGGTATAACAGCCTCGATTTTTTAAATAATGAAGTAAACAAAGGCACTGCGTTGAAATGCGTTATGGACAAATTCGGCATAGAAAAAGACGAAACTATTGTATTCGGCGATAACTACAACGATATTGAGATGTTCGACGCCGCAGGAATAAGCTTTGCCATGCTTAACGCCGATGAATATGTAAGAAGCCGAGCAAAATATACCATAGGTAAAAATGATGATAACGCTGTAATAGAAACTATTAAGAGCATTATTAAGGAGATAGACCGATGAAAAAAGTTGCCAGCCACGCACTTGGCTGTAAAGTTAATCAATATGAAAGCGAAGCAATAGCAGAGCTTTTTGCCGAAAAAGGTTATGAAATTGTAGGCATAGACGACACAGCGGACGTCTATATAATAAATACATGTACCGTAACAAATTTCGGAGATAAAAAGAGCCGACAGCTTATCAGAAAGGTAAAAAGGCAGAATCCCGAGGCAACGGTTGTAGCCATAGGATGTTATGCACAGACAGCTCCCGAGGACATTAAAAAGATTGAGGGGATAAATCTGATTGTCGGTACAAAGGGACGTGCGGATATTGTAGAGCTTGTGGAAAACTATAAACCCGAAAACGGAGTTGTTTGTACGGTAGGAGAGATAGCCAAAGAAAGGGTTTTTGAAAAACTTTCCATAAATAAACTTTCCGACAGAACAAGGGCATATCTTAAAATACAGGACGGCTGTTCGCAGTTCTGCTCATATTGTATAATACCTTATGCGAGAGGCCCCATAAGAAGCAGAGATCCACAGGACATAGCGGAAGAAGTTAAAACTCTGGCCGATAACGGATTTAAGGAAATAATACTTACGGGAATACATGTGGCTTCATACGGAAAAGATTTAAAGGGAACTTCTTTACTTGACGTTGTAAAACAGGTGCAGGATACGCCGGGCATAGAACGTATACGTTTCAGTTCCGTAGAGCCGGGGCTGATAACGGAAGAGTTTGTAAGCGAACTTGCGAAAATGGATAAGGTATGCGGACACTTCCATCTTTCTCTTCAAAGCGGATGCAACAGAACGCTTAAGAGAATGAACAGAAAATATACCGCAGAGCAGTATGAAAAAGCTGTGGAATTGATTAGGAAGTACTTTCCCGACGCAGCTCTTACAACGGATATAATAGCGGGATTTCCCGATGAAAGTGATGATGATTTTGAAGAAAGCCTAAGTTTTGCGAAAAAAATAGGATTTCTTAAAATACATGCTTTCCCATATTCACCTAAAAGGGGAACGCCTGCCGCGGCAATGGAAAATCAAATTCAAAATTCCGTAAAAAACGAAAGAACGGCAAGGCTTATAGAACTGAGCGACATCATGGGAGACGAATTTATAGAACGGTTTAAGGGAAGAAACATGCCGGTACTTTTTGAAAGGGAAATATCCGAAAATTTATATGAAGGCTATACGTCCAATTACATAAGGGTAATAGCCGAAAGCAAGGAGAATATTCAAAATAAAATACTTGATGTAAAAATTTTGTCCCACGAAAACGATACGGCACACGGCGAGATAATTTAAAGATTAAGACTTTCCTAATTGCATTGCAAATTCTGGAAATTTATTATAAAATAAGATATTACTAATTGAGATTAGAATTTTCTTTACATGGGAGTGGTATTATGGAAAAGAAAAATTCAATGAACGAAACGATGAGATTCGGTGCGGTTGAAAAAGAGTATACAAGCGAGGCTGAGAAAATAATACTCTCGGTTACGTCCGCCCTTGAGGAAAAGGGATATAATCCCGTTAATCAGCTTGTCGGATATATCCTTTCGGGAGACCCGACATATATAACAAGTTATAAAAATGCAAGAAGCATTATCCGTAAACTCGAGAGGGACGAGCTTCTTGAAGAGATAATCAAGGACTATCTGAAAAGAAAAGCCTGAAGTTGAAAGGAAAGAAACAATTGCGAATTTTGGGACTTGACCTGGGGGATAAGACCGTGGGAGTAGCTGTCAGTGACGAATTCGGTTGGACTGCCCAAGGAGTTGAAATTATAAGAAGAAATAATCCGTCGGAACATAAACAGAGTTTGGGGCGCATAGCGGAGCTTATCGATCAGTACGGCGTTGATACGATAGTTCTGGGTTACCCTAAAAATCTGGATAATTCCGAAGGTGTGCGCTGTGAAAAAACAAAGGCGTACAAGGTTTATATAGAAAAAAGGTTTCCGAAGATACCTGTTATACTGTGGGACGAAAGATTCAGTACTGTAGCGGCAAATAACAGCATGATGGAAGCGGGACTGAGCCACAGCAAGAGAAAGAGCGTCATAGATAAAATGGCGGCTGTGTTCATACTCCAGGGGTATCTTGACAGTAAAAGATAAAAGAAAAGGAGAGTTTGAATATGTCAGATGAATTTGGCAATAATATTGAGGATCTTGATGAGGAAATGGAAATAATAACAATGATCGACGATGAAACGGAAGAAGAAATAGAGTTTGTTGTTATTGACAGAAAAAAAATGAACGATACGGAATATATTCTTGTTATCGAAAGCAAAGATATCGACGACGACGAAGCCGAGGCCGCTATATTAAAGGTTGTAAGCGAATCGGAGGACGATATTACTTACGCCGTTATCGAAGACGACGAGGAGTTTGAGGCTGCCGCAGGCCTTTTTGAGAGCGAAGACTACGAAGTGGAATATTAAAATACATACTCACGGAAGCCTAAAAGGCGACAGTGATTAAATAAAAAGACAGGAGGTGTTTTTTTGGCTTCAAAAAAACCAAAGTTAAAAGTAATATCTTTGGGCGGATTACAGGAAATCGGAAAAAACATAACGGTTTTTGAATATGACAACGATATAATAATCGTTGACTGCGGTCTTGCTTTCCCGGAGGACGACATGCTGGGAATAGACCTTGTTATTCCCGATATTTCATATTTGATAAAAAATATGGATAAAATAAGAGGTATAGTTCTTACCCACGGACATGAGGACCATATAGGCGCTTTGCCCTATGTTCTTAAACAGCTGAACGTACCTGTTTTCGGCACGCTTCTTACATTGGGGCTGCTTGAAAACAAACTTAAGGAACACGGATTAAATAAGCTTGTAACGCTCCACACGGTTGTTCCGGGAGAAAAGGTCAAGCTCGGACGTTTTCAGGTGGAATTTATCCACACAAACCATTCGATCGCAGACGCGGTTGCTTTAGCAATAACTACGCCCGTAGGAGTAGTTGTGCATACGGGAGACTTTAAAATAGACTATACGCCCATTGACGGAGACGTTATGGATCTGCATAGATTTGCGGAACTGGGAAAGGAAGGGGTACTGCTCCTTTTGAGCGATAGTACCAATGCCGAAAGAAAGGGCTTTACAATGTCGGAAAGCTCGGTCGGGGGTGTGTTTGACGATATATTCAGCGATACTCCCGATAACAGAATTATGGTGGCAACTTTCTCGTCAAATATCCACAGAATCCAGCAGATTGTAAACTCGGCATATAAATTCGGCAGAAAAGTGGCTATTATCGGAAGAAGCATGGTCAATGCCGTCAGAACATCCATTGAACTGGAATACCTTAATATGCCGGATAATACGCTTATTGACATAAGCGAGATAAAAAATTATACCGATGATAAGCTTGTTATAATAACAACGGGAAGTCAGGGCGAAACGATGTCCGCGCTTTCCAGAATAGCTTCCAATGAACATAAACAGGTTTCCATAAGACCGGGAGATAAAATTATAATCAGCGCTTCTTCCATACCGGGAAATGAGAAAAATATTTCAAACGTTATTAACGAACTTACAAGAAAAGGCGCCGATGTAGTATACGAGGGAATAGCCGATATACATGTTTCGGGACATGCCAGACAGGAAGAGCTTAAACTAATGCTCTCTCTTATAAAGCCTAAATATTTTATGCCGGTTCACGGCGAGTACGTTCACCTTCTAAGCCATAGGGACATAGCCGTTTCTTTGGGAATACCGAAGGAAAATATATTTGTTATGAACATAGGCGATGTTTTGGAGCTGTCTAAAAAGGACGCAAAAGTAAACGGAACAGTTCCGGCAGGACAGGTACTTGTCGACGGACTGGGCGTAGGCGATGTCGGAAACATAGTGCTGAGGGACAGAAAGAACCTTTCGGAAAACGGACTTATGGTTGTTGTCGTTACTATAGATTCCGCTTCGGGTACAATACTTGCAGGTCCGGATATAATTTCCAGAGGTTTTGTATATGTCAGAGAATCCGAGGATCTTATGGAGGAAGCCAGAGCCGTAATAAACGACGCTCTGATAAAATGTGAAATGAAGCATATTTCGGGCTGGTCAAATATTAAAAATATAATAAGAGATACTCTTAAAAATTTCTTATGGCAGAAAACAAAGAGAAGTCCTATGATACTGCCTATAATAATGGAAGTATAAGGGGAGAAATGGTTTGAACAGGCTTAGAAAATCCGTCGACGAACTTATAGAGGCGTTACGCAATACCGATGAGTATAAGCGGTATAAGGAAGCGGCGGACAGCATAACGGTTGATGAATTGGAAAAAATCAATGAGTATAAGCGATTGAGGTTTGAAGTCGTGAATGGCGGCGCACATGGAGAAAATGATGAAAGCGTAAGGCTTTACAGCAAGCTTATGCTTAATACCGTTACGAGAAACTATATGCTGTGCGAAAAAAAGATATATAATATTGTTGCCGATATATATGATGAAATCGGCAGACAGCTTATAAACTGAGAAAAACACCGTTTTGAATATCCAAAACGGTGTTTTTTTACATATTAAGAAGTTCTTAATCAGCTGTATTTTTTATTGCCAAGTCATAAAAAACAATTTATAATCGAAAAAGGAAGGAGGGTGTGCTATTATGTCAAAATTGCGCACAGCAGTCCTTGCCTTTGTTTTATCGGTAACAGCGGTATTTACGGCTTCGGCTGAGACATTTACGGATACAAAAATGCTTATGCTTGTTAATTCAAGCCACAGGATAGACAAAGATTATAAGCCCGAAATGGTTAATTATAAAGATACATCATATTATTTAGCGGAAGAAGCGGCCGCGTCTCTTTCTCTTATGTTGTCTGATATGGAACGTGAATTGGGAAGCGCTCCGATGGTAGCCAGTACATATCGTTCCTATGAAAGACAGACGGAAGTATATAACAGAGATGTAAACAGCGCAGTGGCCAGAGGCATGGAGATAGCCGACGCAATAAAGGGAACAAGCAGATATATAGCGCTTCCCGGAGCAAGCGAGCATCAAACTGCATTGGCGGTAGATTTAACAAACGACGGCTCTCTGGAAGAAAACTTTATTGAGACGGAAGCGGGGCAGTGGATAGAAAAATACTGCCATAACTATGGATTTGTAGTGCGTTATCCAAAAGCTAAAGAGGATGTTACCAAGATAGGATATGAACCGTGGCATATAAGATATGTCGGGCAGCCGTATTCGGATATTATGTACGAAAACGACTGGTGTCTTGAAGAATTTATAGCGTATATGAAGAGAAATTTATACATGCGTTGGGAAGACAGGAATAATATATGGACTTTATATTTTACCGAAAAGCCTACAGGCAACTATGATTCCAATACGTCTGTGTCGGATACGAACAGCGGAGGTTATATCGTAACAACGAGAAAAAGTAAAAAAACGCTTATTGCCGTGAATGAAAACAAAGTAAGGCAGGAAAATAATATGCGCAGAAATCTACTTATAAAACTGAATTCTGCCGATATGAAAAAACAGGAGTAAATAAATTGCTCCTGTTTTTTTTATAATTAATGGATTGTAGTGATTTAAGAAAAATGCATAATTTTTAATCCAATTTTTTATCAAACGCAAGTCTGTCGCCGCCCTGATAGATAATAACTCCGCATTGTTTAAAGCTGTTTCTTTTAAATACATGCTGCATACGTTTGTTGGAAGAATGTGTATCTACCCTTATATTATGGATGTCTTTTTCAAGGCATAATTTTTCTATCAGCTTAAACGTAATATCGGACATGCCTTTGCCTATAAAATCTTTGTTCAGAGCCATTCGGTGTACAACGGCATAACTGTCATCTGTATTCCAACTGCCGTCTCTTATATCTTTATATGCCGGTTCTCCGTCGAAATCTATGCACATATAGCCTGCGATTTTACCATCGGATTTTACTACATATCCTTTTTGATTTTCGATATCTCCCTTAATTAAATTTACAGTAGGGTAATCGTCGTCCCACTGTATAAAACCCTGTTCTCTCTGGAACATTTTTCCGTCGTTCAAAATTTTCATGCATATTTCAAGGTCATTTATTTTTGCCGATTCAAGAGTGTTCATTATGTTTCCTCCTGTGCCTGTAATATTATTATGCCTTAAAGAAATTTTTGTCAAAGCGGTTATAAATAATAATATTAATAAATTTTGCTTTAGTTTCAAATATATATTATTTTAACAAAAGTTTCAATAAGAGAAATAAGAATAATTAAGATATGTTGTCTTTTAAAATATTATGCTGCGATTTGCGTAGAGCTTTAATTAATATAAATAAAGCTTTTATTTGCCATACAGAGACTCTGTGTGTATAATATAAAATTGAGGTGTTATAGTTGTCGCTTAAAATTAACGAAATAAAAGAAATTTTTTCGGAAACGCCGATAGAGGAAATTCCCGATAAAATAAATATATTTAAAAATGACGAGAGAGCCGGAGTGGTTAAACTTGTTGAAAAGTATGAAAAAAAATATAATGCTTATTTGGAAGAAATAAAAAGACTGGAGGAAATATCCGTTTTTGAAAAGGAACTTATTAAAAACGGATACAGTCTTATATGCGGAATAGACGAAGTCGGAAGAGGACCTCTGGCAGGGCCTGTTGTTACTGCTGCGGTAATATTGCCTGAAAATTGCAGAATACATGGCATAAATGACTCTAAAAAACTTACTGCGGCTAAAAGGGAAGAACTTTCCTTCAAAATTAAGGAGCAAGCTCTTGCGTATTCGTTCGGTTCTGCTTCTCCTGCGGAAATAGACGAAATCAATATACTTCAGGCCACATATAAGGCAATGAGAAAAGCTATATACGGATTGAAAATAAAACCGGATTTTGTATTGGCGGACGCAGTTACGATACCGCAGATAGATATTCCTCAGCAGGGAATAGTGCATGGGGACGCAAAAAGCATAACAATCGGCGCGGCAAGTATAATTGCCAAGGTCGAAAGGGATGCCATGATGGACGAATACGGAAAAGTTTTTGAAGGTTACGGCTTTGAGCATAACAAGGGTTACGGTTCGGCAGAACATATAGCGGCGTTAAAAGAGATCGGACCGTGTCCGATACACAGAAAAAGCTTTATAAAAAATTTTGTTTGATATGAGAAATGATAGTTACGGCAAAGGCAGAGAAGCGGAAGATAAGGCTGCAAAATGGATAGAAAAAAATAAAGGGTACGCCGTTATAGAACGGAATTACAGGAGTCCGTCGGGTGAAATCGATATTATAGCAAAAGACAGGGAAACGGTTGTATTTATAGAAGTTAAATTTCGTAAAGGAACATCGTACGGCTATCCTGCGGAAGCCGTTACTAGGATAAAGCAGGAGAGAATTATAAAAACAGCTATGCGTTATATTCAGGAAAACTGCGGAGAAAATATAAGGTTCGATGTTGCGGAATTGATAGATAATAAAGGCGTAACATATATCAGATATACAGAAAACGCATTTGAATGGAGGCAGTGCCGATGATTTTGAATAAGAAGGGAAATCTTGAGTATTATACTTTTGAAAGTTTGGATAATATAGATTTTATAGGACACTGTTTTACCACCAGAAGAGGGGGCGTCAGCGAAGGATTTCTTTCTTCGCTTAATCTAGGGTTTTCCAGAGGAGACATACCGGAAAATGTTGAAAAGAATTTCGACATTATTTGCGAGGCGCTTAATGTAAAAAAGGAACAGTGCGTTACGTTGAAACAGGTACATTCAACTGAAATTATAAAGGCTGACAAAAGTATTGAGGGAATGGGATTTGTCAACGGAATCGAAAGGGAAGAGGCGGACGGCTTTGTAACCAATGAAAAAGGTATAGTTCTTGTTACATTCCATGCGGACTGCGTACCGCTATATTTTGTAGATATACGCAATAAAGCCATAGGCATGGCGCATGCAGGCTGGAGAGGAACGGCAGGCGCAATGGCAGAGAAAATGCTTGAACGTATGAAAAAGGAATATGGCACCGAACCGTCCGATGTGAAGGTCGGAATAGGCCCTTCAATAGGAGCGTGTTGTTTCCAGGTGGACGATCCTGTAGTGAATATATTTAATGAGAACTTTGATTTTGCACATAAATATATAACAGACGATAATGAAAAAGGAAAGTATAAGATAGATTTATGGGGAGTTAATAAAGAGCTTCTTATAAGAAACGGCGTGAAAGCAGAGAATATCGAAATCGGAAATATATGTACTAAATGCAATCCGGATATTTTTTACTCTCACAGAGTTATGGGAGAACAGCGTGGTACAATGGCGGCGTTTCTTTTTTTGAAATGAGGGAAAACTTTTGGAAAACATGAATGTGAATAAAAAAGAAAATGTTATAATAAGCGTTGAACCCGGAAGTATTGCCGAGGAACTCGGAATTGAGCCGGGAGACGTTCTTGTTTCCATAAACGATAAAGAAATACTCGACGTATTCGATTACAGATATATGATCAACGACGAATATCTGGAAATAGTCATGAAAGACGGAAACGGTGAGGAATATATCGCAGAGGTTGAAAAGGACTATGACGAGGATATAGGAATCGTTTTTGAAAGCGGACTTATGGACAACGCAAGAAGCTGTAGAAACAAATGTATTTTCTGCTTTATCGACCAGCTTCCCAAAGGAATGAGAGAAACTCTGTATTTTAAAGACGATGATACAAGACTTTCGTTTTTACAGGGGAATTATGTTACCCTCACAAATATGAAAGACAAAGACATAGACAGAATAATATATTATCATCTTTCTCCCATTAATATTTCCGTCCATACAACTAATCCGGAGCTTAGAAAAATGATGCTCAATAACAATAAAGCCGGGAATATTATGGAGAGAATGAAAAAACTGGCGGCTGCCGGAATAGAACTTCATTTGCAGGTGGTGCTTTGCAAAGGAATAAACGACGGGGAAGAACTTGATAGAACAATACGGGATATTACTGAACTGTATCCAAGCGCCAGAAGCATGTCGGTTGTCCCAATAGGTCTTACAAAGTACAGGGACGGTCTTTTTAAACAAGAGCCGTTTACAAAAGAGGATTCTGAAAAGGTACTGGATCAGATAGAGGAATGG
>URLB01000043.1 GCA_900548595.1 uncultured Eubacteriales bacterium
GTTTTCATAGCTCTATTCCTTATTCAATACACCGGGTACAAGCCTTGAAACCGTATCTATTATAGTTATCGCCGCAAGTTCTCCCCCTGTCAGGACAAAATCCCCGATAGATACTTCGTCTGTAACTATTTCTTCTATTATCCTTTCATCAACACCTTCATAGTGTCCGCAAAGAAATATAAGATTATCCTCTTTTGAAAATTCCTCAGCCATTTTTTGATTAAATTTTTTCCCCTGCGGACTCATATAAAGTACTCTGGCTTTGCCCGTTTTTTCTTCAATGCTTTTATATGCGTCATATATAGGCTGCGGCTGCATGACCATCCCCGCGCCGCCTCCGTATGGGTAATCGTCCACATGACGGTGCTTGTCCTTTGTGAAGTCTCTTATATTAACGGCTTCAACGCCTATTACTCCGTCTTTTATGGCTCTTCCCGTTATACTATGCGATAAAGTTTCTTCTATCATCTCGGGAAAAAGTGTAAGGACATAAAATTTTTTCATTATCTCAGCCCTTCCAGAAGTTTTACCGTCATCTTTCTGTTTGTCACATCAACTGCAATAATGCACTGTTTTATTGCCGGTATCAATATCTCGTTTCCGTTTTCGTCCTTAACACCGTATACGTCGTTTGCGCCTGTTGTATACACTTCCTTCAATGTTCCGAGACGCTCGCCTTCATCGGTATACACTTCCATATCGTAAAGATCTCTTGTATAGTACTCGTCCTTTCCCAGCGGAAGCGCTTTTTCTTCCGGAATGAGAACTCTTCCGTTTTTAAATCCTTCAACTTGATTTATGTCGTTATATTCTTTAAGTGTAAGCAGCACAAAATTTTTATGATACGCAACTTTGTCTACCTTACAAACCTTTTTTTCGTTTTTAATTTCCAATATTACCTCGTCAAGAAGTTCAAATCTTTCAGGCACATCCGTAGTAGGGAAAATTTTAAGCGTACCCTTTATTCCGTGAGTGCCGGCAATTTTTCCTATTTCAAAAAAATTATCCATATTTTCGCTCCTGTATTTTAAAAAAGTTAGGTTCACACCTAACATTAAAAAGTATTTATAATCTCAAATATACTATTTATTAAAATATATATCAAAACATTCCCAATTCGTCAAAAAATTCGAAAAAGCCCTAAAAGGACTTTTTCGAATTGTACTTATTGTACTATTTCCACCACAATTTTTTTATCATCGTGAACTGCGGCAGCTTTTACAACAGTTCTTATAGCCTTGGCTATTCTTCCCTGTTTGCCGATAACTTTACCCATGTCGTCGGGAGCAACCTTAAGTTCAAGAACAATGGAACGCTCTCCCTTAATTTCAGACACAGATACCTGTTCAGGATTATCAACAAGGTTTTTAGCTATAATTTCCAATAATTCTTTCATAGCCGTACCTCCTGCCGGATTACTCGATAACGCCGGCTTTCTTTAATAAGGACTTAGCTGTGTCTGAAAGCTGTGCGCCCTTAGAGATCCAGTCTTTTGCCTGGTCAGCGTCAACCTTTAATACAGCGGGTTCCTTTGTAGGGTCGTAGTATCCGATTTCAGCGATTGACTTACCGTTTCTTGATGTTCTCTGGTCTGCAACAACGATTCTATAGAAAGGTGCTTTCTTAGCTCCTAATCTTTTTAATCTGATTCTTACCATTTGTGTTTCACCTCCTGTTATTTATTATATATAAACGCTTTCGCGATGATATATCAGTAATCAGCGGAAAAACGGCATTCTGAACTTGCCTTTTTTTCCTTTTGCCAAAGAGTTTACCTGCTTCATCATCTTTTTCATTTCTTCAAACTGTTTAAGCAGTCTATTTACTTCGGCTATTGTTCGTCCCGAACCGTTTGCTATTCGTTTTTTTCTCGGTCCGTTAAGAATCGACGGATTTTGTCTTTCTTCCTTTGTCATTGACTGTATTATTGCCTCGATATGCGCCATAGCTTTCGGATCTACGTCAACGTCGTTAAGGTTAAGCTGGCTCATTCCGGGTATCATACCTATCAAGTCTTTCAAAGGACCCATTTTTTTAATCTGCTGCATCTGGTCAAGGAAGTCCTCCAATGTAAAGTCATTGTTTCGCATTTTCTGAGCCATTTCCATAGCCTGTTTTTCATCGTAGGCTTCCTGAGCCTTTTCAATAAGCGAAAGGACATCTCCCATTCCGAGTATTCTGGAAGCCATTCTGTCCGGATAAAACGGCTCAAGATCTTCCATTTTTTCACCCATACCGATATATTTTATGGGTTTGCCTGTTACGCTTCTTACCGAAAGCGCCGCGCCGCCTCTGGCGTCACCGTCAAGCTTTGTGAGAATAATCCCGTCTACTCCAAGCTGTCCGTTAAAGCTGTCGGCTACAGTAACTGCGTCCTGTCCTGTCATAGCGTCTACAACAAGAAGTATTTCCTGCGGTCTTACCGCTTCTTTAATATTTTTCAATTCCTCCATCAGTTCTTCATTAATATGAAGACGTCCGGCAGTATCTATCAAAATTACGTCGTGTTTATTTTTTGCCGCATATTGCAATGATTCTTTGGCTATATCAACAGGATTTAACTTATCTCCCATTTCAAAAACGGGAATGCCGTAATTGTTTCCGACAACCTGTAACTGTTTTATAGCCGCCGGTCTGTACACGTCGCAGGCAACAAGCAACGGACTCTTTCCCTGTTTTTTCAAAAGTCCCGCAAGCTTTCCCGATGTTGTGGTTTTACCGGCACCCTGAAGTCCGACCATCATGTATACGGTAGGCGGCTTACTTGAAAAAGTAAGCTTGCTCTGAGAAGAACCCATAAGTTCTATAAGTTCCTCGTTAACAATTTTTATAACTTGCTGTCCCGGCGTAAGACTTTCAAGCACTTCGCTTCCGACAGCTCTTTCATTAACTTTATTTATAAACTGCTTTACTATTTTAAAGTTGACGTCAGCCTCAAGAAGAGCGAGTTTGACCTCTCTCATGGCTTCCTTAACGTCTTTTTCGGTAAGTTTGCCCTTGCCTCTCAACTGTTTAAAAACAGCTTGCAGCTTTTCGGACAAATTTTCAAAAGCCATATTTTTTCCTCCGTTAATATGTGGATTACTCTATGATTTCGTCAACGGCATTTCTGATTTCTTCCGCTATTACAAGCGATTCGGATGAAAGTTCGTTTTTGTTTTCCAGTTCGTCAATCAGTTTTCTTATTCTGCCTGCGGAATTTTTATTTGCCATAAACTTTTCCACCAACATAAGTTTTTCTTCGTACTCCGAAAGTATCTTTTCGGTTCTTTTAAGCTGGTCTCTTACTGCCTGGCGGCTTATATCAAGTTCCGCCGCTATTTCCGAAAGCGACATATCATTCTGATAAAACAACTCGTATATTTCTTTCTGCTTTTCCGTAAGCAGTTCTCCGTAAAAATCATAAAGGAGAGTAGTTTTTAATATATCCACATTACTCACTCCTATGTAAAGTATTTTTACTTTACTTGTGATATTTTAATATACCGCCGCCTCTTTGTCAAGTATTTTTACTTTACACGGTATGTTTTTTTATAAATACAGCAACTTATATTATCGCACCAAAAAACCCCGATATATAATCGGGGTTTTAAGATTTATTTTTCTTCCGCGAGTTCTGTTTTTTCCAAATTAAAGTTGACAACGCCGTATTTTATCCCTTTTTCAATTCCTATTCCGTTCACACGGAAACCGTATACAAGCCTGTATTCTCCCGATTCCAAATCATTGTAAAAATCGCTGAGTTTTATAGTTCTGTCACTGCTGTTATCAGCTTTTATCTGATAATTTATATCATTTATATTCTCATTGTCTCTGCTTATTTCTATCCATTGTCCGTTTATTTTTTTCTCAAGCTGGAATATTTGAGGGTTATAGGCATATATTGCCTCCGGTTCTTCACCTAATCTTGTAAATCTGAGTTTTATCTCGCTGTCTGCATTTATCGGCTCTGAATTAAGAACGACAATACTTATATTTTTAGATAATCTATCGTCTGTTATAACCGACTTCTCGTTCACATTAGGTATTTTTCCGTCAAGCGCTTCATCGGCTTTATAAAGCATTGCCAAAAACTCCGTTTTGGAAACATTATTTTGAGGCTTAAACGTCCCGTCATCATAGCCGGACACTATTCCCATTTCCGTAAGTATACATATATCTTTTTTTGAATAGTCGGAAATATCATCAGAGTCTGTAAATTTCAATTCTGAATTTTTAGCTGTACTAAATCCGTAAGTTCTGACTATAAATGCAGCGGCCTGTTCCCTTGTAAGCACTTCATCCGCATCGGCATAAAGTTTTCCGTTTTCTTCTCTTCCCTTATATATGTCTGCGTTATACAGTCTTATAATATCATCTGTATAGCTGTCTTTTATTTCAATGTCCGAAAACGGGTTATCGATATAATAGGCTTTAAGATCTGCCGCAGCGCTTAACATTTCAGCCATTTCTCCCCTTGTCAACATGCCGTTTATGTTATAGTCCGCCGATATAATTTCTCTCTCTTTACCATACTTAACCGCATCATCATACCATTCCGCACCAAATGCAGTCATATTAAGAGCCGAAACGGCTACTACCGCACCCACTATAAATTTTTTATATCCCTTTATCATATCGAACCCCTCCTTATATTTAAAAGTTTACAAATACAAAATTAATATAAATTTACAATACCATACATTTACATTAATTTCTACAAAATAACATAACTGTAACATAACCTTAAATATAGTGAAATATTGCTGAAATAAACGTAATTATAAAGATCCGTATTCTCCGCCGCGTATATATAACTTTTTATTACTAAGAATATAATTTGCAGAATTACATTAAATATATAAAAGCCGCCATACGGCGGCTTCATATTATACTTCTATTATATTGTCGTTATTATCATATATACGGCAATGATTACCGAAAACACTCCGACAACCATTTTAAGAGGTTTTGACGGAACCTTAGACGATAATTTTCGTCCTATAAACATGCTTATACAATATGCCAGTAAAACCACAACCATATATAATGTTAAATCCGATAAATTTACATTTCTGACATAACCTACAAACGCAGGAACCGAAACAAAAAGTGAATCAAGCAATCCGACAGCCATAGCCGTATGTACTTCCATTCCCATTGTTGCTAGAAGCGGCATTACGAGTATAGGTCCACCCGAACCGCCGAGCGCGCATACAGCCCCGGTAATGATACCGAAAGCAAGCATGAAAGGCTTTGAATCCAACTTAGGACTTCTTTTCTCGTCGGAAGCTTTTTTTCTGCTCTCATTTATAACAATATAAATTCCCGCCAACAGTACTACTATATAAAGTATGATTTTAACTCCCTTAGGACTGAAAAAAGAATTCAGCTTAACCCCTAAAACAGCTCCTATTGCACTTCCGACGCAAAGCCACCCAAGAGTCTTTTTCTCTCTTGCCATTTTGTCCTTACATCCGACAAATCCGAGCGGACTGGATATAACAAACACCCAGTAGCTCAACACCAATGCTTCCGGTACGGAAAAATCAGTCAAAGCCGTATAAAACATCGGCAGAAGAAATCCCGATACTCCGCATGCCCCTACAATAAACCCGATTATAGCATTTGCCAAAGTTGTCAATAAAAGCTGCATAATAATCCCCCTAATTATTCAACTAAAACCCCTTAACAATTTTTAATTTCAATCTTCAAACAATGCTCCCGCAAATTCTGTCGGATTAAACGCCTGTAAATCGTTTATTCCTTCCCCTACCCCAATATATCTTACGGGGATATTAAGTTCATTTTTTATTGCTATTACAATTCCGCCCTTTGCGGTTCCGTCAAGCTTTGTAAGAACTAACCCTGTTATATCGGCTACTTCATTAAAAAGTTTTGCCTGTTGCAAAGCGTTCTGTCCTGTTGTTGCGTCCAGTACAAGAAAAACTTCCGTATTGGCTTCCGGGTATTCCCTGTTTATTACCTTGGCTATTTTTTTAAGTTCTTCCATAAGATTTTTCTTATTATGAAGTCTTCCTGCCGTATCACATATCAGAACGTCTGTTTTTCTGCTTTTAGCCGCATTTACCGCGTCAAATACAACCGCTGCCGGGTCGGAATTTTCCTCATGGCATATAACGTCTATCTTTGATCTTTCTCCCCAGATTTTAAGCTGGTCTATTGCCGCTGCCCTAAAAGTATCCGCAGCTGCAAGAAGTACCGTTTTTCCTTCCGATTTATAATTAGCCGCCAGTTTTCCTATAGTTGTTGTCTTTCCTACGCCGTTAACGCCTATTACAAGTATTACCGAAGGAGGAGTTATTTTAAATTCATTTTCCGCACCGTCCGATAGAATTTCGGCTATTTCGTCCTGAAGCATTCCTTTAATAAGAGAAGGATCTTCGGCTCTTTCCTTTTTTACTCTCTTTTTTAGATTTTCAATAATTTTAAGCGTTGTTTCAACTCCTAAGTCAGCCATAATAAGACTTTCTTCAAGTTCGTCAAACAAATCGTCATCTATTTTCGTAAATCCGCCGAGAACGGAATCAATTCCTCCGAAAATATTTTTCTTTGTTTTTTCCAGACCTTCTTTAAGCCTTGCAAAAAAACCTTTTTTAGGCTCCTCAACTCTTTCTTCCTCATGTTCTTCTGTTTCCTGCTCAACAGTATTATTATCTGCATCGTCGTTTCCGTCATTAGATTCAGCAATATCCTCTATTTCGGCTTCTTCATTGAAGTCAGTCGTTTCCGTACTTTTGTCAGCCTCTTCATATTCCGCCTCATCTTCAACATTGCATATATCTTCGGAACACTCTTCTCCGCTTACTTTTTTTCCTACGCTGTCTCTGACCTCATCCTCTATTCTTGTAACGTTTTCAACTACTTCAGTTACAACTTCTTCGCTTACGCGCTCCTCGGTCTCCTCTTCTATCTCCTCAACAGCGTCTCTTACTATTTTCTCTACCGATTCTTCCACATCGGCATTTATATTTTCTTCTTTATACTCTTTACCCTTAAGAAAATCAAAAAACCCCATTTTTACTCTCCTTACTGTCCGACAGCCTCATCAAATTTTACCGACACTATTTTTGAAACGCCATGCTCCTGCATAGTTACGCCGTAAAGTACGTCGGCTGCCTCCATGGTTCCTTTCCTATGTGTTATAACAATGAACTGTGTATCTTTAGAAAAACGTTTAAGATAATCGCCGAATCGCTGAACATTGGCGTCATCTAAGGCAGCCTCTATCTCATCCAATATACAGAACGGCGATGGCTTCATTTTTAATATTGAAAACAATATTGCTATTGCTGTCAACGCCCTCTCTCCACCTGAAAGAAGCATCATATTTTGCAAATTTTTTCCCGGAGGCTGAGCAATTATATCAATACCGGACCCAAGCACATCGTCTTCATCCGAAAGCTTTAAATACGCCTTTCCGCCTCCAAACATTTCTCTGAACACTTCATTGAAATTCTCCGATATTATTTCCAGATTTTGTCTGAATTGTTTTTCCATCAATTCCGAAAGATCCTCTATAATTTCTTTCAGTTTTTCTTCCGCTTCAATAATATCATTTTTCTGTTTTGAAAGGAATTCGTACCTTTCTTTTGTTTCTCTGTATTCGTCAACCGCATTTACGTTTACGTTTCCAAGCAATTTTATCTCGGCTTTAAGCGACCTGACGCGCTTCATAAGCTCCGCAGTCGGCTCTGTTACTTCAAAAAGCTGCGCCGCCTCCGGATAAGTTATTTCATAACTATCCCACATCTCGTCATTAAGACGTTTATTTTCTTCTTCCAGTTTTTCAAGCTTTATTTCCAAACGTACTGTTTCATTTTTACAGTGCAGTATAGTTTCTCTGAAATCATTAATCCGATTCTCATTAGCCGACATTTTGCCGTTTTCATCTTTACGTTTTTGCGTAATTTCCAACAGTTCCTGTTCTTTGCCGATTTTTGAATTTTTACTTTTTTCGGTCATTTCAGCCGCATTTTTTGCCGTCTCTTCTTTTTCGGATATTTGTTCATACGCTTTTTTTCTACGGCTTTCAATCAGTACTATTTCTTCGGAGAATTTTGTTTTTTCTTCCGATAGTCGTCTGATACTATCTAATTGGAACTGTCTTTTTTCATTTAATGCCGAAATTTTAATTTTAGCCGCTGTTATCTCGTCGGAAATAGATTCCCGTCCGTTTTTACTGTTTTCGGAATTATCTCTGAAGTCATTCAGAGTTTGCTGAAGCCTTATGATTTCAGTCTCAACTTCTTTCAGTTCTGCCTGTTTTTCTTTTTTTTCTTTTTCTACGGCTTCTTTCTGTTTTTCCAACTGCTGAGACTCAATTATAATGAGACGTGTTTTTTCCTCATATTCGGAAATTTCTTTTTTAACGCTCTCTGCCTCCCTTTCGGCAGTTATAAAATCAATGTTTACTTCAGATGATTTTTTTCTTCCGTTTTCAAGATATTCATCTATTTCTTCGATTTTAGCCGAATTCTTTTCAAGCTCCGCCGTAAGTCCGTCAACTGCCGCCTGCAAAGCTTCTATATCCGATTTGAGATAATCTATCTCCCTTTTTCTTCCGAACACATTACTTTTTTTGCCTGTGCTTCCGCCTGTTATAGCTCCGCCTGGCATAAAAGATTCGCCTTCAAGCGTTACCAATCTATATCCCTGGTTATGTCTTCTTGCAAAAGATATAGCGTTATCCATCGTATCTACAACAAGTATTCTTCCGAGGAGACTCTCCGCTATACCTGTATATTCTTTGTCATATTTTACAAGTTCGGAAGCAACCGCCACCATTCCGGGTTCATTAAGCAGTCTTTCCTTTTCTGTTCCCAGACCTTTCCCTTTAACTGTGGATATAGGTAAAAAAGTTGCCCTTCCCAGTTGTTTTGACTTAAGATAACCCACGGCATATTTTGCATCGTTTTCGTTATCCACAACAATGCTCTGCATAGAACCTCCGAGAGCGGTTTCTATTGCGGTTTCATATTTCTCATTGGTTTTAAACAGCTGTGCCACAGCTCCGTGTACGCCCTTGAAATTAGGGTTTCCGTTTTCCTTAAGCTGTAAAACGGCCTTTACCGATTTATAGTATCCGTCATGTTCTCTTTCCATGTCGGAAAGAACCTTAAGCTTTGATTGTTTTTCCGAAAGCTTCCTATTCTTTTCTCCCAATCCCTGTCTGATATTGTCCGCAACCTTTACCGCAACGGATTTTTTATTTTCCAGTTTTTTCGATTCTTTACTGAGTTCTTCCAATTCATCCGAGCACTGTTCTGCTTTCAATTCAATGGATTTACTTTGTATTTTTTTATCTTTAATCTTTGAATCAAGCTCTTTTTTCTCATTTTCTATTTGGTTCTGTCTTGAAGCAAACTGTTCGAGAAGAGTTTCCGTTCTTTCCAAAGTGCTTTTAATATCGGCAGTCTTTTTTATGTTTTCAATCATATCTGCCTTAAGGCTGTCAATCTTTTCTTCTCGCCTGCTTTGGCTCTCGACCATCTCTTTCAGGACCGTTTCCTTTTCATCTAATTCGGCTTTCAATTCATTCACGGAGTTCAGCATATCGGCTGCATTTTTTTCGCAAACTGCAATTTCCGCTTCATTTTCCGAAATATGCTCTTCTTTTTTTACTTTTTCTTCTCCGAGTTCAGATACCGTATCTTTGAGATTTTTTATTTGTTCCGCAGTCAGAGCGCATATACCTTCATTTTTTTCTATTTCTCCGGAAAGCTCGGCTATTGTGCGGTTTATTTCCTCCATTTCTAACGAAAGCTGTTCAACTGTACTTTTTATATTTTCCGTCTCGATTTTAACTGCGTCGAGATTTTCCTCATGCAAACAGGTCTCTTGTTTTATATTGTCGAGATCGTCTTTTGTTTTTAATATATCTTCCTCAAGTTTTTTGCCGTTTATTTTAAAAAGTTTTATATCGGCGTCTTTCATATCGGCGTAAAGCTCTAAATATTTTTTCGCTTTTTCGGCCTGTTTCTCCAGAGGTTCTATTTTACTTTCAATTTCGCTTATTATATCGTTTATTCTTACTAAATTTTGTTTTTCCTTTTCCAGCTTATTTTCGGCTTCATTTCTTCTGTTTTTATATTTTACTATTCCGGCTGCTTCTTCAAACAAAAGCCTTCTGTCTTCGGATTTATTGCTGAGTATCTCATCGATTTTTCCCTGACCTATAATGCTGTATCCGTCTCTTCCGATACCGGTATCCATAAAAAGTTCGTAAATGTCTTTTAATCTGCATTCACTTCCGTTAATAAGATATGAACTTTCGCCTGAACGATACACACGCCTTGTTACTTTTATCTCGGAATAGTCCATATTTATTTTTTTATCCGTATTATCAAGAGTCATAGATACTTCGGCAAAACCTACCGGACGTCTGTTTGCCGTTCCCGCAAAAATAACGTCTTCCATTTTTCCGCCTCTCAGGCTTTTTGCCTTCTGTTCGCCCAATACCCACCTAACAGAATCGGAAATATTGCTCTTTCCGCTTCCGTTCGGTCCGACTACGGCAGTTATTCCCTTATTAAAATCCAATTTAACTTTTTCAGGGAAGGATTTAAAGCCCTGCAATTCCAGTTCCTTTAAATACATTAACACACCTCGTTAAAAAACTACGTTTCCTCCGACAATACAGCTGACTGTATTTCCGTATACTCTTTTTCCCTTTGCAGGAGTAAATTTAGCTTTGGAATAAAACTCCGAAGGTTCTATCACATATTCATTATTGATATCCATTATTACAATATCGGCGTCATTTCCTGCTTTAATTTTCCCTTTTGTTTTAAAATTCAAAATTTCAGCGGGATTTTTCGACATCTTGTCGGCAAGCTGGCTCTCGGAAAGTATTCCCGTTCTTACAAGCGCCGTATAACTGAGAGAAAAAGCCGTTTCAAAAGCCGATATGCCGTATGAAGCCCTGTCAAATTCTCTCTGCTTATGTTCTATTCTTGTAGGCATATGTCCGGAAGCTATAACATCGATAGTTCCGTCTGCCAATCCTTCTATTATAGCTTTCGTATCAGCTTCCGTTCTCAGCGGCGGTATAACCTTCGCATAGGTATTATACTGCATGGCAGCTTCCTCAGTCAGCGTAAAATAATGAGGGCATGTTTCACACGTTACGTTAACGCCCCTTGCTTTCGCCCTTCTTACAATATCAACAGCCCCTTTAGTGCTTATATGCGCTATATGAAGCCTTGCTCCCGTACTTTCCGCCAGCACGACATTTCTGGCAACAATTATATCTTCCGCTTCCCTTGGCATTCCTCTCAATCCCAGAATTGTTGAAACTCTTCCTTCGTTTATTACTCCCGTTCCCGAAAGGGCTCTGTCTTCACAATGGGTTATAACAGGGACGTCAAACATTTTGGAATACACGAATATATTTCTCATAAGCTGTGCGTTTTCAACAGTTAAATCGCCGTCGGCAATTCCTACCGCTCCCGCTCTTATCATTTCTCCCATTTCGGACGCTTTTTCTCCCTTGCATCCTATTGTCATGCTTCCGTAGGGATAAATGTTTACTTTTGAATATTCTCTGCTTTTTGTTATTATATATTCAACTACGGTTTTATTATCAACGGCAGGTTCTGTATCAGGTATACATACTATTGTTGTAAATCCGCCCCTTGCCGCGCTTACGGAGGCAGTCTCCATGTCCTCAACGCTTTCATGTCCCGGCTCGCATACGGTACAGTGCATATCTATGAATCCCGGGTAAACGTATAACCCCATTGCGTCCGTTATTTTATCGGCTTTTACATCTAAAGAATATCCGACAGATTTTATTTTGTCTCCTTCTATAAGCACGTCAGCAGGCTTTGTTATATCAATTCCGTCACTGACAACAAATCCGCCTTTAATCAAATGCTTCATGCAAGCCGCCTCCTATCTGGGACAGTATATAAAGCATTGCCATTCTTACTGCCACGCTGTTTCCTATCTGATCGTTTACTATACACTGAGGACTATTTACAATACTCGTGGCTATCTCCACTCCCCTTTGTATCTGACCGGGATGCATTACTATTGCGTCTTTTTTCGCATATTTCATAAGATTTTCATCAATAAGGAACATACTCCTGTATTCGTCCAACGACGGTATATAGTTATCGTCTCTCACATTCGGAGCTATCCTTGTGGATAAAATAACGTCTGCGTTAGATACCGCCTCTTTCGGATCAAAGTACACCTTTACTCCAAAGCTTTCAAGTTCCTTTGGTATAAGCGTAGACGGTCCGGTTACTCTGACTTCCGCACCGAGTTTAAGCAATCCCCAAATGTTGCTTTTTGATACTCTGCTGTGGGTTATGTCTCCGACTATTGTAACTTTAAGTCCTTCAAATCCGCCTTTTCTTTCTTTTATTGTCAAAAGATCAAGAAGTGACTGCCCCGGATTTTCGTTATATCCGTCGCCTGCGTTTATAACAGACGCTTCCACGCTGTCGGCAAGTATCCTTGCCGCTCCCGACATAGGATGTCGAAGTATTATAAAATCAGCGCCCATCTGGTCTATCAGCTGTCCCATGTCCTGAAGCCTTTCCTTATTTTCGGATGAAGCCGTCGTCATCATGTCAACCACATTTGCGCTTAGATGCTGAGCTGCCAATTCATACGAAAGCTTTGCCCTTGCACTGGAATCATAAAAAAGTATGATCACTGTTTTCCCCTGCAAATGAGGTACTTTCTTATTTTTCTGATTTATAACGAACTTCATTGTTTCAGCTGTTTTTAATATATAATCAAGTTCCTCGGCAGTTAAATCTCTTATCCCCAAAAAATCCTTGCGGTTTAAAAACATAGCGTTCACCCCGTTTTCTTCGGTAAAATCTTATGGCAACATATTTTTATTATATATTTCTACACCTTTCCAAAAGCTTCTGAAAGTATTCCGGAAGCGGAGATTCAAATTCCATATACTCACCCGTTACAGGATGAACAAATCCAAGTACCCTTGCATGCAAAACCTGTCCTTTTAAATTAAAAGGCTGTTTTTTAGGTCCGTATACACTGTCTCCTAAAAGCGGGTGTCCTGCATAAGTCATGTGTACCCTTATCTGGTGGGTACGTCCTGTTTCAAGCTGAGCCTCTATATAGGTAAATTTTCCAAGTCTGTCCAATACCCTATAATGTGTAACCGCTCTTCTTCCTCCCGGAACGACAGCCATTTTCTTTCTGTCCGACGGATTTCTGCCCAACGGTTTATCTATTGTTCCTTCGTCCTCTTTTATATTATTGTATACGATGGCGTTGTATTTTCTCGTTATGGAATGTTCGGCAAGCTGAAGCGCAAGGCTTCTGTGGGCGTTATTATTCTTAGCAGCCATTATTACTCCCGACGTGTCCATATCTATTCTATGTACTATGCCCGGTCTCATTATGCCGTTAATACCGGAAAGGCTGTCTCCACAATGATAAAGCAGTGCATTAACGAGAGTGTCGGTATAATGCCCCGGCGCAGGATGTACAACCATCCCCTGCGGTTTATTAATCACAATAACGTCATCGTCCTCATATAAAATATCCAGCGGTATGTTCTGAGGAATTATCTCAAGCGGAACGCTTTCCGGTATGTTCATCGTTACAATATCGCCTGTTCTGAGCTTATAATTTGCCTTAACCGTCTTATTGTTTACGGTTACTCCGCCGCCGTCTATTATCTTTTTCAATCCGCTTCTTGAAAGTTCCTCATAATTTTCGGCAGCAAACACATCTATTCTTTTACCGACATCATCAGCCTCGGCGGCAAATGTAATCATATCACTTTCCTGCATTTTCTTTCTCGTCCTTCATAAAAAACATAATTATTACAGCCATAACTATTGTTCCGACAACTACATAAATATCAGCCATGTTAAAAACAGGCCATTTTATAAACGTAAACTCAAAAAAATCCACTACATATCCTCTCAGCGCCCTGTCTATAATATTTCCGACTGCTCCGGAAAGGATTAAAACAAATGTAACTCTCAGCTTTCTGTATTCTTTTGTTTTAGGCATTTTTGTCATCGCCCATACAAGCACAGCGCATATTATTATGGAAATAACAAGCAACAACCAAGTTTTTCCGCTGAATATACCGAATGCGGCACCTCTGTTTTCAACAAAAGTAAAGTCCATAAATCCATCTATAAAAGTAACGCTCCCTATGGGATTAAGCTGTGTAAGAGCTATGTATTTTGTTATCTGGTCAACCGCCACAAGCAGTACGGCGGCAATAAGAGGTATAATCATACTATCAATCCTCCAATACGGCTTCTATTGCCGACATAACTTCCTCTTTTGAAACGTCGGATGTTCTGACAGCCTTTCCTATTTGCTCTGCCAAAACAAATTTCAGTTTGCCACCGCTTACTTTTTTATCATGGAATAATTGTTCGTAAACTTTATTTTTTTCAAGTCCTTTTACGGATACAGGCAATTTAAAATATTTCAGCAGCTCTCTTATCTCGTCGACCTTATCCGAATTAATGCAGCCTCTTTTTTCAGAAATATCCATTACAGCCGACATTCCTATTGAAACACATTCTCCGTGTATAAGCTCAAATTCTTTTAAGCCTTCAACCGCATGTCCTATTGTATGCCCGTAATTAAGTATTTCCCTAAGTCCAGTGTCATGCTCGTCCTCGGCTACAACATCGGCTTTCATTTTGCAGCATGCACATATAATAGTTTTTAACGCCTCTTTATCCAAGGATTTTATTATATCTTTATTTTCTCTGATAAAGTCATAAAAATCTTCCGACTGTATTATTCCGTATTTTATAACTTCGGCCATTCCTGCCGCAAACTCTCTATAAGGAAGCGTATCAATTGTTGAAGTATTTATATATACAAACTTAGGCTGATAAAACGCGCCTACAACATTTTTATAACTTCCGTAGTCAACTCCGACTTTTCCTCCTACGCTGCTGTCTACCTGCGCCAAAAGAGTAGTGGGTATCTGTATAAAATCGACGCCTCTCATAAACGTAGCCGCAGCAAATCCTGCCATATCTCCGGCAACGCCTCCACCAAGACCTGCTATGACGCTTTTTCTGTCAAATTTATTTTCCAAGAGGAATTCATAAAAGCTTCGTATTGTGTCAAGAGTTTTGCTCTTTTCGC
>URLB01000044.1 GCA_900548595.1 uncultured Eubacteriales bacterium
GAAATTAAGATTTTGAGCCGACCACATCTGATGCTGACCTACATCAGTACATACAGTTGTGTTTTTGCCCAGATATTGGTTTAATTTCAAAATTATATTTCTCGGCGTCAATCCTTTTCTATTATCCAGACAGCCTTCTTCTTCCTTACGGAAAGCTTCTGTTTTTTCCATCCAGTCAGGCCTTTTTCTTTCATTCAGCAACGGTAACAACTTTTCGAGCGTAAGCTTAACATCTCCCCTAAGCCCGCAAACGGTATTAACCGTTTTGCGAAGTTCTGAGCCGTCTACGTCAATATGAATAATTTTTGCCTTTGCCGCAAACTTTTCTCTGTTCCCGGTAACACGGTCATTAAAGCGAACACCAAGCGAAATAATAAGATCTGCATTGTACATTGCCAAAAATGACGCAAGGCGTCCATGCATGGCGTGCATACCGAGAAATCTCGGATGATCGGTGGGAATAGCCGAAAGTCCTCTAAGAGAACATCCAATCGGAGCGTCTATTTTATCCGCAAGCATAAGCATTTCTTCCTGCGCATTTGCTGTAATCAATCCTCCGCCAAAATAAACTATTGGACGTTCTGCCGAATTAATATAATCCGCCGCCTCTTTAATACGAATTTCCTTTGCCGCATACGTTTCCTCTTTTTCCATAGGAACCTTCGGTTCGTATTCACATTTTGCAGTTTGTACGTCTTTCGGAACGTCTATAAGCACCGGTCCGGGTCTTCCCGACTGTGCAATAACAAATGCTTCACGAATTGTATCTGCCAAATCTTCAACATTTTCCACAAAATAATTATGCTTGGTAATCGGCAATGTAACGCCGGTAATATCTATTTCCTGAAAGCTATCCGAGCCGATTTGCGACGTAGGGACATTACCGCAAATAGCGACAATCGGAATAGAATCGAGATACGCCGTTGCAATCCCTGTAACGATGTTAGTAGCTCCCGGTCCGGATGTCGCAATGACTACACCGACTTTTCCGGTGGTTCTTGCATAACCGTCTGCGGCATGCGCCGCCCCCTGTTCATGCGCTGTTAAAATATGATTGATTTCATTTTGATGAGTATAAAGACTGTCATATACGTTTAATATCTGTCCTCCCGGATATCCGAATACAGTATCGCAGCCATGTTCAATTAAAGTCTTTACAATTATATCCGCTCCTGAAATAAACATATTTTTGCTCCTTTCTAAAATTTTTTAACACATATTTTCCGAATTACATTCGACAAGTTTTTCAAGTAACTTTATTTCTTTTTTAGTCCCGGAGTAAAGCGCTTTTTATTTTTCATTCAGACCGATATTGTCTTTTGGATAATAAAAAAACCCGTCTCAAAGCTTTTAATTGCTTTGAGACGGGTGAAAATCCAATTATATCACTCGCGGTACCACTCAAATTGCGGATATAAATCCGCCACCTCTTCGAAGTCCAACAACTTCTATGCACTTACGCAGCATACACGGGAAACGCCTACTGGGTGTTTAAACCTTTGGGGCTTCCGGCTCAGAAGGGATAGGATATTCTACTGCATTTTATCGGGATCGCACCATCCCCGACTCTCTGGGAAAACAACTCGTAGTTTCCGTCTTCATCAACGCCTTTAATTAACTTTATTTAACTTGTCATACATGCTAACATATAAAAAATAAGTTGTCAATAATTTTTTTATTATAATCTCATGTAATAAAATATTTGAAATTTGTATTTTTTTACAGTGGTATATAAATTCCAATTAAATTAAGACTAAGCGTATTAAACAATTTTATTCCGATTATCTGATTATATGGCATCCATAATGCACAGTTTTATGTACAAAAGACCACCCTTTCGGGTGGTCGGCTTCTTTTATTAAACTATTCCCTGTGCGAGCATAGCGTCAGCAACCTTTTTAAATCCGGCAATGTTTGCGCCGATTACGAAGTTGTTTTCAAATCCGTATTCTTTTGCTGCCGATGACATTTCTTTATATATATTAACCATAATGCTCTTAAGCTTTGCGTCAACCTCTTCCGCTGTCCAGCTGAGTCTCTGGCTGTTCTGGCTCATTTCAAGAGCTGATGTAGCAACTCCGCCGGCATTTGCAGCCTTTGCAGGGGCAAAAAGTATACCGTTTTCAAGGAATACATCGATAGCTTCAAGTGAGCTTGGCATATTAGCGCCCTCGCCTACGGCATAACATCCGTTTGCAACAAGAGTCTTTGCGTCCTCTTCAAGAAGTTCGTTCTGTGTAGCGCAAGGAAGAGCTATATCGCATTTTACGCTCCATACGCCTTTGCCCTCATGGTATTCGGCGTTAGGTCTGTATTCAAGATATTCTTTAATACGTCCACGCTTAACTTCCTTTATTTCCTTTACAGCGGCAAGATCTACGCCTTCCTCATCATATATCCAACCGTTTGAATCCGAAAGAGTAACTACTTTTGCTCCGAGCTGTGTTGCCTTTTCAGCTGCATATATAGCTACATTTCCTGCTCCCGATATGGCAACTCTCTGGTCTTTAAGAGTCTTTCCGGCAGCCTTAAGCATTTCGTCAACAATATATACAAGACCGTATCCTGTAGCCTGCGTACGGATAAGAGAACCGCCATATGTCAGACCCTTTCCTGTAAGAACGCCTTCATACTTGCCTGTTATCTTTTTGTACTGTCCGTAAAGATATCCGATTTCTCTTCCGCCTACGCCGATGTCTCCCGCCGGAACGTCAACATCTGCTCCTATATATTTACAGAGTTCCGTCATAAAGCTCTGGCAGAATCTCATAATTTCGTTGTCTGATTTTCCTTTAGGATCGAAATCAGAACCGCCCTTACCTCCGCCTATGGGAAGACCTGTAAGAGAGTTCTTAAATATCTGCTCAAATCCAAGGAACTTTATAACGCCGAGATTTACCGAAGGATGGAATCTGAGACCTCCTTTGTATGGTCCGATAGCGCTTGAGAACTGTACTCTGTAGCCTTTATTTACATGTACTTTTCCATTGTCGTCAACCCAAGGAACTCTGAACATAATAACACGTTCAGGCTCAACAAGTCTTTCAAGCAAACCTGCATTCTGATATTTCTCGTCCTTTTCGATAATAGGTTTAAGCGAATTAAGGACTTCCGTAGCAGCCTGATGGAATTCCGGCTCTCCGGGATTTCTTTTAATTAAGTCAGCTAATACTTCATCAACATAACTCATTTTCAATTCCCCCTAAATATATTAATATTTTATATTTGCGGTCCGAACATCTGCTGGATATCAGGATCGGCTTTTTTGTGAGTTCTATTATAATCACTTCAAATTGATAAATCAAGAAAAATATTCAAATTATGATAATTTTTTATAGTTCTCCGATATTTTGTATTCTTTAATATAATAAAAAAACAAATATCCCTTTAAAATCAGCCTAAATTTTATAATAACTTTTACATTGATTTTAATAGTTTTTCATTTTATGTTATACTTGTATATAAGACTTAATAAGCGTCTCGTCTTCTAAACATAAAAATTTATATTTTTAATTACTATAATAAGGAGAGTTTTTCAATGATAATATATTTCAGCGGAACAGGGAACAGCAGGTATACAGCCGAACTTATTAATTCCGAAATCAGCGACAAAATTTTATGCCTAAATGACGCCGTAAATACAGGGTTTCGGCAAAAGTTTAACTCCGATAAGCCATTCGTCATAGTATGCCCAACCTACGCATGGAGAATACCCAGAATTGTTGAAAATACTATAAAGAATTCAACTTTTGCAGGCAATAAAAATACTTATTTTGTTCTTACATGCGGTGCAGGCGCAGGAAACGCCGCGGCTTACGCAAAAAAAATATGCGATGAAAAAGGTCTTATTTTTAAAGGACTCAAATCCGTCATAATGCCTGAAAATTATATTGCCATGTTCAATGCGCCTTGTAAAGAAGAAGCCGATAAAATTATCGAAGCTGCTACCCCGGAGATAATCAAAATTGCGGAAACAATTAAGTCAGATGGATTTTTGTACAATAAGTCGGGTCTAATCGGAAAGTTTTTAAGCGGTCCCATAAACCCTGTATTTTACAGTTTATTTGTTAAATCAAAAGGATTTTATATAACAGACAAATGTACATCATGCGGATTATGCGTAAATCTGTGTCCCTTTAACAATATACATATGGAAAACGGAAAACCGATTTGGGGAGAAAACTGCACACACTGCATGTCATGTATATGCCGCTGCCCATCCGGGGCAATAGAATATAAGAATAAAACAAAAGGAAAACCGAGGTATCATATATAAAAAACGGTCTGAAAAAATCAGACCGTTTTAAAAATTAATCCCAGGATGCCGTCCCTGCATTTTGACACCTAGCCTGAGCTAGGTGGGTGTCCGCAGATAAAATTCTGCCATCCGCTGCCCAAAGGGAATTAAGTTGCGGCCCGACATAGGTTTTTTTCTTGTAGGACTCCCATATTTGAAATGTAGGTTCAAAATATACAGGATATCGAACATCCCCGGAAACTTTATTTTCTTATTGCTATTATACTACTATTATGTCTTAATATCAACAAAATTATTTATGTATATTAAAACAGATTTTAAAAATATTCGGAAAAGTTTATTCAGTACAGCCTTTCATAGTTCTATGAAACTTTCTCATATTTCATCTATCATTGCTTTAAAAACTACCAATATCCCGCCGAACAGAGCGGCTATATCCGCAACATTGAATATCGGAGCTTTTTTAAAATCAACATAAATAAAATCCGTTACATTCTTATTTTTTATTCTGTCAACCAGATTTCCTATTCCGCCGCCCAGTAAAAGTGCAGACCCGGTTTTCTCCAATGCGCCTGCGTTACGATGTATAAGGCTAAACAGATATGCTCCCACTGCTCCGACTGCAAGCGATGATACTGCCAAAACTTTTCTTTCATCATTTTCAAATTTATTATATGCCAGTCCTTTGTTTTTTATATGCCAAAGAAACACTTTTTTTGAAATTTGTTTTTTTTGCCCGACCGGCATTTTATTTTTCACAACTTCCTTTGATGTTAAATCAAGTACGGCCGTAAATACAGATAATAAAAAATATCTCATTTTTATCATACCTTTCTGTTTTGAGTATAGCAAAATTCCGTTTTGTTTACAATAGAAACTGTAATCGTATAGTAAATTAAAAATTTGTCATCCGACAACCCTTGCTATTGCAAATTCACTGTATTATAATTTTGATGTAAGTATAAAATATAAACCGAATCGGAAAGGAGTTTTTACATTGGCATTAGTTACAACAAAAGAAATGTTTGAAAAAGCATATAAAGGAAATTATGCTATAGGTGCATTCAATATCAATAATATGGAGATTATCCAGGGTGTTGTCAGCGCCTGTAAAAAACGCAACTCCGCAGTTATACTTCAGGTTTCTAAAAGTGCGCTTAAATATGCGCATCCTGTTTATTTAAAGAAAATGGTAGATGCTGCTGTCGAAGAAACAGGACTTGATATAGCGCTTCATCTCGACCATGGTCCTGATTTTGAAACTTGCAAACTTTGTATTGAATCGGGTTTCACATCTGTAATGTTTGACGGTTCTCATTTAGATTATGAAGAAAACGTAGCCAAAACAAAGGAAATAGTGGATTATGCCCACGAAAGAGGCGTTGTTGTAGAGGCAGAGCTCGGTAAGCTTGCCGGCGTTGAAGATGACGTAAAAGTTGCCGAAGGTCATGCTACTTATACAGATCCCGATCAGGCAGTTGATTTTGTAAAACGCACAGGCGTTGATTCTCTTGCAGTAGCAATAGGAACAAGCCACGGAGCATATAAATTTAAAGGCGACGCAAAACTTGATTTCGAGCGTCTTGAAACAATTACAAAGAAGCTTGAGGAAGCAGGAATACACAACTTCCCCATCGTACTCCACGGTGCTTCTTCAGTTGACCAGGCTTCCGTTGCAACATGTAATGAATTCGGAGGAAAAATAAACGGCGCCAAAGGTATTCCGGTTGAAATGCTCAGAAAAGCTTCCGGTATGGCTGTATGCAAAATAAATATGGATACAGATATACGTCTTGCCATGACTGCCGCTATCAGAAAAAGCTTTGCGGAAGACCCTTCGGCTTTTGACCCCAGAGGTTATCTCGGAGCAGCAAGGAACGATATCGAAGCTCTTGTTGAAAGAAAAATTACCGATGTACTCGGTTCCGAAAACTCCATGAACTGATTTTTGGATTTTTAATTGACTAATGATAAGCAAAAAGCAACCGCATTAAAGCGGTTGCTTTTTTATCTTTCCCTTTTGAATATTGTCTGCAATACAGATCTTTTCGGCGCAGAATCATTTTGCATTTCTGTCCAGTACTCTATATATTTTCCCGTTCCGACAGCTACGCAGCTTATTGCCTCGTCTGCTATCATGACGTTAGTACCTGTCCGTTCCTGTATAAGTTTGTCAAGACCGTACAAAAGACTTCCTCCGCCTGTCATTACAATACCTCTGTCTATAATATCTGCTGCAAGTTCGGGAGGCGTATGTTCCAATACGCTGTGTGCCGCTTCCGCAATTTCATGTGCGGACTCTGACATAGCAAGAAGCATCTCATTTGACGTAACCGTTATGTTTTTGGGAAGTCCGGTAATCAGGTTTCTGCCTCTTACGTCCATAGATACAGGCATTGTCCTTTCATAAGCCGTTCCTATGTTTATTTTAAGCTGTTCGGCAGTTCTTTCGCCGATAAGTACATTATGCTTTTTTCGTATAAACCTGATTATCGCCTCGTCAAAATCGTCGCCGGCTACTTTTATGGACTTGCTGACAACAGTTCCGCCCAACGATATTACCGCTATATCTGTTGTTCCGCCTCCGATATCTACAATCATGCTTCCGCATGCCCTCGAAATGTCTATTCCCGCGCCTATGGCGGCCGCTACGGGTTCTTCTATAAGCACAACATTTCTTGCGCCTGCCTGGCGTACGGCGTCTTCAACCGCTCTCTTTTCAACTTCCGTAACACCACTCGGTATGCAAACCGATACGGTCGGTTTTACAAGCGATTTTCTTACAAATGCTTTATTAATAAAATATTTTATCATTTTTTCCGTCAGCTCATAATCGGAAATAACTCCCTGTTTCAGCGGTCTGACAGCCGCAATGTTTCCCGGCGTTCTGCCGAGCATACGCCTTGCCTCTTCGCCTACGGCAAGTATCGTATTTGTATCCCTGTCAACGGCAACAACAGACGGTTCTTTTAATACTACTCCCTGTCCTTTAATATAAACAAGCACGTTTGCCGTTCCCAAGTCTATGCCGATAGTTTCACCTATACCAAAAAACATAATTGTGCAGTTCTCCTTTTTCTCTTACGAGTTTTTAAGTTCCACAACGGTAACGCCCATTTCTCCTTCTCCGAAAGTTCCGGGTCTGTAGCTTTTAACATGCGGATTTGTTCTAAGATATTTTTGTACTGCCGCCCTTAAAACTCCGGTTCCTTTTCCATGTATTATCGTTACGGTTTTAAGTCCGGCAAGATAAGCATCATCAAGATATTTATCAATATTTCCGAGACCTTCCTCAACATTTTGTCCTCGACAGTCTATTTCGGAAGCAATAAACTGGCTCTTGCCCGCTCTTACCTTAGACGATATGTTACGAGAGCTGTTTGTTTTAGGTTCTTTCTTGGCTTCATAATATGTCAGCTCCGCAAGAGGAACTTTTATCTTCATATTTCCGCACTGAACCATTACGTCGCCGTTGGAATCGGGAGCAGACATTGCCGTTCCCGTTCTGTCAAACGAAACTACATATACGTCGTCGCCTTGTTTAAGATCCTTTATCGGTTTTACGGCGGCTACTTTTTTCTTTCGGCTTTTTTCTATCAGCTCGTCCATAGCGGATACTTTTCCTTTAAGCTCCGATCGTTTTTCGTTAAGCTTGTTTTGTCCGGCTTTTTCCCTAGCCGCTTTGTTGATTTCTTTTATTATTCTGTCGGACTCTTCTTTTGCCTGCTGATATACCATTCTGGCTTCGGCTCTTGCATCGGAAAGTATCTTTTCTTTTTGTTCGTTTATTTTTGTCCTTTGAGCTTCGACTTCGTTTTTAAGCCTCTCGGCTTCCTTACGATACTGTTCTGCTCTTTCCTGCTCGTATATAACGGATTTCTTGCTTATTTCAAGGTCTGTTATCACGTCCTCAAACTTGACGTTTTCACTGCTAATAAATTCTTTTGCACTGTCTATTACAAAATCAGGCAGTCCGAGTTTTTTCGATATGGCAAAGGCGTTGCTCTTACCCGGTATTCCTATAAGCAGTTTGTAGGTCGGTCTGAGAGTCTCGACATTAAATTCACAACATGCGTTTTCTACTCCGTCTGTTGAAAGCGCATAAACTTTCAGTTCGCTGTAATGGGTAGTTACCGCCGTTCTTACACGCATTTCATGCAAATGCTGTATTATTGCCATAGCCAAAGCAGCGCCCTCTGTAGGGTCTGTACCTGCGCCAAGCTCATCAAATAAAACGAGGCTGTTAGGCGTAACGTTTTCCAGTATTTTTACTATATTTGTCATGTGAGCCGAAAATGTACTTAAGCTCTGTTCTATGGACTGCTCGTCTCCTATGTCCGCAAATACCTCGTCAAACACCGCAAGCTGAGAACTGTCAAAAGCAGGTATATGCAGTCCTGCCTGACCCATAAGCGTAAAAAGTCCCAGCGTTTTAAGAGCTACGGTCTTTCCTCCCGTATTAGGTCCGGTTATAAGCAGTGTGCTGAAATCCCTGCCTATATTAATATCTATGGGAACTACCGCCTTTTCATCGAGGAGCGGATGTCTTCCTTTTCTGATGTCAATAATTCCGTCATTATTGAATTTCGGTTCGGAACCGTTCATTTTTAATGAAAGCTCAGCCTTGGCAAAAACAAAATCCAAATGGGCTATGACGTTCATATTCGCTTCCATTACGTCTACGTTTTCCGCAACAAGAGAAGTCAACTCTGCCAGTATTTTTTCTATTTCCTCTTTTTCCTTTGACTGAAGTTCTTTTATTTTATTATTTAGCTGTATAACGGCAGTCGGCTCCATAAATACGGTAGAACCTGTATTCGAACGGTCGTGAACCATCCCCGGGAAGCTGCTTTGGTACTCTGCCCTTACGGGAACGCAGTATCTGTCGTTTCTTATTGTAATTACAGCGTCCTGAAGCATCGTTTTATATGCAGCGGAATATATAATCGAGTTAAGTTTATCTCTTATACTTCCGTTGGCGTTTCTTATTTCACGCCTTACGGTTCTCAGACCGCTGCTGGCGTCATCTGAAATCTCCTGTTCGTTCAAAATACATCTGTTTATTTCGTTTTCAACATTATTTATTGTTTTAACTATAGCAAAATAGTCCTCTAAAACAGGAAAAGTATCAGCTTTATTTTCCTGTTTTGAATAGTTTTTTACCTTTCTGCATACATAAAGAAATTCTCCGACAGCCATAAGTTCATCTATAGCTAAGACGCCGCCGGCTTCGGCTCTCTCTAAATGCGAGCGGATATCCTTTATTCCGCCGAGAGGCAGTCTCCCCTTCTTAAGCGCCATGTTAACGGCTTCCGTAGTTTCCTTCTGTTCTCTTACAATTTCGCTTATATTATCAAGAGGAACAAGCGCTGAACATTTCTCCTTTCCCATGGGAGAAAGCGCCTGAGCCGTTAGTCTTTCCCTTATTTTTGTATATTCAAGTGTTTTTAATGCTTTATCATTCATTTTAAAACCAAGTCTCCAATTTATTTTATTTCCTTTATGAGACCGCTCCTGTAAGCATCCATCAGTTTTTCGAGTTCCGCTATATTCTTCTTAATTTCACGTCCTATATCCGTTGTCGAAACTCTTATTCTTGCCTGAGAATATTGGAGAGCTACAGTTGAGGAATGTATATCTTTTTCCTCTGCTATCGCTTTTTCCATAGACTCAAACGGTTCATGTGATACAAGAACAAGTCCGTGAGAATTATAAATAAGCGTATATCCCGCTATGCCCGTTTCTTTCTGATATGCTTTGGCAAATCCGCCGTCTATTACAAACAGTCTTCCGTTTGCCTTTATGGGGCTTTCGCCCTTTCTTACCTTTACAGGAACATGTCCGTTTATTATATGTGATTTATACGGATCAAGTCCGAAATTCTTAAGTATGTTCATACATACTTTTTCATCGTTTCTTTTTTCATAATACGGACTTTTTATTTCTATATGAGTATCCGTATTTTCAATAAAATATCTTTCAAAAGTAGTCATGGCGTCCTTACCGAAAAGAGGTGAATTTTCTCCGCACCACAAATACCATATAAGATCCAGGCACTCTCTTTTCGTATTGCTGTGCGGTCTTGTATAATATCCCTCTCTCACAGCTCTTTCAACTGCGTCCATATATTCCATTCCTTTAAGCTTTTTACCGCGGAATGTAACCTCTTTAAGAGTACCGTCTTCATTCATCGGTATACAGCCGTGGAAAAGAAGATTTGAGTTGAATATATTGTAAATGCTTCCGTTGCTGAACATAAATCTTATATGTTTCTGAAGCTTTCCGCTGTTGACAAAGGAGGATTTTATTTTGTCCATTACATCCTGCTCTTCTTCCGAAAGCTCGAACGGATCGTTCGGATCTATTGTCGGAAAGTTTGTATCCCTCATCGGATATTCTTTTCCTTTTAATGTTATTGTACCCTTTTTATAGTCAATTTTATCCAGTAAAAGTCGGCTTTCCATTTTAAATTCCGGATGGCGTTTTATTATCTGCGCCTCCATTTTAAACTGCATTATGGAAATTGCTTTATGCATCTTTGCGGTAAGTATGACTTCTTTATCGCTAAGTGCATCTGCGTCGGAGTTTTTCGGCATAAAATACGTACACGGGTCATCGGCATATTTTTCCATGGCAAATGTAGCCAGCGGAATAAGGTTTATACCGTAATCCTCTTCTATAGTATCCAAATTGCAGTATCTTGCCTGTATTCTTATTACATTGCATATAAGCGCCTGACATCCTGCGGCTGCCCCCATCCAGCTTATATCATGGTTTCCCCACTGTATATCCACAGAATGATAGTCTTCTAATATGTCCATAATTTTTGACGCTCTGGGTCCCCTGTCATATATGTCGCCTATTACATGAAGTCTGTCTATGGCAAGCCTTTGTATAAGTTTTGATATTGCGGTAATAAATCTGTCTGCCTGGTCAAGTCTGATTATTGACTCTATTATCTGGTTGTAATAAAGCTCCTTATCGTCCCCTGTACTATCTTCATGTAAAAGTTCTTCGATTATATATGAAAATTCCGGCGGAAGAGCCTTCCTTACCTTGGAGCGGGTATATTTTGCGGATATGGCTTTGCATATAGTAACCAGACGATGAAGCGTTATCCTATACCAGTCGTCCATATCTTTTTCCGTCTTTTTAATCTCTTCCAGTTTCTGTTCGGGATAATATATAAGTGTAGCCAGTGTCTTTTTCTCGCTGTCCCTCAGGCTTGTTCCGAGTATATATGTAATATGATTTTTTATAACTCCGGAAGCATTTCTGAGCACATGGCTGAAAGCCTCATATTCTCCGTGAATATCCGAAATAAAGTGTTCAGTACCCTTAGGAAGATTAAGTATGGCCTGGAGATTAATAATCTCCGTACTTGCACTTGATATATTTGGATATTGTTTTGCCAAAAGATTAAGATACTTGAATTCTTCTTTTGTAAACTCTGTTTCCGCTTCGGGCATTTTAAACGTCCTCCTGTTTATACATTCATGTTTATCGCTGTTTTCCCGTTACCCTGATAATTTATATATATTACCGTTCTTGCAGCTGCAAATATCATGCCGACTAACGACAGAACCAGTTTCTCTATAACAATCATAAAATATGACGCGCCGGCAAACGAGAATATTACTCCTATCAAATAACTTAAGGCATAGCTTATTAAATTAAAAACTATAATATATAAAAATGTTCTCCACCATCTGCCCTTTACAAGTTCCCTGCTGTATCCCAGCGATTTTATTCCCTTACAATTATCAAGCACCATAGCCTGAAGATAGAAACTCCATACTACAGATAAGAATATTCCGGGTATTATTCCAAGTATTGTCAAAACAAATACGCATATCGTATAAACTATCATGGAGCATATAAATCTTCCAGCATTTGAAAAAGCAACGGAAAGAGCCTCCTTATATGTAGGCATTTTTCCTTCAAGACCTTCTTTGGTCAAAAAAATCATAGCCAATGCGCCAAACGGTGATAAAATAAAATCTATTAACGAAGACCCGAAATTATACATCGCCAATTTCACATACTCTGAAGAATTTACAAAACTCATAAGCATTTCCTGATTTGACATTATTGCGTCTATGTCTACAGAAGCTGCTAAATTACTTACGGCAATAGTAATATATCCGCTCAAAAGACTTATAGGGAAATATATGATAAGCAAAATAAAAAGCGCAGGCGTTATGTTTTGTTTAAACATGGCGTATCCGCATCCAAATGCGTCCCACACCGATAAAACATTTCTGTTTTTTATGTCATCAATAAGCATAATATCTCTCCTTTTTAACCATATAAATATAATTATATAATTTTACGTTATTAAAGTCCATAAAAATTTAAAAGCGGAATATACATATAGAAAACAAACCAATGGAGTTATTATGCCTACAATTTATCTCAGTCCGTCAACACAGGAGTTTAACAACTATCTAAACGGAGGCACAGAAGAACAATATATGAATTTACTTGCAGATTATATGCAGCCGTATCTTTTATCCAGCGGCATAGACGTTGTGCGAAATTCTCCCGATATGACCGCAGCTTCTTCAATCCGCCAATCCAACGAGGGAAATTACGACCTTCATCTGGCTCTTCACTCAAACGCCGCTCCCGAATATCTGGCAGGTCAGCTGCGCGGTCCCGACGTTTACTATTATCCCAGAAGCGGAAACGGGCATATTGCAGCGGAGACAATTGCGGAAAACCTAAAAACAATCTATCCGAATCCGGAGCTTGTAAATGCAGTTCCGACAACAAGCATAGGCGAAGTACGCCGTACAAAAGCTCCCGCTGTTTTAATAGAACTTGCCTATCACGATAATCCCATTGATGAAGCATGGATAAAAAATAATCTTGAGGAAATTGCTATAAATATAGTACAGTCCCTTACCCAATACTTCGGCATACCTTTTATTCCAGCCGGCGGTAATCAAACCGGAGTAGTAACAACAGAAGGAGGAAACCTGAATGTCAGATCTTACCCTTCGTTTAACGGATATGTTGTTGCAACTATTCCCAACGGTTCGCAAGTTACAATTTTAGGTAAATACGAAGATTGGTATGTTATTCAGTACGGAGACATAACAGGTTATGTTAATGAAAATTATATTATTATATAACATCAAAATGCGGACTTAAAAAGTCCGCATTTTATTTTCTCTCTTTCTTATGATATTCCAATATTTTCCCATACAAAACAGGTTCTCTGTTAAGAAACTCCATATTAATACGTTTTCCGAAAATACTGTATATATTTCCACCCTTTTTTACCGCAATTGTCGTAAATCCGTCTATATTATAAAGTCCAAGCTGATTTTCACTTATGTCAGCTTCATATTTTATTGAAAGATAATCTCCGCAGAAAAAAACCGGTTCCAATCCATCTCCGTTTATTTCCACAATGTAGTCGGCTTTAGCTGATTTTTTAATTCCGACAGATCTATTATTTCTGTGCCCCTGTGTAAGTCTGCCGTAAATTCCTTCCGTAACATCAAGACATAAAAAGTCTATTTCTTCGCTTTTATCCGCGAGCATTTCGCCTATTTGATTTTCTTTTTCCCTTTTAACAATATAATCCACAAAAAACCGTGATTTTTTGTCAAGCAACCGATAGTTGGAAAGAAGCGACATTTCTTCAAACCACATTCCCGTGTTTACGTCAATTATATCCTGAAATAAGTAATTGGGATCCAATCCTAATATATTAATTATTTTATACAAATAATCTTCTTTCGGAAAACTGGTTCCTCTTTCATAGTTTGCTATACTGTTTACACTTATCCCCAATATATCAGCCAGCTCCTGCTGGGACATTTTATTCAGCTTTCTTGCCTCTTTCATTCTATCGCCGAAACTCATATATCTATCCCCTTCAGTGCATTATAGTCAGTTAAATCCTGCAATACTCATTTACGGATAAATTTCATTATACACTAAAAATCGACAAAATAATATGTTTTTCGACCAATATGCGTCAATTTTATTTATCAAGATACTTTTTCAAATATTTTCCTGTATACGATATTGGATTTTTACTTACTTCTTCAGGCGTTCCGCATGCCACAACCGTTCCGCCTCCGCTTCCGCCTTCCGGTCCAAGGTCGATTATATAATCGGCAGTCTTTATAACGTCCAGATTATGCTCGATAACGACTACGGTATTTCCGCCGTCAGTAAGACGCTGAAGTATATCTACAAGTCTGTGTACGTCGGAAGTGTGCAGACCTGTAGTCGGTTCGTCCAGTATATACATTGTCTTGCCCGTACTCTTTTTGCTGAGTTCCGTGGCAAGTTTTACTCTCTGCGCTTCACCTCCCGACAGTGTTGTTGACGACTGTCCAAGCTGTACATACGATAGTCCTACATCATATAAAGTTTGCAGTTTATTCTTAATTCTCGGTATACTGTCAAAAAACTCAAGAGCTTCCTCGACGGTCATTTCCAATACATCGGAAATTGTTTTCCCTTTATATTTTACCTCAAGCGTTT
>URLB01000045.1 GCA_900548595.1 uncultured Eubacteriales bacterium
ACGTCGCTGAATATGCTTTCTTCTTCTGGCTCTTCGGGCTTCTTGTCCTCTTCCTTATCTTTGTCATCGTCGTCTTTTCTGTTGTTTTCTTTCTCTTCAAGTTCGAAGCTTGAACCATGAGACTTATTGTCGTCGAGGTAGTCTTCGTATGTTTCCTCGTCCATTGCAATATAGTTACCGTCTTCATCTTTTACAAGGTGGCTGTCCTCGTCAAGATATTCGCTGACATCATTTGTAAACTTTCCGTTTTCGATTGTTAAATCAGAATTACTATCCTCAGTAACTTCAACTTTTCCATTAAACTTTCCGTCTTCAATCGTTACATCAGCATTATTACCTGCTACAGTTACGTTACCTTCAAACGTTCCGTCCTTTATAACAGCGTCAATCGTAGTGCCTGCTTCTGCATTTGCATTTTCAAAATAAAGAGAGTTATCCTCGTCTATTTTTCCACCGTTAATTGTAATACTTGCTCCGTCTGTTCCTGCTGATTTGGAATTGTCAACATTTATTCCGCCCCAGCCGTTTCCTGATGTGCTGATATCCGTTACTGTTAAATCAGACGCATTATTTACTACTCCGTAACCTTTACAGTCTTCAATAGAAACTCCGTTAAGCTCAACTTTTACCTTATCTTCTCCCTGTGCTGTAAAAATGTTAATACCATGTTTAACATTTTGATTTCCGTCAATCGAAATATTATTAATAACTACATTAGCGCCATTTTCAATTTCAATTGCCGAATTGCTTCCGTTAGGTTCTCCGGAAATATCTGTTCTAACTTTTATTGTGCTTCCGTTGCCTTCAATTATTATATCACTTGTAATTAATATTGTACTGTCAATTTCATAATCCTCGCCTGTGAATATCCATGTTACTCCATCAGCCTGATTTTTAACAGCCAATTCAAGATCATCAACGTCATTTATGTAGAACGTTTTTTCGCTTTCTTCAAAAGCCTTATCGTCCATTGCAACATAGTTGCCGTCTTCATCTTTTACAAGGTGGCTGTCCTCATCAAGATATTCTTCAATATCTGTTGTAAATGTTCCGTTTTTAATATTTATTGAAGGTTTTTCATCTTTGAGATTATTTTTTATCTCAATGTCAAAGTTTCCGTTTTCAATATTGAGTTTGGCTTTATCTACACAATCTTCTTCTGTAGCTGTGCTATCACTGCCATATTCAACTTTTCCTTCCACCTTACCTGTCATATCTTCATCAAATGTAACGCTGACGCCTTCTCCATAGCCATTATCGGGCCAATAGTATAAATCGAAAGCATACCAGCCTTCCCTTGCTGTTATGTTTGTTTCGCCGCTTATTACAGTATCGCCGCAGTTATTGCTGATAACATACTGACAGTTATCGCCGCCCTTAAGGTTCATATCTATAAGTGTAAGGTTACAGTAATTCTGAATCAAAACATATGCAGTATCTGACTCTATTGTTCCGTCTTTTAAAGTTATGTCTGATCCCTTCAATAACTGAAGGCCATTTGTTTCCGTACCTGATGAACCTACTGTACCGTCTATAGTATATGTATTTCCGTTAAAGTCTATAGTAAAATCGCTTCCGGACTGTACGGCTATTCCGTTTTCTTCAATATCGTCCAATACTTCAACTGTACAACCTTTATTTTCTTCTTTTTGTGCCTCTTTAACAGCAGCATTTAATGTTTCATACTCAACATCGCCTATCTTTGCAACTGCTTTACCTTCGGCAAAAACCGTAAAGTTCATTACGCCGAGTGCCATAACCGCACTGAGTGCTGTTGCGGCTACTCTTTTGAAATTTTTCATATATACATCCTCCTTTGTTTTTATGCTTAAGCATACTATTACAAGATATATTTTACCCCCCCCCGATATATTTCGTCAAGCATAATTGTCTGTCGGTTGGATGTATTTACTTACGCCATTTATTTTTTAGCCTTACTATTTTTTCATGTAGACTTCCATACAAATAAAAAGATAAAAAAGAGGCTTTTCAGTTTCTTATCCTAATTTATATTATTCTGCTTTTTTAATCGGCAAAAGGCAGGGATAAATCCCTGCCTTCAACTTTTAATATTTATTCTTCTGTAACTTCTTCCTCTTTAACTGTTATTCCCAATTCGTCAAGCTGTTTTGCGTCAACTACATCAGGGGCATTTGTAAGAGGACATGAAGCGTCTTTTACTTTAGGGAATGCGATTACGTCCCTTATGCTTGTTGCACCGGTCATAAGCATTATAATACGGTCGAAACCGAATGCAAGACCGCCGTGCGGAGGTACTCCGTACTTAAATGCGTCAAGCAGGAAACCGAATCTTTCCTGTGCGTCTTCCTGTGAAAATCCTAAAAGCCCGAATATCTTCTGCTGAATGTCTCTTCTGTGGATACGGATACTTCCGCCGCCCAGCTCAAAGCCGTTAAGAACCATGTCGTATGCCTTTGCTCTAACCTTAGAAGGGTCTGTATCAAGCAGTTCCAAATCCTCATCCATGGGGCATGTAAACGGATGATGTTCGGCAACATATCTGTTTTCTTCTTCATCCCACTCAAACATAGGGAATTCCGTTACCCATAAAAATCTGAAATCATCGGGTTTTGTAAGTTCCTGTCTTCTTGCTATTTCACATCTTAATGCTCCGAGTGCGTCAAATACAACTTTATTCTGGTCTGCACATATAAGTATTAAGTCTCCGGGCTTACCGTTAAGCGCGTCTACGATTTCCTGTAACTTTTCAGGAGTAAAGAACTTGGCTATCTGTGATTTTAAAGTTCCGTCGTCATTTACAACAATCCATGCAAGACCTTTTGCTCTGTATGTTTTAACAAATTCTACAAGAGAGTCTATCTGTTTTCTCGGATAATGTCCGCAGCCTTCCGCATTTATGGCTCTTACGCTTCCGCCTGCCTCTATAGCGCTCTTGAACACTACAAATTCGCTGTCTCTTACAATTTCAGTAATGTCGTTCAGTTCCATTCCGAATCTTACGTCAGGCTTATCGGAACCGTATCTTTCCATTGCGTCTTTATACTTCATTCTCTGCATGGGAATAGGGACGTCAACATCAAGTATTTCCTTGAATACTCTCTGGATAAGTCTTTCGTTTAAATCCATTATGTCGTCAACGTCAACGAAAGAAAGTTCCATATCCACCTGTGAGAATTCCGGCTGACGGTCTGCTCTTAAGTCCTCGTCTCTGAAACATTTAGCTATCTGGAAATACTTGTCCATTCCAGATACCATCAAAAGCTGTTTGTAAAGCTGAGGGGACTGAGGAAGTCCGTAAAACTTGCCGTTGTGTACACGGCTTGGCACAAGATAGTCTCTGGCGCCCTCGGGTGTACTTTTTCCGAGCATAGGAGTTTCTATTTCCAAAAAGCCTTCTTCTGAAAGGAAATTTCTTATAACCTGAGCCGTTTTATGTCTCATTACTATATTTTTAAGCTGGCATGGACGTCTAAGGTCAATATATCTGTATTTAAGTCTTAAATCGTCTTTAACAGTTATATCATCTTCCACCTGGAAAGGAGTAGTTTCACTTTCGGAAAGTATTCTCAATTCGGATGCGATAATTTCTATAGCTCCCGTTTTCATATTTTTATTTACATTTCCTTCGGTTCTTGCGGCTACAACACCTTTAACCGCAACTACATACTCGCTTCTTATCGTTTCCGCTTTATTAAAAAGCGCTTTATCCGCATTATTTCCGTCAACAACAGCCTGTACAATACCTGTTCTGTCTCTAAGCGCAATAAATATAAGCTGTCCCAGGTCTCTTCTTCTCTGAACCCAGCCCATAACCGTAACTTCACTGCCTATAAGCGCTTCGTTTACATCACAACACATATGGCTTCTCTTTAAGCCAGTCATCGCTTCTCCCATTATAAATATCTCCTTAAAACAATATTCTACAACCTTTAATCATACCATTGTTTTTCAAAAATTCAATAGTATTTCAACATTCCTTTGCGTCTCCCCATATTCTTTCGAGGTTATAGAAGTTACGCTGTTCTTTATCGAAAACATGTACTATAAGGCTGCCGTAGTCCAAAAGTATCCATATTCCTCCAGAGTATCCTTCGGAATGGTGTAATTTATATCCTGCCTTAAAAAGCTTTTCGTTTACGCTGTCAGCCATAGCCCTGATCTGGTTAGGGTTATTTCCGCTTCCTATAACAAAGAAATCGGCAATATTGCTCAATCCTTTTAAGTCAAGAACCTTTATATCTTCTCCCTTTTTATCCTCAAGCGCTTCTTTAGCGAGGTTTGCCATTTCCAGCGCTTCCTGGTGTAAATCTTTATTCATATAGTCCTCCTTGATTAAATCTCCGCCTAATTATTTTTTCAGGTTTTTATAATATTCATAAGCTTCTTCCGAATAAGGATGAAGCAGTCTGTTTCTTTCCTTAACATACTTTATCGTACTGTCAAGTATATATTCCATAGCCTCGTCTAAATTTTTATACGCCAGCTCTCTTGCCTTCTCCAATCCCTCGAAAGGAGTTCTGTTAGGCTCTATATAATCCGCAATAAAAATGATTTTCTCCAACACAGACATATTTTTTTTGCCGGTGGTATGCCATTTTATCGCCTCCAGAATATCCGTATCTTCCGCACCGTATTCCCTTTTTGCGACTTCCGCACCCAAAAACGGATGTATAAGGTCTATCTGTTTTTTCATAATATCGTCTGTCTGTATATGATATTCCTTTGCAAAACGTCTTTTCATGTCAGGCGGATAATCCTTTGCGCAGTCGTGTAGAAGTCCGGCATACTCGGCTTTTTTGGCAAGCTCTTCGTCTCCGTAGCGTTCTGCCAGCTTTCTCGCCTCTTCCGCAACGCCCAGCGTGTGTATATATCTTTCTGTTGACAACGCCGACATAAGTTTGCTTTTTACAGTATCTTTATCAAGCATTATTTTTACCTTCTTTATATAAATCATGGTCAGCTATATATTTTTCGGTTTCCTTCGGTATAAGGTATTTTACATTTTTACCGCTTCTTATTTTTTCACGAAGCTCCGTAGAGGATATATCCAGCGAAGGAACTTCCAGAAAGAATATATTGCATCCGTATTTTTTTCTTATGCTGTCTATCTTATTTTTAACTTCCTCATTGTCGAATCCCGGTCGCGTAACAGCTATAAAATCGCACATTTTAAGCAGTTTTTCGGGCTGTTTCCATCTTTCCACAGAGGTTATCTCATCAGCGCCCATAACAAAATATATTTCCGTATTAGGATTATTTTTTTTGATTTCGGACAATGTGTCGACCGTATAGGTTTTACCCTTTCTTTCTATCTCCATGGAAGAAACAGCAAAAGCCGGATTATCGGCTACGGCGGCTTTTATCATTTCATACCGTTCCTCTGCCGTGGCTGAACTCATATTTTTATGCGGAGCCTCCCCAAGAGGCATTATAACAACCTTATCCACGTCAAAACTGTCGTAGACTGTCTGCGCCGTTACCAAATGTCCGTAATGCAGCGGATCAAACGCTCCTCCCATTATGGCAACCCTGCGGCATTTCCCAAAATCGAAGTCTGTCATCGTATTATCTCATTCCTTTTTAGCCTTCGGAAGTTCTATTATCGGCTTTTTTGCCGGTCTGTAAAGCACAAATCTGTTCCCTATAACCTGTACCACATCTGAATGGGTTCTTGCGGCTATTGTCTGCGCCGCCTCTCTTGTATCCAGCAGGCAGTTATCAAGTATATTCATCTTTAATATTTCTCTTGCCTCCAAGGCGGAATCTACAGCTTCGGTAAGTTCCGGAGTAACTCCTGCCTTTCCGATATGAAAAATCGGCTCTAAGCCGTTTGCCATGCTTCTTAAAAATGCTCTCTGTTTACTTGTTAACATAGTTTTCTCCTTTTTTACGTAATATATTTAGTATAAATAATTGTTCTGCTTTTTGCAATAACAAAGCTGTTTTTATGCCATTTAAAACACATAAAAAGGACCGGATTTGTTCCGGTCCCGTTTGTTTTACTTAATTATCAGACTATCAATCGTCATAATCTACATCTTTGTCAAGAATTTTTCCCGTTTCTGCGTCTATCTTATATTCATACTCTGTTCCGTTGTGTCTGAATTCGATTTCGTATACGGCTCTTCCGTCGTCATGGTCAAGAGTAGCTTTAATAAATCTTATGTCTTTTTCTTTAATCCCTGCGTCCTTTGCGGCAATCGATTTAGCCTTATTGTCGCTTATATATTTGCCGTCCTTATCGTCGTCAACTTCTTTTTCTGTTTTTCTGCTGATTATTTTTCCTGTATCGATTTCAACCTCATATTCATACTCTGTTCCGTCGTATGCAAATTCTATTTCGTATGTCCATACGCCGTTCTCGTAATCTTTGTCAACTCTTATATACTCAACTTTTTTGCCGCCGATACCTGCGTCTTTGAGTATCTTATCCTTAAGTTCTTCAAGACTGAATTTTCCCTTGCCGCTTTCAAATGAATCCGCATCAGTTACTGTACGGTCATCATCTTTTAATGTAACGGTTTTTTCGTCTCCGTCCCAGATTACGTCATTATCCATTATCTCGCCTATTGCCCTAAGCGGAAGATATGTGGATCCTTCGTAAAGAAGTGGATATACTCTGTCGCCGTTGGCGTCTTTAAATCTCTGCTCCTTGTTATCGATTACTATTTTAAAGTCTTTTCTTATCTGGACGTCTATGTCCTCTCTGCTTTCTCTTGAAGGTTTAGTAGTATTTTTATACTCGTCTCTGTCTCCGCTTATTGTAATTGTTTTTGTCTTTTCATCCCAGTTTACGTTTTTGCCCATTATCTCGCCGATAGATCTCAAAGGAAGATATGTGGAGTCATCGAAAAGTATCGGATAAATATAATCTCCCGAAGCGTTTCTGAAATATGTTCTTTCATCGTCGATTATAATACTTATGTCAGGTCTGAGTTCCGCCTCTCTCTCTTCTATTTCAGCGGCGCTTACGGAAACAACCGATGACACACACATTACTCCGGCAAGCATTGTACCTAAAATTTTCTTCATAATCTATCCCTCCGTTTATATTCCTAAATCCTATTTTCTTTAAATAGAATATATCACATTTTTATATAAAAATTATTTTTTTAATTAAATCTTAAAATAAAATTAATAAGCGTTTCATTATCTGAACAAAAAAAGAGATTTCGAACACAAGCCAATTTTTCTCACGGTAAATTGTGTACGAAATCTCGTATAATTTTTAGCGGTAGTAAGTAAATTCCATATCGTATACTCTTACTGTATCGCCTTCTTTTATTCCCTTTTCATCAAGAGCGGCAATAATACCTTTTTCTCTTAAATATTTCTGGAAGAACGCAAATCCCTTTTCCGTTTCCAGATTTGTATATCCCATCATCTTTTCTACGCCTACGCCCGTAACAACGTAATAGTTTCCGTCGAACACTTCTATCTCGAAAGGTTCGTTGCTTCCTTCCATAGCTTCAAATTCTTCATATTCTTCTTCAAAAACTATATCTTCCGGATAGTCTTTGAGTATCAATGATATTTCGTCTATTACGTCTGTAAGGCCTCTGTTTGTAGCTGCCGATATGGGAATAACTTTTATTCCCTGCGGTTCAAATTCGGCTTTCAGCCTTTCAACATTTTCCTCGGCTCCCGGAATATCTGTTTTATTGGCAGCTATTACCTGCGGACGTTTCATAAGTTCGGGATTATATTTGAAAAGCTCGTCGTTTATCTTATGCACGTTTTCCACAGGGTCGTCTCCCTCTACTGCCGCAGCATCCACAACATGTATAAACGCCTTTGTTCTCTCCACATGACGAAGGAATTCTATACCCAGACCTACGCCTTGGCTTGCGCCCTCCACTATACCAGGTATATCCGCAAGGACAAAATCATTGCCGTTTTTAAGCTGTACAACGCCGAGATTAGGAGCAAGTGTAGTAAAGTGATAATTGGCTATTTTGGGGTTGGCGTTTGTAACCATAGAAAGAAATGTCGACTTACCTACATTGGGAAATCCTATAAGTCCGACGTCGGCAATAAGCTTAAGCTCCAAAACGACGTCATATTCCTTGGATTTCTGTCCCATTTCCGCATATCTGGGAGCCTGTCTTGTAGGTGTGGCAAAGTGCTGATTTCCTCTTCCGCCTCGTCCGCCTCTGATAACGACCTTTTCCTCTCCGTTTTTGGTTATGTCCGCCATAATCTTGTTTGTCGCAGCTTCCTTTACGACCGTTCCCTTAGGAACTTTGATTATAAGGTTTTCCCCGTCCTTACCGAAACGGTTTCTTTTTCCGCCGTCCTGCCCCGGTTCCGCCTTATACATTCTTTTGTATCTGAAGTCCATCAGAGTATTCATATTTTCATCACCGACAAAAATAATGCTTCCTCCTTTTCCGCCGTCTCCGCCGTCAGGACCTCCATGGGTTATATATTTCGCTCTGTAAAACGAAACGCAGCCGTTGCCGCCGTCTCCGCCCTTTATGTGGATTTTAACTCTGTCTACAAACATGCTTTTTCACCTCTCTGTACTAAATAAAAAGCCTATGTGTTTAATCTTACCTTTCAACAATATAATTATGCCGTAAGTTCGCCAAAACCGATCCCATCGACTGCCTTTGGCCAGCTTAAGACAAAAGAAGGTTTCAAATGACTCCATTTGAAACCTTCATGCTTGATTATTCTGCGATTTCCACTGTTTCTACAGGATAAACAGAAACCTGTTTTTTGTCTTTGCCTTTTCTTTCGTATTTAACACGTCCGTCAATAAGAGCAAAGAGCGAATCGTTGCCGCCGATGCCTACATTGTTTCCGGGATGGATTTTTGTTCCTCTCTGTGTATATAAGATATTACCGGCTCTTACAACCTGTCCGTCAGCGCGTTTTGCGCCAAGTCTTTTTGACTTTGAATCACGGCCGTTCTTTGTAGAACCCATACCTTTTTTATGAGCGAAAAGCTGAAGGTTTAATTTTAACATTTCAGTGCACCTCCTCGTTTATCGATATATAGCAACCATATTCTTTTTCAATATCGTTGAGTCCGTTCAGCATTGCCTTTAAAAGCAACTGAACGTCGCAGTTTGCCTTTCCCTGCCTTGTATCCGGCAGATTAAGGCTGAGATATCCGCCTTTTTTTTCATCGGTCTCGCATTCAAAATTTTCGGAAGTAAAAAGCTCGATACAATTGATTGTATTTATTGTAAGCACCGACACTGCGGAACATACAATATCGCTTCCCTCTTCGGCAAAATCCGCATGACCTTTCAGACGGAAACCGTAAATATCTCCTGTTTTATTACGAAATACATTTACACGAATCATAATAATTAAAGAGCGATTGAGTCAATTTTAAGCATTGTGTAAGGCTGTCTGTGGCCTTTTTTCTTATGGAAGCCTTTTTTAGATTTGTATTTGTAAATAACAACCTTTTTAGCCTTACCATCGGCGATAACAGTAGCTGCAACCTTAGCGCCTTCAACGTAAGGAGCTCCTACAGAAATACCGTTGTCTCCTGAAACTGCAAGTACTTTATCAAAAGCGTAAGCTGAACCTGCCTCAACAGCAAGCTTCTCAACTTTGATTACATCACCTTCAGATACTTTGTACTGCTTTCCACCTGTCTCGATAATTGCGTACATATATACACCTCCTCGCAATTTACTCGCCGAATACGGTATCCGAACCCTTTGTCCGAATTTCCAACCTCTTCGAGCGGCTAAACACACTTAGATATAATATCATAGTTGAATTTATGTGTCAACAATGCTTCCTCTTATTTTTTCGATTTTCCCATATTTTTTGCCATTTTTAATTTTACAAGCTTTCCAAACGCACCCATAGACTTATATGCCGATGTCAGAAGTCGTTTAAACTCTTCCTCTCTTCCGCAAAATGAGTCGGCATTTTCTATTCTCTGAGCCGCTTCATTATATTTTTCATCTTTTATCAAAGCATTGCAACCGTTTATTACCATATCGCAGTATTTTTCATCTTCTTTTCCGAACAGTCCTGCGTAAAGTTCCGCCGCTTTATCATACATGGTTACGGCGTCTGTGTACCTTTCCTGTAACATATAAAGTTCTCCGGCTTTTGCAAGTATATCCGCAAACTCCGTATTTTCTCCGTAATCTCTCCTTACAATGAGAGCGGTCTCGCTTAAATATTCGGTTGCCTTCGTATATTTATTAAGTTTTGCAGCCGTTTCGGAAGCTTTTTTCAGAAAGTCACAGTATTCCTCTGTCGGAATATTCTCTCTTGCTTTTGCCTCCGCAAGCCCCTTCTCAAAATAATCCGTTGATTTTTCAGGTTGGTTTTCAAATGCCGCTCCCAAAAGGCAGTATACTTCAGAAGCATACTTTATAAAATCGGAGCTTTCTTCCGATATTGACGGAAGCAACTTTTCAAGTCTTTCACCTGCTTCTTTGGCTCTGTTCAAAGCTGTCATCGCTTTAGCCGCAAGTATTTCCGCTTCGCATTTTTCTCCTGTGTTTTTAGCATACTCCAACGCTTTGACCGCCAAGTCGGCTGCGTTTTCATTTTTTCCGAGTATTTTCTCGGCTTCTGCCCATTTTAATGTTACGTTGTACATGACGCTCTTATTTTCTTTATCTAGGTCATTGTATATTTTCTCGAACATATCAACGGCTTTTTCGCTGTCTCCTCCCGAAACGAGTTCCGATGCAAAATCAGCCTTTTCTGCCGCAATAACAGCTTTATCAATACCATCGCTTCTTGAGGCTATACCCTCTGCCCTAAATATAATTTCTTCGGCTTTCTGCTTGTACCCGAGTATATATTGAGTTTTGGCCTGCATAAACATAAGCTTTAAAAACTCCGTATTGTCAGACGAATATTTTTTATGCAGGGATACGGCTTTTTTCAATTTATCGGCAGCCTGTTCATATTTTTTCATCTTATACAAAACTTTACAATGGGTGCAAATACATCTGATAAAAAACGGTGTGTCCGTTCCTATCATAGTTTCCACAATTTCCTCTGCCGATTGCAGATATTCCTCAGCCTTGACATATAAATCAAGCTTTATCAGCAGTTCAGCGCTGTCATATAAAGCCTTTGCGTATTTCGGATGTCTTTTTCCGTATTCCGACTCCCTGTATTCAATCAATTTTTCGCAAAACCGAACCGTTTTATCGGATTCGCCCATGTTACAACAAGCCTCGGCCATAAGCCTTATATTTTCCGCATAGCCTCTTACTTTTATGCCGCCTGTTATTATAATGTCTTTGTTCATTATAAGGGACTGCATAAAAAAGCCTTGCGCTCTCAGATTGTCGCCTTTTTTCATATACAGTCTTCCAAGCGCTATCAGAGACTCCCCGACCGGTTCGCTTATCTCGCCCATATTTTTTCTTTTCAATTCCAAGGCTTTTTCCTGTAATTCTATAGCCCTGTCATACTTTTCCGATTTTTCATAAATTTCGGCAAGACTGATAAGCGTAAGTATATAATGCGGATGATTCTCACCGACCAGTTTCTCTTTCATTTCCAACGCTTCGTTATGGTATTCTATCGCCTTTTCCAAATCTCCCAAAGCACAGTAGTCTACACCGATATTGGTTATAACATCACCGTAAAACACATGATTTTTTCCCAGCATTTCTTCAACGAGCGAAAGAACCCTTTTATGTACATCCAAAGCTTTCTCATGTTCTTTATTCAGATTATACATCAATGCAAGGTTATTAAGTACGGAAATAAAATCAAGATGTTTTGTATCCATCAGCCTTTCACGCACAGCTACAGCCTGTTCATACTGCTTTGCCGCGTCTTCAAACTTTTCCACCTTTTGGCATACAAGAGCCGAGTTCAGAAGATATGTCATTTTAAAATAACTGTCGGCCTCGTTTACTTTTTCGGATATTTTAGCCGCTCTTCCATACTCGTCGCGCGCTCTTCTGTAGTTACCGTATTTTCTGCACGCATCGGCTAAACTGACATGTATATCCAAAAAATCGCTCATTTCATAATTTTTGATATTCTTTGCGATTTCAAGAGTATTCGTCAATATTTCAACGGCTTTTTCCGTTTTTCCCCAATCTGCGTACATATTGCCGAGATTATATAAACTGTCGGCATATTTTACACTGTGCTCGCCTTCATTTTCCTTTATCCTTCCGCTGACGGTTTTAAGCACTTCCTCTGCCTTGGAAAAATCTCCCGATGAACTTAAAAGAACTCCGAAATTTGTCAGCGTATTCAGATAAGACATGCTGTTTTCCCCAAGCAGTTCTTTTTTTATCCCAGCAGCCTCTTTGTACAGTTCTTTAGCTCTGTCATATATATGAACATCATCAAACACTATCGCAAGGTTGTTTATATCATCGGCGTAAGACTCCGTATTACAAGCGTTGTTATTTTTATAAAGCTCCGTTATTTTATTGCCGATATCTATTGCGTCGGCATATCTTTTCTCATTATATGAATCTGTAAAGTCTTTCCTAAGATTCATCAATTCTCTCAAATAATAACCCATTTTCTCCTCCGACCATGAAGTTAAATAATGCTGAACAAGGGAAAATCCATTGGATTTTCCCTTGTTATTATAATATTATATTCCTTTTTCCGCAAGGCTGGCAACAGCGGCTTTGATTACTCCGTAGGAGAATCCCTTTCTTTGTAAAAATCCGTAAACCCTGGATAATTCTTTTCTGTCCATATTGGCGAAATCTTCATACTTTCTCTCAAGCAAAGCTTCTGCCAACGGCTGTTCGTCTATTTCCGCCTCTTCCAAAGCCTCGTCTATGACTTCTTCTTTTATTCCACGCTCTTTCAATTCCATTTTTATGAGGAATTTTCCCTTCGGTCTGAGTTTCATGGTTTCCTTTATGTACTTTCTGCAATACTCTTCGTCGTTTACATATTCGTACTTTTTAAGGAATTCCGTTACTCTCCGTATTATATCCTCAGGATACTCATATTCCCTCAGCTTGACGGCAATTTCTTTTTCCGTCCGCATTTTGTATCCCAAATACCTTATGGCTGCGTCCTGCGCCTTTATATACAAAGTCGTGTCCATAATATATTCATAGGTTGCCGTCGGTATTTCTTCGCTCTCTTTCAGCTTAAAATACAGTATGTCCTCCATTATAAGTCCGAAAGCGAACTCTCCGTCAATATAAACCGAATACCTGGATTTATTTTTTTTCTGCTGCTCTATTCTTGTTACTGTCATGGTTTCGGCTTATTCCTCTTCATATTCCTCTTCGTCTTCATCTTCCAGAGTATATGCGTCCGACGGAATTATAAGTATATCCTCATCGTCTTCGCTTATTACCTCGGCTTTTTTAGCCTTTTTGGGCTTTTCTGTCTTTTCTGTTTTTTCGGTTTCTGCGGCAGGCTTTTCACCGTTGTTTGCCTCTTCATTAAGTCCGTAGTGGTCTCTTACCTGCTTTTCTATTTCGTCAAGCACTTCCGGGTGTTCATGGAGATATTTTTTCGCATTTTCTCGACCCTGACCTATTTTTTCATCCTTATAGGCATACCATGCTCCGCTCTTATTAATTATGTCAAGCTCAGTAGCTAAATCGAGAGTATCTCCCTCTCTTGATATTCCTTTTCCGTACATAATATCAAATTCCGTAGTTTTGAACGGAGGCGCAACTTTATTTTTTGCTATCTTAACCTTTGTTCTGTTTCCGACAAGTTCGTTATTCACTTTTATCACATCGGCTTTTCTTATATCTATACGCACGGAAGCATAGAACTTAAGCGCGCGTCCGCCTGTTGTCGTTTCCGGATTTCCGAATGTAACGCCTATCTTTTCTCTAAGCTGATTTATAAATACTACCGTACAGTTCGATTTGTTTGTAAAAGCCGTCAACTTTCTGAGCGCCTGGGACATAAGTCTTGCTTGCAGTCCCATGTGGGATTCACCCATTTCGCCCTGTATTTCCGCACGGGGTACAAGAGCCGCAACGGAGTCGACAATGACAATGTCTATTGCTCCCGAACGAACCATTGTTTCAGCTATTTCCAACGCCTGTTCTCCGTCGTCTGGCTGTGAAAGATATATATTATTTGTATCTACGCCGAGATTCTTTGCATAAATCGGGTCAAGGGCATGTTCGGCATCTATATATCCCGCTAATCCGCCCATTTTCTGAACTTCCGCTACAAGGTGGAGAGCTATTGTCGTTTTACCGGATGATTCCGGTCCGAATATCTCTATTATTCTTCCCCTCGGTACTCCCCCTACTCCCAGAGCAATATCAAGACTCAAGCATCCCGTAGGTATTACGTCCACGTTTGCTTTCACAGGCTCGTCGCCGAGCTTCATAACGGCGCCTTTTCCATACTGTTTTTCTATATAAGCAAGGGCTGCTTCAAGAGCTTTCCCTTTATCGTCAAATTTACTGAAATCCTTAGGATTGGTTTTTTTCTCAGCCACGGCAATCTTACTCCTTCCAACTATAACGAAATTATGTTCTCATTATAGAACAGGTATTTCTATTAGTCAAGTATCAATTTTCTTCTTAAAAAATCAAGGGCAGAGTACGCTGCTCTTTCCCTGATTACGTTTCTTTTTCCTGCCAGATGCAGTTCTTTTACATACGACTTACCGCCCATGTATACCCCGACATAAACAAGTCCTTCCGGCTTTCCCTCGGACGGTCCG
>URLB01000046.1 GCA_900548595.1 uncultured Eubacteriales bacterium
CCGACTGGTACAGAGCAAATGTCAATGAAGATGTTGTAAAACCCGAATCTAACGGAATTAAAGTTGCCGTTGTAGGTTCAGGTCCTTCAAGTCTTACATGCGCCAGCGACCTTGCTATGGCAGGTTATCAGGTAACAATATTCGAAGCCTTCCATACGGCAGGCGGCGTACTTGTATACGGCATACCCGAATTCAGACTTCCCAAAGCAATTGTTCAGCACGAGGTAGACGGTCTTTCCGCCCACGGTGTGGAAATCAAAACAGATATGGTAATAGGAAAAGTTCTTACAATTGACGAGCTTTTTGAAATGGATTTCAAAGCCGTATTTATAGGAACAGGCGCAGGTCTTCCTTCTTTCATGGGTATTGACGGAGAGGCTCTTTCGGGAGTATATTCCGCAAACGAATACCTTACAAGAATAAATCTTATGAAAGCGTACAGAAACGAATACGACACACCTGTAAAACACAGCAAAAACGTTGCCGTAGTAGGCGGCGGAAATGTTGCTATGGACGCAGCCAGATGTGCAAAACGTCTTGGTGCGGAAAACGTTTATATTGTATACAGACGTTCCGAAGAAGAAATGCCTGCCAGAAAAGAAGAAATACATCATGCTAAAGAAGAAGGTATTCAGTTCCTGCTGCTTAACAATCCTGTCAGAATAAACAACGACGGTTCCGGCGCTGTAAAATCAATGGAATGTATAAAAATGGAACTTGGAGAGCCCGACGCCTCCGGCAGACGCAGACCTATCGAGATAAAGGGCAGTGAATTCGAACTTGATGTCGATACTGTAATTATGGCATTGGGAACATCTCCCAACCCTCTCATAAGAACAACTACTCCCGGTATAGAAGTAAACAAGCACGGCTGCCTTGTTGTAAACGAAGAAACTATGCAGACGAGCAGAACCGGTATTTACGCAGGCGGAGACGCCGTTACGGGAGCCGCTACCGTAATCCTTGCAATGGGCGCAGGCAAAAAAGCCGCTGCTGCAATTGATGATTATCTTAAATCAAATAAATAAATTTATTAAACCTCGCATAATAAATGCGAGGCTTTTTTATTTTACAAATTTTTAACATAATTCGGCAATCAGATTTCACATCGTACATATATAATTACTTAAATGAATTATAAGGAGATATAAATATGAAAAAAGCACTTTTGGATTTAGGCTCTAATACAATGCGCCTTTCCGTGTATCAATTAGATGAAGAAAATAAATTTAATATCATGTTTTCTCAAAAAGAAACCGTAGGACTTGTGAACTATATAACCGATAACAAAATGTCTTATGAAGGTCTTGATAAGGCATGCTCTGTAATTATGAAGTTTAAAGATATTCTCAGTCAAATCAGCATTGACGAAATGAACATTTTTGCAACAGCTTCTCTAAGAAACATCAGTAACACCACAGAAGCTGTCGAATACATCAAAGAAAAAACAGGAGAAAACGTAACTGTCCTTTCCGGTCAGGAAGAGGCGGAATTAGGATATTATGGGGCAATTAACGATGGCGACATAGAATCCGGAGTAATATTAGATATAGGCGGTGGCAGTGTGGAATTGGCAAAAGTAGAAGATCGCAAAATTCTTTCAGCCAAAAGCTATGAAATAGGTTCTTTGAATTTATTTAATGCCTACGTAAAAGGTATATGGCCTAAATCAAGCGAGGAAAAACTTATTAAGGCAAAAGTAAAGGAAACTCTTTCTTTCGCAGCGCCTAATGAAACTATCGATACAGTATACGGTATAGGAGGCACAAACAGAGCTCTGCTTTCAATTGCAAATACATATTTTAAAAAATCTTCTGAAAATACCATCATAACATTTAGCGAATTCAAGCAATTAAAAAAAGTAATCTTAAAAAAAGATGATATTTCCAAAAAACTGATTCTGAAAAACTGTCCGGATCGTATTCATACAATAATACCGGGAATGTTTATTACATACGAAATAATGAAACTTTTTGACAGCAGTCAAATTATTATCAGTAAAAACGGCGTTAGAGAGGGATACCTATGCAAAAAATTAATGGTCGCTACGATTTAAGTTACACTCAAAATCGAGAACTTAGTTGGTTGGAATTTAATAAAAGAGTATTGGAAGAAGCTGATGACCAAAACGTCCCCCTACTTGAAAGATTTAAATTTATTTCAATATTTTCCAGTAATTTGGATGAATTTTTTATGGTAAGAGTAGGAAGCTTATTTGATCTATCAATGATGACTCCTAAAGACCGCGACAATAAAAGCGGAAAAACTCCGACTGAACAGCTACAAGATATTTTTGCGTGTGTTAAACCGCTTATAGAATACAGAGATACCGTTTACACAAATCTAATGTCAGAGCTAAAGGACTACGGAATAGAAGACGTTAAATATTCGGACTTATCGAAAAACGAAAAAAAATTTATAGATAACTATTATAAAATATATATCGCGCCTTTGCTGTCTCCTCAAATAATAGACAGAAGCCATCCTTTTCCTCATCTCAAGAATAAGGCTTTATATGTGGCTGCAACTCTGACAAAAAATCAAAAAGAACATATCGGTATAGTAGGTATCCCAAATTCTGTAGAACAAATAATTAAAATAGAGAACTCTAAAAAATATATACGAACCGAAGAAATTATTTCGGCACACATTAAAGATTATTTCGGTAGCTATAAACCTATATATTATTCAGTAATATCTGTTACAAGAAATGCAGATATAAATATGGATGAAGAAAAATTTGATGAAGACGAATATGATTATATAGACCGCATGTCCTCTCTCTTAAAAAAACGCGATAGGTTAGCCCCTGTAAGGTTAGAAATACAGGGAGAAAAAAATCCTTTGGCAGAACATCTTGCAAAAAGACTGTCTCTGCAAGAAACTCAAATATTCTACTCTGTTTGTCCGTTAAAAACAGGATATGTTTTTAGTTTAACCGAATATGATAAAGAATTATATTATGAAAACTTTTCTCCAAAATACCCGACATATATTCCAAAGAACAGTTCCATAATATCATGTATAAAACAGAAGGATATACTTCTGTTTTATCCTTATGACTCTATGCAGCCATTTCTTTCTCTCCTAAAAGAATCAGCTTCAAATCCGGATGTTATATCTATAAAAATGACCATTTACCGTTTAGCTAACAATTCATCTGTGGCTAAATATTTATGTGAAGCCGCTGAAAACGGTAAAGAAGTAACCGTTCTTGTAGAACTAAGGGCAAGATTTGACGAAAAGAACAACATAGAATGGGCAAAACAGCTTGAAGAATCAGGATGTACTGTTATATACGGTCTTGAAAATTTCAAATGCCATTCTAAAATTTGTCTTATTACTTTAAAAAACAAAAATTCATTTTCATACATAACTCAAATCGGAACAGGAAATTATAACGAAAAAACATCTACACTCTACACCGACTTCTCTTTAATGACAGCAAACAGTCAGATAGCAAACGATGCAGTAAACTTTTTCAGGAACATGCTTATCGGCAATCTATACGGAAACTATTCCGAGCTTCTTGTTGCTCCATCGGATATGAAACAATCTATGTCAAGATTTATAGATTCGGAAGCCGCAAGGGGTGAAGACGGATATATTATAATAAAAGCTAACTCCATTACCGAACGTTCACTAATAGATAAACTATCCGAAGCCTCTCAAAAAGGCGTAAAAATCCATTTGATTATCAGAGGTATATGTTGTCTTCGTCCCGGTGTAAAAGGAAAGACAGAAAATATTACCGTAACAAGTATCGTAGGACGTTTTCTTGAACATTCGCGTATATATATTTTCGGCAAGGGAGAAAACTCCCAAGTATATATATCGTCTGCCGATATTATGACAAGGAACCAAACCCGTCGTGTAGAAATAGCATGCCCTATATATGATCATGAAATAAAAGATTTTATATTAAACTACGTCAATATGCTTATAAATGATAATGTAAAATCAAGAGTGCTGACTTCGGATGGAAAATATATAAAAAAAGAAAAACCAGACATAAATATGCCAATAGATGCCCAAAAGTGGTATATCGATAACCCTCCCGTCTTTTCCATGCCTGACGAAACAAAACATTCCTTATCCCAAAAACTAAAATCCTTCTTTGATTCCATCAAAAGTTAATATAAAAATGACCTGAATGAGCCTTATAGTTCATTCAGGTCGTTTTTATTTAACAAGGTCTTTTGCAAGATTAAACGCATGTAGAATGTGCATCCTCATTGCCGCTTCCGCTCCGGCTGCGTCTCCTTGCTTAATAAACTCGATAATCATTTTATGATCGTCGATTGTGTAAGATTTTACTTCACTGCTTACAATTCGGAATATACGTTTCATATCCATTCCCGAAAATATAATAGGCATAACATTTATAACAAATTCGTTTTTTGTAGCCTTCGCTATTGCAAAATGGAACTGAAGATCGTATTCGGTACGTTTTTCGACATCGTCTATAACCTCGTTTATTATACTGTCTATCCTTTCCAACTCTTTTATGTCATCGACAGTCGCTCTTTTTGCCGCATAATTAGCCATTGTAGGCTCCAGCATTATTCTTGTTTCAAAGAAATCCATAGAGTCCATTACAAGGTTTTCCAGTTCGCTTAGACCGTAATCTTCATTCAAGTCCTTATTGTCTGCTACATAAGTTCCCTTGCCCCTTTTTATTTCAAGAACATTGTGCGCAATAAGAAATTTTACGGCTTCTCTCAAAGTTGTACGGCTTACGCCCAATTCCTCTGAAAGTTCGTTTTCATTGGGAAGCTTGTCCCCAATATTAAACTTCTTTTCTATAGTTATCATCTTCAGTATTTGTTCGGCAACCTTCTCCGACAGCATAACATTCTTCTTAACCATGTTATTTTGCCCCCCACAAAAAATTACAAGTTATCTACAAGTTTCTCAATATCTTTATAATATACGTCCTCAAGACCTCTGTTATATATTATGGCAGCCGGATGGTACATAGGAAAAACCCTGCTTTCCCCAACGCAAATTATTTTCCCGTGATACTCTCCTATGGTTGCTTTTTTGTCATCGGTAACAGCTTGCAGAGGAACGTTCCCCAATGTTACAATCAAATTCGGATTAACAGCCTCTATTTCCATTTTCAAAAACGGAATAAAAAAATTTATTTCTTCTCTTTCAGGAGGCCTGTTTATTTTTCCGCCTGTTTTTGCGCTGAGTTTAAAAGGTCTTATCTTAACTACATTTGTCAGATAAACGTCTTCTCTTTTCAACCCTGCCGTATTTAAAAACCCCATTAGATTTTTTCCGGCTTTGCCAACAAACGGACGTCCCTGTTCTTCTTCATCGGCTCCGGGAGCTTCTCCTATAAGCATAATATTGCATTTAGGGTTCCCTTCTCCTAAAACAACTTTTCTTCCCGAAAACCTTTCGGAAGAGGCTTCCGACATCAACTTATTAATATAATTCAGTTCCATAAATTACCTTTACCCTATTGTATAACACCCGTTTATTTCGTCAAGAACCCATTTACCGTTCTTTTTGCTTTTTATTATGCTTATATCGAAAATATCCTTTTCGGCAATTAGGTCCATAATATCTTTACTGAAAAACAGCCTTATAAAATATCCTCCGTTTATTTTTTTCAGAACAACGGAATTTCCGGAAAAAAAACTTTCTACTTTAAACCGTCCGTTATCGTGTTCATCGTCTTCTGCGGACGCTTTCTTTTTCGTCTTATACTTATCAAAGTCTATTATCCACGGCATTTTGGAAATAATAAAGCTGTTATTGTATTCTACTATATTCCTTTTCAGCATCATAAGCCTTGCGGTTTCATATTTTACCTTTGAATCTACAAGTAAAAAGCGTTTATGCGCCGACGTACCGTTTATCATATCCGTCAGTCTTATATACTCCTCGGCAGACGAATAAAACGAGTCTATAACATCTGTGTCTTCCAAACACACTTTATAAGGAAGCCACTTTAAAAAATAATCACTGAAAAAATGCTCGTCCGCCAATTCCGGTATAATTCGTCTTCGTCTGAAATATTCATCCAGATATTCACTGCATCTTATTTTAATATGCGCCTCAATCGATGGATAACATTCGGTTACTATCTTTTTATATGCTTCAGAAAGTCCGCAATAATTAACAGTCATATAATCAACTCCGTATATTATTAATATACATGATTATATCCTCATTATTCCTTTTTCAGTCTGCAAGCTGCGTAACCTATTATTATTCCGCCTATAAAACCGCCTATATGCCCGAAATTGTCAACATTTGCTGTCATCATTCCCATACCTATGCTGCTTACCGCAATTATAAGCATAGTCATATATCCTAATCCGTCTATATTCCGGCGTTTCATTTTAGACAGGATAAGAACCGCACCTATTAACCCGAATATTGCTCCGGACGCGCCTACGGCATATCCTCCGTTTAATGCGGCCGATAATATTCCTCCGAGTATTCCCGACAAAAAATATATGACAAAAAAACCTGCTTTGCCGAAATATTTTTCCGTTCTGGTTCCGTATATGTATAAACTAATACAGTTAAAAGCTATATGTTCCCATCCGCTGTGTATAAACATGTATGTAATAAGCCTATAATACTGACCTCCGTAAAATATCATGTCTCCGTTTATACCGTATTTAAGTATAAAATTATTTTCAAGGCCGAATATGGTTTGAATTAAAAATACAAAAATATCAGCCGCCAATATCGCAGTCATAACAATCGGAAACTTTCCCTCAGACCTAAGAGCAGACAGCTGATTTTTCATTTTATTTATATCTTCAATATTTCTATTCGGTTCATAAAAATCCGAATCCAAAGCATTTTTTACATATTTTTCAATGCCGAGTATTTTGTTTGGCTGTCCGCAGCCGTATCCGACTATATTTCCGTCCGTATACCACCATATATTATGAATATTACTGTCTCGTAAATTTCCCATGCTGTCCGCAAATTTTTTAACACCGTCAACGCAGTCTGAATAAAGTATATTTACACACACCGCATTGTTAAAAAGTTCTTTATTATCGTTCAGCAATTCCTCCATTATCCCATTCAGTTTTTCGGTATATCCGTCAATCACACCGTTTTTTCCAAAATCGACTACGGAAACAAAGCTTAATATGGGGCTTTCATCCTTTAGAAATAAAGCCATGTGTTCTTTTTGACCGTCTATTTTTTCAATATAAATCAATTTATACTGTTTTTCAGATAATTCTGATGTAAGTTTTTGCAAAAATGTTTCAAACAACAACTTCAACTCCAAATAGCAGTTATATACTATCTCAAAATTCATTATATAAAAGCCGTAACTTTTTGTCAAGTTTGACAGTCATCACAAAACAAGTCCCGCAACTATCAGAACCGCAAATCCCGGCGCTCCCAAAATGCCCGTTACAGCCGCTGTCAACAAATTTATTCCGATATTTACAGACGGAAACATCATATTAACCGCATATATTCCGACCATTCCGAGAACCGCTCCCAACAGTATCCTTCCGATAACCTTTAAAGGCTCCGAAAATACCATAACCGTCAGTATACCGACGCACAGAAATATCATAGAAGCAATTACCGCAGTACCGTCCATATTTATCCCCCCTCAGGCTGTTACCTCGTCAAATCCTTCCGCAGTCAGTCCCGATTTCTTTGCTTTTTTAAGGTAATACTGATATTTGCTGTTTAACGACGATATTTCATATATATAACAGTCTATGAGAGATTCATCTGTTGCCATATCAAATTTCATTCTGGCGTTTTCGAGCTCTTCCTTTATCTTTTCAATAGACTCCATAATTGTACGCGCCTCTGTTGAGACCGACTTCTTTTTGCTGCGTTTCATCAATATACCTCCTAATTTTTGTACATCCTGCTTACAGTATAAGATATGCAAAATTTAGGGAAATATACGCTTGACTGCCTTAATAACTCTGTTTCGGCTTACTTTGGCATTAATACTTGTAACCGGCCTTTTCGATATTTTTAAGGCAGTATTTAGATATAATACCGATTACAACGCCTGTTACAGTACCTGATATAAGAAGCGCCGGGAAATAATACATAAGCCCGGGCGTATCAAGTATAACCGCCGCAACTACTATTTGCGCCACATTATGTGCAATTCCTCCCGCAACGCTTACGCCTATAATGCTTGCGCTTTTTATTTTCTTCACACATACCATAACGATATAACTTACTGCCGCTCCGGCTATACTGAACAAAAGTCCCGAAAAACCGTTAAACAGCAAGGCTGATATCATAACTCTTATTATATTTATTCCCAATGCAGCCTTGCCGCCCATAAAATATAGGGCTATAAGCACTATGATATTGGCAAAACCCAGCTTTACACCGGGTATAGGCACAGGAGACGGTACAATCATCTCAACATAACCCATAAGAACTGCCAACGCGGCGAATATTCCGTAAAAAGCAACTTTTCTGCTCATATTTCCTCCGTTCACTCTATTTCAATAATCACTTTATGCGGCAGACAAACTATCGTTTCATTTACTTTGCTTATTTTTTTCTGATTTACGCAAAGTCCATCACGGCAATCCGCTTCCGTACAGTCTGCATATCCGTCTTTTATTTCCACCGTATTATATCCGTTATCTGTCTTTACCGTAATCGAATCATCTTTATTAAGAGGAAGTCTTGCATATTCGTCTTTATCAATATATATGACAACCTCGTTTCCCTCGTCCTTTGGAGAAAAAATTCCGCCGGCGTATAAAACAGCTGCAACAATAACCACGGCAGCTACAATTATTACATCAAATTTTTTCATACTATAACACTCCGATTTCAGTTGAAATATTTCATAAACTAGTCCATAATATATTATACACTTTTTAAGGAGAAATCAAATGAAAAAATTAATTTTAATCGGCCTTGGAGCTCTAATGCTCTGTTCATGCACGCCAAAGGAGGACTATCCTGTAAAGCAGACTGAATTTCTACTGAATACCGTATGTACAGTAGCCGTATATAACAGTGAAAATAACGAAAAATCTCCGGATGAGCTTATTGCCGAGGGCTTTGAACTTGTAAGGGAATATGAAAACAAATTAAGCCGAACTATAGAAGGCAGTGATGTATCAAAAATAAATAATTCCGAAGGAACACCTATTGAGGTTTCGGATGAAACGATAGAAATATTAAAAGCGTCTGAATACTACAGCGAACTGTCCCAAGGAGCATTTGATATTACTACAGCGCCGCTGAGTATACGTTGGGATTTTGAAGGTGAAGATCCTCATGTGCCTCCTGCCGACGAAATAAGCGAACTTGTTAAAAAGGTCGACTACTCAAAAGTAAAAATAGACGGAAACTTCGTAACTCTCGAACCGCCCGTCGACGCCATTGACCTTGGCGCTATAGCAAAAGGATTCATTGCGGATAAGCTAAAAGAATTTCTTGTTGAAAACGGAGTTACATCTGCCACAATATCTCTTGGAGGAAATCTCTACGCCATCGGTGAGAACGATTTGGAAAACAGACCGTTTAACATAGGAATACAAAATCCCAAATCGTCAGACGGAAGCATAATAGGTTATGTGGAAATAACCGACAAGTCTCTCGTAACGTCAGGAGATTATCAGCGTTTCTTCATGGAAAACGGAAAGCGTTATCACCACATATTAGATCCTAAAACAGGCTATCCTGTTGATAATAATGTCAGTTCGGTTACGATTATATCCGATAAGTCAATCGACGGGGACGCTCTGAGTACGACTTGCTTCGTTCTAGGAATAGATAAAGGTCTTGAACTGATTAACGGCATCAGTGGTATTGATGCTGTATTTATTGATAAAAATAATAATTTATATTTTTCCGACGGTTTTGAAAACGAACTTACATTTACCGAATACAATGAAACGTTAGTTTCATAATTTGCATATTATAATAACAATAAGCGCCTAAAACAGCTTATTGTTATTTTTTAATTAAACGATTTTTGTTATTGACAAATATAGCAAGATGATATACAATATTATTTGTCTGAAATTTGAATATCTGCCCAGATAGCTCAGTCGGTAGAGCAGAGGACTGAAAATCCTCGTGTCACTGGTTCGATTCCGGTTCTGGGCACTTTAACCGAACATTTTATGTTCGGTTTTTTCTTTTTCTAAAATACTTTTCTTTTAAAAATACTACTTGCCCTATTTTATCCAAAATCACATTTGTTCATTTTTTCTTCATGTATAACTGCGGAAGATTTTTCTTGTTAAAGATTAGCATAAAAAAAGACCTCGGATAAATCCGAGGTCATAAAAGTTAAATTACTTCTTTTCAATAACAACGCCTTTTGCAAGGTAATCTGCGATTGTAGCGTCATCGTATCCGAGTGATTTAAGGATTTCTGAAGAGTCTTCACCAAGTTTAGGTGATCTTCCACGACCTTCTTCTTCCTTAAGCATAGGATCAACTGTGAACTTAATAGGTGTTCTGATGTAGTAGATGTTCTTTCCGTCAGGAGTCTCTTTCTTGAAGATAGAGTCATTTGCCCACATCTGAGGGTCTTCAGCAAGTTCAGCCATTGTCTGTACTCTTTCGAAAGGAAGGTCAAGTTTTGTAAGGATTTCATCCCACTCGTCAAGAGTCTTTGTAGCGAAGTAAGGCTCAAGAGCTTCTACAAGTGCAGGGATGTTCTGAAGCATAGCTGCGTATGTAGCGAATCTTTCATCCTCAAGGAGCTGAGGAGCGTTAAGACCTTCTTTAGCGAATTTAGGGAACCAGTTGTCATACTGAATAAGAGCAAGCTGAATCCATCTGTCGTCTTTTGTCTTATATGTTGTACAAACAGCACTGTTTGTTTTCTTTCTTGAAACAGGAAGTTCTGAACCGTATTCTTTAGCACCGAGCATCCAGTTAAGTCCGTATGCAGCTGTGTCAAGGAGTGAAACTGTTACTCTTTCGCCTGCGCCTGTCTTAGCCTGTCTGTAAAGAGCTGCGCAAACACCTGATGAAAGTGCGATACCTGCATAGTCATCACCGAAACCTGATACAGGAACTGCAGGAGCTGTGCCTTTTTCCATAAGAGCACTTGCTACACCGCCTCTTGAGAAGTATGCTGTATAGTCGAAACCGGGTTTGTCTTTAAGAGGACCGTTTTCGCCGTATCCAAGGATAGAAGCATGGATAAGTCTGGGGAATTTTTCATGTAATGTTTCCCAATCAAGACCCATTTTCTTAAGAGCCTGTACACGGTTGTTTGTAAGGAATACATCAGCTGTAGCAAGAAGCTTTAACATAGCCTCTTTACCTTCTTCTGTTTTTAAGTTAAGGCAAAGACCTTTCTTGTTAGCATTCTGTACGTCGATACCGTAGCTGTGTTCATCTGTTTCAGCAGGGTAATTGTAGCTTACCTGAGCTGCACGTAAGTCGTCGCCCTTAGGTGACTCTACTTTGATAACTTCTGCACCGTATGAAGCAAGAATTCTACCGCATGAAGGTGCAGCGATATATGTTGACAAGTCTACAACTTTAACGCCTTCCAACTGTTTCATAATACATATCTCCTTTTCATTTAAATATATATTTTGCACTCTTTCGCCAGAGCACTTATCTCAACCCCTGCCTGCGAGGCGACAAAAGTTAAGATTTTCACTATTTTACGCAATACATAAGCATATTTATATTATTGCCGAACAACTAAATTCTGCAACTAACATGTTACATATCACGTTAATAATAATATCACTGTTGAATAAAATTTGCAACTATTTTTAAGCCTTTCTTTAACAATATTTAGTTTTTTGACGTTTTAATAAAAGTCTGCTTTGTGTAACATTATAGTTTTTATGCAAGAACAACAAAACAATAAATAAATCCCTATTATTCAAGGATTTATTGTCACTTACATATTAATAATATCCGCTTCTGCGGAAATTCAGAGTAAAAACCGAGCCTTGGGCAGCTTATTTTTTGCAAAAATATTTTAGATATAAAACCAAATATTTAACAAACTATGACTTTTATTAAACAATAAATCATATTTTTATCTGTTTATTATATAAACATAATGTTTGCTTAAAATCCATATAAATATATGCTTTATTACCAAAACGGCTTTGTATTATAAATCCAAAGCCGTTTTATATCAATTTGATTTTTTCATTTTTTCAGCAAGAAATCTTCTTTTGTATTTAAGTATGGCGTAATCGGTTATTCTATTCATATAGACTACGTCCCATGCTCCTCCAACAGCTCCTACGACAAATATACCTTGTAGAAACTTCATATATATCATAGCGTCTGTCATTGACTGTGCCGTACTCTTCATCTGTTGTTTTATATCAACATCAGGCATTATTCCTCCGTCGATTATTTTATTCATTTTTGAATTGCTTCTTGCAAAGTCCACGCCCTGCTTCATTGCAGTCTCGATAATACACAGTATAAAAGCTTTCTCTTCCTCGTTTTCATAATCATATCCGAAACTTAAAGCTGTTTCATAAATACTCTTAAATATCGACGCTGTAAATATGGGAATGTCAGGGATGCCGACTCCGACAAAACCGAGTCCGACGCCCGAAACACATGATACTGCCATGTTTACCGTCTTTGACTTAAGCGCATTCTTTCCGAATTTTTTTATATGTTTTTTATCCGGTTTAAGACTCGCCGCATACTCATTAACTTTAAAATCCATTTCCTGCTTTTCTTTATTGTACGTTTTTTCTATAACAGGAGACCCTTTTTCAAATATAACCTCAAAGGCTTTATTAAAAGCAATATTAAGGGTATCTCTGAGTTTAGCCGGTACATGCGGATCCAGCTTAGCGTTTAAAGCAGGCGGTTTGGCCTTCATTCTCGCAGATATAAACTTATCTTCTTTTTTCAAAAGATTGTTCCATTCTTTTTCAATCGGCGTCAATTTTGTTCCCATTTTGTAATCATCGTCCTTAGGTTTTACCTTTCATCCAACGGAACATACTGTTTTTCCGCCATAACGCTGTCGTATGCCGGTCGTATTATCTTATCCATGTTTATAAGTTCCTCTATCCTGTGGGCGCTCCATCCCACTATACGCGCTATGGCAAATATAGGTGTAAACAGTTCAACGGGTATATCCAACATACTGTAAACGAATCCGCTGTAAAAGTCCACATTCATGCTTACGCCTTTATAAATTCTTCTCTTTTCGGCTATTACTTTAGGAGCTAATTTTTCTATTGTAGCATAAAGGTTAAAGTCCTCTTCTCTTCCCTTAGCAAAAGCAAGTTTTTTTACAAAGCCTTTGAACACTTCGGCTCTCGGGTCGGAAAGCGAATATATGGCGTGTCCCATACCGTATATAAGACCTTTTTTATCGAAAGCCTGTCTGTCCACAAGTTTTCCAAGATAATTTTCTATTTCCTCGTCATCGTGTAAATCTCTGACATTTTCTTTTATATCACGCATCATCTCAACAACCTTTATATTGGCGCCGCCGTGCTTAGGTCCTTTAAGAGATGATAATGCCGCCGCTATTACAGAATATGTATCGCTTCCCGCAGAAGTAACGACACGAGTGGTAAACGTCGAGTTATTACCTCCGCCATGCTCCATATGCAAAACAAGGGCAATGTCAAGCACGCCTGCTTCAAGCGCTGTATAATTTTTGTCGGGTCTTAGCATGCGCAGTATATTTTCAGCCGTCGATAAATTTTCATCGGGTCGGTGTATATACATACTTTCATCTTTCTCATAATGATTATATGCATGATATCCGTATACCGCCAACATAGGGAATGTGCTTATAAGATTAAGAGACTGTCTCAGAACGTTTTCTATCGAGTGATCCGAAACATTCTTGTCATATGCCGCAAGCGTAAGGACGCTTTTGGTCATAGAGTTCATAATGTCCCTGCTCGGCGCTTTCATAATTACGTCTCGCATAAAATTGGTCGGTAAAGTTCTGCTTGCTCCCAGAACACTTTTAAACTCAGCCAATTCATCCTTATCAGGCAGTTTTCCGAAAATCAACAAATATGCCGTTTCTTCAAAGCCATATCTTTTTTGAGAAAATCCTCGCACAAGGTCAATTACATCATAACCTCTGTACCAAAGCTTACCATCGCACGGTACTTTCTCCCCGTTTACTTTTTTAAAAGCTTCTATTCTGGATATATTTGTAAGACCGGTAAGGACGCCGTTTCCGTTTTTATCTCTCAGTCCTCTTTGGACACCATACTCATCAAAAAGCTCCTGAGGTATGTAGTCAGCCTGTCTGCAAATATTCCCGTACCTGGATGTAAAATCCAACACATTTTCTTTAACTGTCATATTCATCGCCTGCCTTTCCGTATTTCAATATTATCATTAATGATTTTCATAGTTAATGTTTTAATTATAAATTCTTTGCAAAAGCAAGTCAATGAATAAATTGTTAATTTTATTAATATTTAATATATATTAAGCTTATTTAAACGTTAATTAATATTATAATTATTAATATTTAATGAATTTTTAAAAGTTCATCTGT